>NZ_CP024091.1:632160-948240 GCF_002736205.1 Pedobacter ginsengisoli | reverse complement strand
GCATTGTCCAATCGCAGGTAGCTGCCATTCTCCAAAAAGCGAGAAGAATACTTATAAGAGTTGAAATCTGCGGTCGACTCATTTTCTACTTCAACAGGTATGTTGGTAAATTGAGCTGTGTTTGGACGGAAGAGATCGGCCCTGGTTACATTCATGATCTTGTTACCTAATACCGCTCTTACGAAAACACTCAGGTCAAAGTTTTTATAGTTTACCGAGTTTGTCCATCCAATTAAAGCCTTAGGTTGTGCATTACCAATTACGTAATAATCAGTTTTATTTAGCAAGCCCTGTGTTTTGATATTTCCGGCTGCATCATAATATTGAGAAACTCCGTTGGCATCTTTACCTGCATATTTAAAGGTAAAGAATGTTCCAATTGGCTGCCCTGGAGATAGAATCTGTAATGTTGCACCGCTTTGTCCACCACCGTCAGGTTGAAAAATCAGCCTATCGTCGATTTTAAACTGGCTGTCTGAAAGTGTAAGTACTTTGTTAACGTTGTGGGCAAGGTTAATTCCTGTAGTCCATGTGAAATTGTCATTACTTACCGGTGTACCATTCAGCACAATCTCGACCCCTCTATTGCTTAATTTACCTACGTTAGCTGTTAGCTGACCTGAAGGATAAAGGTTCTGATCAACATCAAAACCAATGATCAGGTCTGTAGTTCTTTTATCATAAAAATCTACTGAACCGCCCAATCTTCCTTTAAAGATGCTGAAGTCCATACCAATGTTTGCGGTAGCTGTTTTTTCCCAACGCAAATTTGGGTTCTCATTTTGAATAGCACCATAAGCACCTTCTCTAGGAGATCCGTTGTAATAAAACTGTCCAACTGCGCCATAGATCAATTTTGTAGTCAATGGTGCAAAGCCCAACGAGTTTCCGGCAATACCATAACTTCCACGTAGTTTCAACGTGCTGATCAGGCTTTGATTTTTCAAGAAATTTTCCTGGTCAATATTCCAGCCGGCACCTACAGAAGGAAAGTAACCCCATTTCTGATTGTTACCAAAAACATTTGAACCATCTCTACGAATAGATCCCTGCAACAGGTATTTATTTTTATAGTTATAGTTTACCCTTGCAAAGTCAGAAATTAATAGAATTTCCTGATAAAGGTATTCAGGACCGTAGTTTACACGAAAATCGGTAATTGCATAAGGGTTACCCAAGCTCAGGTTGTAATAACCTACCTGATTGATAGGAAAGTTTGTTGAGGAAGTTTGTAACCCATCGTTGTTCAGCGATTGCTGATAAGAATATCCAACTACTGCATTGATATCGTGATCACCAAACTTTTTGTTCCAGGTTAGGTAAGTTTCTACGATCTTATTGGTATTCTGGTAAGCGTTTCTTAAGGCTAAACCATCTTTACCCACCAGTGAAACAAAGGAAGGATTTGCCGGAGGATCGGGCGTGTTCCTTACGTTATTATATCTGGATGTATAAATGCTATTGTAAAAGGCGCCATATACAGTTTGGGTGTTCTGATAGGAAGCAGCAACATCATATGAGAAACCAAAAGGCAATTTAAGGTTTGCAGTAAAGGTTCCTAATATATTTTTAGTTTTCAGGTTCTCTGTTGCGTTCTCCAGCATAGATACCGGATTGTAATAACTGGTCTGAATCAGGTTATCAAAATAAGATCCATCAGGATTTTTTACCGGCGATGTAGGCAGGTAAGTAAGCATCTGAGAAAGTACTGTATTACGATAAGGTACCAGATCGGCATCGCTAATTGAATTGCTCAGGTTCAATCCGATTTTTAATTTGTCATTCAGGGCTTTTTGTTCAAGACCTATACGACCAATAAAACGGCCCAAATCACTTGTTCTTACAATACCTTGTTGCTTGAAATAGTTAATACTAGCATTATAAGTAGTTTTATCCGTACCACCGCTAAGCGAAAGGTTATGGTTTTGAGATATTGCATCCTTACGTTGTACTTCATTTTGCCAGTTGGTGTTGGCACCCTGATCATTGGCTGGTGTTAGTGCGGAGTTGTTTCTGGCCAGAAAAGCTTTCAGTTGCTCAGAGTTCATCATCTCGTACTGGTTGGATACATTCTCGAGACCAAAATAAGTACTGTAAGCCAATTGGGTTTGCCCTGCACTACCTCGTTTTGTAGTTACCATGATTACTCCGTTTGCAGCTCTGTTACCGTAAATGGCAGCAGCAGCAGCATCCTTCAAAACGTCTATCGAGGCAATGTCATCCGGTGCAAGCAATGAAATATCTGCTCCCGGAACGCCGTCTATAACGAATAATGGCGACTGTGCACCTTCGCGTAAGGTAGAAGCTCCACGCATTACAATAGCGGCATTACGGTTTGGATCGCCACTGCGGCTGATGTTCAGTCCCGGTACCTTACCTTGCAACATTTGTCCCACATCACTAATTGCTCCTTTATTCAGCTCATCACCTTTAACGGAAGATATGGAGCTGATTAAAGCTTTTCTGGAACTTTTACCATAACCAACTACAACAACTTCGCTTAATGACTTATCTTCTGGCTTAAGCTGAACATTTATAGGCTGGGTACCGTTAACAGGTGTTTCGTAAGTAATGTAGCCAATGTATTTAAAAACTAAAATGTCGTTTGCATTATCAACTGATAATTTAAACTTTCCATCTATATCTGTAATGGTTCCATTTTTTGTTCCTTTAACAGTAACACTGACACCAATTAATGGCAAATTGGTCTCATCTACAACCTTACCTGTTACCGTAATGGCTTTTGAACTGGCCCCTTGTGGTTTTGTATCCAATCGTTCGCCATCGATCAGAATAATTTTGTTTTTGTATACCTGATAGTGTATAGCGTACTTGCTTAAAAGCTTATCTAACACAGTTTTAAGTTCAGTATTATCAAACTGCATGGATATTTTATTGCTGGAATGAATAACATCCTGGTTATAAATAAACTGAACCTTATTGGCCGCTGCCAGAGTCCTCAAAACTTCTGTCAGTGTTTTATCCACTACGGTTAAACTTATTTTCTTATTCAATGCCTCCTGGGCCAGAGTAGGCTTTGAATAAGTGATACCGGTGAACAGTATCAGTACCAATATTTGACTAAGTGTAATTCTCATGATTTTGCACCAGAAAAGCTTATGATGTAAATAAAATTTCATAATTTTAGAAGGTTGTATTTGAAAAAATATAATTAATTGAAGCCCCTTCACCAATTTTATTGATGTCACAAAAGGGGTCTTAAAAGCAAGGTACAGGAGTGTTCGAGCACTCTTGTACTTACTAAAAAAGCTTATGGGATCATGTTTGTAAAATCTTTTTCATACAGGTTGGTTTGAAGGTTTATTTATTGGTTATTTGGTTAATTCTTTTTGGTTAAAACAATGGTATCATCATTAATGTGATATTCCAGATTTAATGAAGTTTTAAGCACTTCCAATACATCCGGCAAATTCAGATCGGTCAAATCTGCATTCATCACTACTTTGTTTAACTCCTCATCCTTTACTTTTATGGTGGCCTTAAATTCTGAGCTGAGTACTTGCACTATTTCTGACAGTTTTTTATCATTAAATGACAGATCAACGTGGTTCCAGATAGTAAGGGACGACATATCTGTTTGTTTGTTTTTATAAAGTGCATCTTTTTTCTTCTTAAAAACAATGCTTTCTTTAGGCAGCAGAAACACTTCATCGGCTGTTTTAACATCGTTTTTGCCAACAATTTTTTTACTTACAGAAACTTTACCTGTTACTACTATTACACTTGCCGAAGCACTATTTATATGATCTGAAATTCTAAAACTAGTGCCCCACACCTTGGTAATAATGTGATTGCTATTGATTATAAATGGCCTGTCAGGATTTTTAGTGATCTCAAAGAAGCACTCCCCTTCCATAACCACATCTCTTGAATTCTTTTTAAACTCCAATGGATAAGTTAAACTAGCCTGAGGACTTAAATAAACAACACTTTGATCTGGTAGTACTCTTTTAACAATAAAATCGGTCCTGTTTACCAAATGAATTTGCTGGCTGGCCACCTGATCTTGTTTATTCCACAATTGTTCTCTGTTAAAAAAAAGAACGGCAACAGACAACACCAAAATTACTGCCGCAGCATATTTAAGCCACTTTGCAGCAATTTTTGGTGTTGATTTTAATGGTACAACAGGGATGTTTGCTTCATCAGAAGATGCTATTATATTTAAAAAGATCTTGTCTTTTAGTAGTTTTTGATTTTCTTCGGATAAACCCTGAACAAGGTTAGGACTGTCCTGATATTGATCATACCAATGATTTACCATTGAAACCTCTTCGGGCGTGCAATTGCCATTGATATAATTTTCCAATAATTTGGAAAGCTGTAAATTGTCCATACTTCGTTAAACTCTATTGGTTATTTATAGCATGTCGTATAACAACAGCATAACCCTTGCTAGAAATTTAACTTATTTTAAAAAAAATAATAAAATGGGCATAAGGTCGGCAATCGTTGTTCTTAAGCTATGTAGTGCTTTTGTTAGATGGCCTTCTACAGTCTTTTCAGAGATATTCAGCTCAGTTGCAATTTCTTTATTTGTTTTAAACTCGATTCTGCTTAATTGATAAACAGAGCGGCATTTATCAGGCAGTTTAGCAATCATCATATCAATGTGCTTTTTCAAATCGTTAAGAAAAACATATTCTTCTGTAGAATTATCAAGTTTTATATGAGCGTGTTCGGAGCTGATAAAACTCTCCCTTACGGCGTGTTTTCTATAATGATCTATCACATTGTACCTAACAGCGGTATACAGATAATTACCCAGCCCGGTTGTAAATACAAGCGAAGCCCTGTTTGTCCAGAGTTTTGTAAAAACATCCTGTACAATTTCTTCGCAAGTTTCGGTGTTTCTAACCCTTTTATAGGCTGCATTAAGTAATCTATCCCAATACCGATCGTAAATTTCTTTAAAAATCTCGGGGCCAGCTTGTTTTAACAACAAGGCTAGTTCTTCATCAGTATGTTTTGAATAGTTCCCCATTATTAAATCGGCCTGTAAGGCATTAGGTGGCCTGAACAGCTGCTAAAAGTAACTAAAAAAATACAATTATTGCCGAGTAAAATTTATGGTCTTTTCTGTAAAAAACTTAAAGCACGTATTCATTATTAATTGGCTTTACAGGCTCGGGTATATTGGTTTCGCCAAGCATTTCTAAAAGATTGATCTCTATAGTACGGGTAATTTGATTTAATGGAACTGCTGCCGAATTATTATCGAAAGGGTTCATGAGGCTCATCCCATTGATCTGAGTTGATACGTACACAAAACCTACCAGCCATCCTAAAAATATAGACCATACACCTGCAAAGGCACTTATAACCAGTGTAAGCGACACCACAAAAAGCCATATAAAGGCTTTAGTAAAATAAATATAGGCGGTTGGATATATAGTGTTTTTAATACGCTCAGTCATGCCCATCGCATCGCAAAGTTTAACCAGTAATTGGTTCATTTCAATAAAGCGAAAACTATCAATCATCCCCTCTTTTTCCAATTGTTGCAGTGCCTTGGACTGTTGCATCAGAATGGCATTGGCTATATTACCCTGCAATTTGATTTCCTCCTTTTCATGAGGTTCAAGATATTGGCTGTAGGTTTCATCAACAGCGTCTCTTAATCTGGCTTTCAGTGCATATAAAAATGCAATTTGGCGGTACACCAGTCTCTTTTTTACAATAGCATATTGCAGATCATCGGCTTTGCCCTGCGAAACATAGCTGATTATACTCCTTGCCCATGATCGGGAATCGTTTACAAGTGATCCCCATATTTTTCGGGCTTCCCACCAGCGGTCGTAAGCCTGATTGTTATTAAAACCCACAAAAAAAGCAATGGCTGTACCTAAAACTGTAGGAATTATAGAGGGAATTTCAAAGTGATGCCTGATTAAAACCGTCCGCACCAGGTAGGCTGCTATACAGGAGATAATCATAATGATATCTACCTGCCATGTATTTCTAAGAATCCGGCTTAATCTAATGTTTGGTTCTATCAGCATTTTATTCTTTTTTAGTTTTTTACAATGGTAGTATTCTTAACATTTCTGTCTTAGAAATAAGAACCAAATTAGTAAAAAGATGAGGGTTTATACAATGTTTAAACAATGCAAATACAATTATTATACATTGCTTATTCAATTGAGAATTGCCTAAATGATGCTAAAAAACGGCATTGCCAACTTCCGGATCATTTTTATTTCACTTTTCGTAAAAAATAAAACCAAATGAGTATCAAACAAATAAGTGCTTTTCATGATAAATGGCCATAAAAAACAAATAATTCATCACTGAATAAAATGAACAAGTTGCTAAACTTTAGTAGATTTAATACGAAAACAGCAATTAACCTTACAAAAGGGGAAACAATATCTGGGCCTATGATACCTAAAGCCAATAACCAATTCCGAATTTCTTTAGATCATTTTGATAGCGAACCCTTTTTTGAAGTTTCTCAGGATCTAATGTGTATTGCGGGGTTTGATGGCTATTTTAAAAGAATCAATCCGGCGGTTTCTAAACTTTTAGGATATACCAACGAGGAGTTGTTTTCGAGACCGATTAATAGTTTTGTTTATGAGGAGGACAAGAATATTACAGAAGAACTTAGAAAAAACCTCAGAAAAAACCTTCCGCTCTTAAATTTCGAAAACCGCTATCAGACTAAAAAGGGTGAAATTGTTTGGTTATCATGGACTTCAATTCCTGTTCCAGAATCGGAACTTGTTTATGCAATTGCCAAGAATGTAACCCACAAAAAGAAACTTGAGGAGGAACGGAACAAACTTTTAATTAGCCTTTCGAAGATTAATGAAGAACTGCAGCACTTAACTCATATGGCCTCGCACGATTTAAGAGCTCCTGTAAACAATTTGCTTGCTATATTTAGCCTTTTAGATACTTCGACCATTCAGGATAAAGAGACCAAAAACCTGGTAAATATATTACACTCTACAACAGAAGGGCTTAAGGTTACTTTAAACTATTATCTGGACGCAGCCAGCGAGAAAAAAAGCGTACATGTACCTACTGAGGATCTGAATCTTCATCAGTCTCTGAAAGGAGTATTTCAATCGATAAATTCGCTGATACTTGGCTCCAGAGCTATTATTAATATTGATTTTTCGGAGTTTGAAACCATAAACTTTAACAGGGTTTACATGGATAGTATATTCCTTAACCTGATCACAAACTCAATAAAATATGCAAAGCCAGACTCGCACCCTGATATTTCTATCGCTACCAGAAAAACAAATGGTGTACATCAATTGATTTTTACTGATCAGGGCCAGGGCTTTGATATGGAAAAGGTTAAACACAAAATATTTGGTTTGCACCAAACATTTCACAATCATACAGAAAGTAAAGGTATTGGCCTTTATCTGGTGTACAATCATATTAATAGCTTGGGTGGGCATATTGATGTAGAAAGCAAGGTTAATGAGGGTGTAAAATTTGTGCTAACATTTAAGGATTAATTAGGGTATAAAAAAATCAACCCAATTGATCAGGATAGCTCGAGTAACGCTTTTCCTGATCAATTGGGTGAGTGTACAAATTGTATGGTCTAAGATCGCAACAACTTATTTTCCCTGGTTTTTCTTTTCAGTAATCTCCGTTCTGATTTCCTGGGCAAGGCCTTTAATTTCCTGTAAAGCTTTGCGCACTCTTGTACCCGCAGCACTGTTACCCGCATTATAAAATTTTTCTACATCTGTTTCTACTGAGGCCACTACCTCTTTTAATTTCGCGAACTTGCTCATAGTGTTTTAAGTTAATTATTGTTATTTATTTAGTTTCTGGCATTGGATAGCTATTATTATTCTTCCAATAATGTAAACATAGAAGAATAATAATAAAGTCAGTACGGTAAAGCAACGTTCCATGCTGTGAAGCACAAACATTAATACTCATTTTAATTTATATTTGGTTTTTAAGGCTATCCTTTCAGATAGCCTTAATTTTTGCCCTATAAAAAAACCCGCCATTAATGACGGGTTTTCTAATAAGCTTAATTTATTGCTGTTTATTACCTGGTGCAATCAGCTGTCCAGGTAGCTCCATTATTTGAAACTAACACTTTTAAGGTACTGGCATTAATTGAAATACCAGTTACTCCACTTCCCACGCTGACATAGTTATTGTCGCTGGATTTTTCAAACTTCACTCCCTTTATATCAGGAATATTATTGCCAAAGAAAAAATTGTAAGTCTCTCCGACTTTACTCACTGTAACCTTCCCTTCCGAACTGGTTATTGTGTTGTCATCTTTTTGATAAGAAATAGATCCTCTATAGGTCCCCACAAAGAAGTCTTTGTCTGCCGGATCTGTGTCTTTCTTACAGGCGATCATAACCGTCGTAGCAATTAAAAGTAGACTGAAAATTCTCATTGTCTTTTTCATAATTTGATGTTTTGATGTAACATAGCTATTACAAAGGCCATGCCAACAGGTGCATTATAGCTTAAGAAAAAGGTATGGAACGATCATAAAATGGCAAAAATTCAAATAAAAAATAATGGCTTTAAGCTATAGAAAAAGGGCTATTCCAATGAGAATAGCCCTTTTTCTATAGCTTACTAAATAACAATCTTAGAAAGAATAGCGTAATGTAGCGCCATAAGTTCTTGGATCGCCAAGTACACCGGCATATAAGCCAGAGTTACCAGCAGCAGCCTGCAATTGTTCAAAGTAGTGGGTGTTTCCTATGTTTCTGCTCCAGCCAAAAATGGATATTTTATCTGATTTGAATCCAATTCTTGCATTTATAAGTGTGTATCCTTCAACATTTAACACTTTTGATGGAGTTGGATTTGAAGAGTATTCTGAACGGTAGCTCACATCACCGGCAATAAAGAACCTGCCATCTCTTGAGCCTACTCTACCGGGGGCACTAAATTCAGCACCTCCTGAGGTATTCCATTTAGAAATACCAGGCAATCTGCCTCCTGAAGCATCTTTAAATGCAACCTGCGTAGCTGTACCATTAACAAGCTCAGTATGACCAGTTTCTTCTAAAGGAAGTGGAGCATTGGTAAATTTTTTATATTTACCATCCAGATAGGCTACAGCGGCATTTATGCTTAAGAAACGTTCTAATTGATAGCTTCCGTCAATTTCAATACCTTTTACATTTACTTTTTCTGCATTTGCAAGGTAACCTCTGTTTACTCCTAGCTGTGGAGATTGTACATTGGTTTGATAATCTTTAATATCTGTATTAAAAGCTGTAACGTTTACAATTGAACCTTTAACAGGCTTTGTTTTTAAGCCAAATTCATAATGCTGAACATATTCTGGTTTTACTACCGCAAGAGACAAATCGGCTGTTCCGTTACTTGTAGTTGGCAAACCTCCTACGTTTACACCAACAGGTTTATAGGCGGTAGAGAAAGTTCCGTACACATTTAACTTAGTGGTTGGACGGTATGATAAGGTAATGTTACCAGATAAGTTATTGTTATCGGTACTGGTATTGAATTGTTGATTGGCATAAACAGCAGCTTTAAGGGCAAGTAAGGCAGCATCAGTAGTTTGAAGGCCTCCGTAGGTTGTTCTGTCGTAATCAACATCTTTTTTATCGTAAGTGAACCTTAAACCAGGTAAAACATGCAAATGTTCAACAAACTCCCAATCGGCCTGCGCAAAAATTGCAGTACTTAATGATTTGATGGTTGAATTGGTTTTGATGCCAAAACCATCTAACAAACCAGGTGTGGTATAACCTGCCTGAGCACCAGTTGCAGATGTTTGTACAAATCTCCATTGATCTTTACCTACCTCTTCGGTCTGAGATAAACCTTTCAAATTTTGAGCAAGTGCAAATACACCGATCACGCCACTTACTTTCTCAGAGATATTACCGGCATATCTAACTTCTTGCGAATATTGATCATGACGTGAGTTACCTTGTGATTTGGTTAATGCAGACACTTCAGAGAAGTCCCTGTCGTTTGTAGGATCCCAGTTCCAGAACCTCCATGCAGTAGTAGATGTAAGTGTTCCGTTTCCTATTTTATAATCTACGTTTAAAGAGATACCTCCAATTGACTGGTCTTGTTTCCAAGGTGTATTAGTATTGATCTTTCTTGAAAAAGGATCTATTTTAGGTTGTTCGTATCCTAAATCGGAGATAATTTTGGCGTACTGACGGTATGCACTTCTCTCTGTAGTAGTTACACCTGCAATTACCAATGGATAACCTGCCGGATGCTGAATGCTCACATCGCTGCTTAACAATATCTGTAGTTTATCTGAAGGAGTAAAATATAGCTGACCTTTAAACCCAAGGTTATTTTGACCGCTGTATCTGCGCTCTTCGCTGGTATTCCAGATCGTACCATCTCTCTGAGTACCCGAGATGGCTAATTTTGCGGCAAGGTTTTTAGCTACTGCTCCCGAAACCGATGTTTTTGCCTGCATGAAGTTATAGTTTCCAACATTAAGTTCAACTTTTGCAGTTGGAACCTGCGTAGGTTTTGTAGTAGTGATGTTAAAGGCACCTGCGGTTGTGTTTTTACCAAACAAGGTACCTTGAGGGCCACGAAGGATTTCTATCTGTTCAATATCAAGAAAATCTGTAGAAGTTGCAGCCGGACGAGCCTGATAAACCCCATCAACATAAAAACCTACTCCGGGATCAATACCATCGTTGGTTAACCCAAATGTAGAGCCTAAGCCTCTGATGTTAAGTGTAGTGTTCCTTGCATTTGAGGCATATAACTGAACAGATGGAACCAGCTCTTTTAAACGGTTAACGTTAAAAGCTCCTGCATTTTCTGCGGCCTGGCCACCAATAACTGAAATTGCAATAGGCACGTCCTGTAAAACCTCAGAGCGTCTTCTTGAAGTTACTACAATTTCGTCTAGCTGAGCATTTTCAACAAGGGTTAATTCTAAAGGAGTATCCTGAAATTTCAAAACCTGAAAATCCTGAGCTTTATAGCCAACTGAGCTAACTTGAATATAGAATGGTGGCTCTTGCTCTGTAGTAATGCTGAATTCGCCTTTATCATTAGCAAATGTGGTAATCTTAGTACCCCTGATAAGCACAGTTGCATTTGGTACCGGAGTGCCACTTGCACTCTTTATAATTCCCGTTACTTTGTTTTGGGCAAAAGCAACTCCTGCCGAAAGTATTAATGAAAAGAGAATAAGTAAACTTTTTTTCATGATTTTATTATTAAATGATTGTTTGGTTATGAGGATTAACATATTGGTATTGCCAGCTAAAAAAATTGCAAAGCAATGCCAGCTGGATGTTTTTTTGACATCCCTAATTATTATTATTTAAAATTTACAGGTGTTAGTTTTAGCTGTGATTACAGCACACTGAATCAGCAACAACAACAACAGTCTAAAAGGAAATGCATTCCTTTTGCAGATGTTTTTCTTTTCATTTTTATAAAATGTAAATCTGTTTTCATTTGATTGCAGGGTATAAAACCGTTATTTAATTCTGCAAATATAATACTATTTCTAAAAGAAACAATTAAATCTATGGAATTAGTAGTTTATTTTTTAAATGCAACCATTTGCTCTAAATATTGTTGTATTTACATACCTCCTATTTACAGTTATGAAGCCAGTACAACAAAAACAACTTAGACCTAAACAACGCCAGCGCAATCAGCCGGGAAGGGAAACTGCTATGAAACCTAATCCTTTGTTTGAGCCAAAGGAGCCTACCTATAAACTAAAGGGTAAAGTTGCATTAATTTCTGGCATCTGACGATGCAAGCTACATGACAGGCCAAATCCTCCACCCTAATGGAGGTGAAATTATCAACGGCTGATATTACCTCTATTTCTTAACCATTTTGCTGTTTAGAAATTCCCAATCGTTGATGTGGGAATTTTGATGTTCTTTAATTTGTATAAGTTTAAACTTTGCTATTATTTCGGGATGTTGTGCTGAAACATCGGTAGTTTCTGCGAAATCATCTTTAAGATTGAACAGCATCCAAGGGCTGTCAATATTTTTGCGCACATTTAATCTCAGGCCTTTCCAGTTCCCCATGCGTATTGCTACCTGCCCTCCGTTTTCTGGATATTCGAAATAAATATATTCTCTTGGTTTCTGAGCTTTTATGTTACCAAGCAAAGTTGGCAATAAGGAAATACCGTCTGTATTATTAGCCTTTCCTCCTGAAATTTCGGCAAAAGTTGCCATCATATCAAATTGAACAGAAATAAGATCACTAACGCTATTGGCCTTAATTTTTCCTGGCCAGCGGGCGATAAAAGGTTCACGAATCCCCCCTTCAAACAGATCCATTTTAAATCCTCGTAAGCCGGCCAAACTATTAAAATATTTTGCCTGAACCCCGCCATTAAAAGTTGCACCGTTATCGCTCGAAAACATAATAATGGTATTATTATCAAGCCCCAAAGCTTTAACTTTATCTATAATAACCCCAATCTGATGATCCAGGTAAGTAATCATTGCCGCGTAGGTTGATAAGGGGTATTTTGAGGGGTTGTAGCCCTGTTGTCCGTAATAAGGATGTTCACCTGGGAACTTACCTATATACTGGTTTACATATTCGGTTGGTGCCTGTAATCCTACATGTGGAATAGTAAAGGGTATATACAGAAAGAATGGTTTATTTTTGTGATCGTCAATAAACTTCAGACTCTTTTCCGTAAATTTTGCTCCTGCATAGTCTTTTCCTATAAAATTATCATAATCTGCATCTTTAGCCTTAGCTGAATCAATGTTCTTATGCATAAAGACATATGGGTTATTCAGCATATCTTTTTTCCCATTTTCCCAAAGATGTGTAGGATAATGGTTATGAGCCTGTTTCTGGTCCAAAAAGCCATACACATAATCAAATCCCTGCTTATTAGGGTCGCCGGTATTAAAAGGCATCCCTAAGCCCCATTTACCAATAATACCGGTACTATAGCCAACTGATTTAAGCATTTTTGGAAGGGTAAATATACCTTCAGGCAATGGCATCTGGCCCCCTTCGTTCTCATCGGTAAAATCGCCCATCTCATAATTCCCACGGATATAAGAATGGCCACCATGCTTTCCGGTCATAAGCATACAGCGAGCCGGGGCGCATACAGGGGTTGAGGTATAATGCTGGGTAAATTTTATCCCTTCTTTAGCCATCCTATCTAAATTAGGTGTTTTAATTTGCTTTTGCCCATAGGGGCCTATCTCTCCATACCCCATATCATCGGCATAAATGTAAATGATATTAGGCTTTTTTGGATTCTGTTGAGCTACAGCTGTAAGATTTGTAAATAGCAGAAAAGCAATTATTTTAATAAGATTGTGGTTCGACATCTGAAAGGTGTTTATATACCAGGTTTGGTCAACGCAAATTAAGGAATTATAGATAAATTTTGTTTCAAAAAAACACTGACTTAGCAAACTAAGTCAGTGTTTTTTTGTGGGAGGAGGTTATTGCCACCCGGGATTTTGTTTAATATCAGGATTAATTACCATCTGATCTGTCGGTATTGGCGACAGGTAATCTCTTAATACATTAAACTTATATCCAGTGCTTAATGATGCCTGGTTTTTAAACAATTCGATATAACCATTTTCGTCTACGGGATAAGAAGAAAGATTTGCAGCCGGAACTACACCAATCCACTGGCTTAGCATTGCGCCTTTTGGTTTCCAACCTACAATTAATTCATCTGCAGCAGCCCAACGATAGATGTCATCTCTGCGATAGCCCTCGCAAGCCAGCTCTATTCTACGCTCTCTTCTAACTTCGTTAATAACTGGCCCCAGTGCAGGAAATTCCCATTTAGGATCGCTCGTAATTGCACCGATGTTTAAATTAGGCATTCCTACTCTACTTCTTAACTTGTTAATTGTAATATCAACATCGGTTTGTGTTAGTGTTCCTAATTCCGCTTTTGCTTCAGCATTAATTAATAATGCTTCAGCAAAACGAAAGATAATATATCCTGTTGTACCTCTATCCTGTTGCTGATTAAAATCAGGATTATGACCTTTATATACCTGGTATCCTGTGGCTGGTTTTGTTTCATTTGCCGCAGTAAATGAAGGAACTTCAAAAAGTGTGGTAGCAGCTCCATTAGGTCTGTTATTAGTTAGTATGTGGTTACCATCATTAACGTAAATGGTTTGTACCATTCTCGGATCACGGTTCTTAACTACATTTTGAAGTGTAGCATCTCCCTGGTATAAAGCATTTCCGGTAATAGGTTTTCCATCAGTACACAAATAATAGTCGACCAGATTTTTGGTAAGTCCACGTCCTGCGCCCGAGCCTGTATATCTATGCCAATAATGACCTCCATTGGTATTTAAATCATATTGTCTCCACAGCATGACTTCAGTATTTGCGCTATAATTTGTCTGATTAAAGAGTTTCCAATAGCCATCGGTTCCTGGTGTTGCCACAAGTGCATACCCACCTGAATTTGCGATCAAATCACCCGATACTGAGGCTGCTTTCTGAAGGAACTTACTTCCGTCAGACCCTGTAACTCCAAACGAAGTATTAGCATGGTATTTTTCCCAGGTACCTTCAAAAAGGGCAATTCTGGCCTGAAGCAATTGTGCTATCTGCTTATTTACCCTTGAAGCCTGAGCTGCACCCTTTGAAGGTAAATATTGAACAGCTTTATCCAGGTCGTTCATAATGGAATCAACTATTACCGCTCTTGATAATCTTGGTGCCTTAAGTTCTCCAGATGTAATATCTAATGGCTTATTAACCCAAGGCACATCACCAAACTGCTTTATCTTACTAAAGTAAAACCAGGCCCGAAAGAACAAAGCTTCTCCTACGTAAGTTTTCTTATTATCCCAGCTTGCATTTACTTTATTATAATTTATCATAAAGTAATTAATGTTCCTTAGGGTATTCCAATCTCCATATGCCCAGCCTCCACCAGAACTTGGCACTATTCGCGTACCGTTCATTGTACCATTAACAGACATGGTGATCATATTGTCGCTACCATCATCTGCATCTAATCCATATGGGCCTATAGTTCCAAATGATCCAATTGTAGATGGAAATGCGGTATAAAAATTATTAACATAAAGTTGCAGATCATTTGATGTTTTCCAGAACTCCGCTTCACTGATACTTGTTTCGGGGGTTCTGTCTAAAAAATCCTTTTTACAGGCAGATAAAAATATCATTGCTGTAAGGACCAATAAATATATTCTATTTTGCATAATCGTATATTTTAACAAAGCTGAATTTCTAAAATGTAACATTTACTCCTGCTGAGTAGCTTCTTTGTAAAGGGTAAACTTTTCCACCCGACATGGTAAGCTCAGGATCCAGGGCTTCAGTGAATTTGGTAATTGTAGCCAAATTGTCTACACTGAAATAAAAGCGAACCTTATTTAACTTAATTCTCTCTACAAGATTCTTTTTAAGTGTATAACCCAACTGAACGTTTTTAACTCTTAGGTATGCTGCATTTTGTAGATAACGGGTCTGAACTTGTGTATTTTTACCATTCTCTCCACTCATATAATACTTAGGATAATAGCCATTAGGTGTTGATGGTGTCCAACGGTCTAAATGAGTGGTAAATAATGAGCTTTGCCACTCATCTCCTACAATTCCCCAAAAATAATTACTTGTTATTGATGCATCACGTTTACCAACACCCTGCACAAAAACCTGCATATCAAAACCTTTCCAGCTAGCATCTGCATTGATACCATAGCTGTATCTTGGAGTACTGTTTCCAATAACTTTACGATCACCGGGATCAGCTAGAGTAGATGCCCCTGGTCCGATTTTGCCATCACCGTTAAGATCAGCGTAACGTACATCACCAGGTGTCCATTGGGCAGTAGATATCAAAGATTGAGAAGGAGCCGCTGCTATTTCCTCGGCAGTTTGGAACAAACCAACAGTTGAATAACCCCAGATTTCGCCCATATCTAAGCCTTGATAGTAAGTACTTAAAAGGCCTGTTGGATTTGGATAACGAGTTACTTTTGCCCCGTAGTCACTTAACATTGTTCTTAAACCGTAACTAACTTCCCCGATCCTGTCTCTCCAGGTTAGTGATAATTCCCAGCCTTTTGTTTTAATGGCTGAATTATTTACAGTTGGAGGATTTGTTCCCAAAAGAGCTGGCAGAGCAGCCGATGGACCCGCAAAATCTGTAGCTTTTCTAATGTACCAATCAAATGAAGCATTTAACTTATTATTAAAGAAAGCTGCATCCACGCCAAAATTTAAGGTTGAACTGGTAATCCAGGTTAATTGATCATTTACCAAACCCGGTAAGCTTACTGATGCCTGCTGGGTTCCTCCAAATAGCCAGCTTGTACTGGTTGCTCGTGCCGTACCTAAACTTGGATAAAATGGATAATAATTAAGATCAAGAAAAACCTGATCGCCAAGTTCACCGTAAGATCCACGGAACTTTAAACTGTTAACATACTTTTTAACCGGTTCAAAAAATGACTCTTTATCTACGTTCCACCCCACAGATACTCCTGGATAAAGTTTCCAGCGGACATCTTCTAAAAACCTTGAGGTTCCATCATATCGTGCATTAAATTCCAGTAAATACTTTTCCTTATAGTTGTAATTGATTCTTCCGAAGGCACCTTGCGAGCTTAATTTACGCACAAGATCAGATAATGATGGTGTTGTTCCGTAGGCCGTAGAAAGTGAAGGAATATTATCTGAATAAAGATTACTGTTACTTGCAGAATAAGCCTGAAATCCGGTATAGTCACTTACATAACCTCCTAGTATACTAAAATAATGGTCATCAAATTGTTTCTCGTATTGGGAGAAAACGTTGACTACTTCGTGTTGATTTCTTTCATTATATCTAGAGAACGAATTTGGTGTTGTACCACCAACAGTTGTCTGGGAACCATCAGGTAAGAAGGCATATAGCGTTTTTAAATGAGATGTTTGATCATAGTACTGAGCATCAAATGTATAATTTGCTGTTGCTGTCCAACCTTTGGCTAATTTAAAATTAAACTCGCCACTAAGTAAACCCTGATCAGTGATTTGATTATTCCTGCCACCTTCTTCATGAAGTAAAATATTGCTGGCATTAGAAAAGCGCCCATTGGGATCACGAACTGGAACTGTTGGAAACTTGCGTGCAATCTGATGCATGTAGGCCTGATCTCCTCCTCCGGTTTGTCCGGCATAAAGATTTGGAGAATTAAACAGTTGTCGTGAGAATGTACCTCTTAAATTGAAAGTAAGCCAATTGGTTACATCAGAACTTATATTAGCTCTTAAATTATAACGTTTATACTTATCGTCGCCATAGTTATACATACCACCACGGCTATTGTATCCAGCTCCAATAAAATAAGTTGAAGAGGTTGAACCTCCATTTACACTTACGTTATGTTGCTGACTATAAGCGCGATCTTTATAATAAACCTTAAACCAGTCGTTATTTGCATTGCCTGAATTCCAGGTAAAGTATTCGTTTCTAGTTGGATCTGGATTTTGAATAGTTTCTGTAGTTAATATCCCAGCCTGATAATCCTTAATTCTTTGGATAGTAGGTGCATCAAAAAATGCCGCTCTCTGTGCATTTGCAAAAGCCTCATTATAAATGTTTGCAAAATCCAGAGAATTTACCATTTTAGGTAAGTTAATTACCTCAGCCATAGAAACATTGTTATTATAAGAAATGGTTGGAGCTTTATCTTTACTGCCTTTTTTTGTTACTATTAAAATTACTCCATAAGGCGCACTTGATCCATAGATTGCTGCTGAGGCAGCATCTTTTAAAACACTTATACTTTCTACATCGTCAGGATTGATACTATTAATATCTCCTCCTTGAATCCCATCAACAACAATTAATGGACTACCTGCATTATTAAAGCCGGTATACCCCCTGATATTTAAATTCTGGGTAGAATTAGGAGCACCTCCCATTGTATTCTGTGTGATGTTAAGGTTGGCTACCTGACCCTGAAGTGCCTGACTTAGCCTGGCAACTGGTCTGTCCTGTAAATCCTTGCCACTAATTTGGGCAATAGCTCCGGTTAATCTTGTTTTTTTCTGACTTCCATAAGCTACTACTACTACATCATCCAGGTTAGTAGTGATGGCAACAAGTTTGATTACCATATTACTAGAATTAACTGAAACTTCTTGAGTATTATATCCCAAAAAAGAAACCAGGATTATACTTCCCTGATTAACGCCTGTTAACGTAAATGAGCCGTCAGCGCTTGTAACAACTCCACTTGTTCCGCCTTTTACTTTTACAGTTGCCCCCGGTAATGGGGCACCATTTTCATCAACTACTTTTCCTTTGAGATCGATTAAATTTTTGAAGCTTAGTGGAGTATTCCATAAAGGTTTTTCTTTTGCAAGAATAACGAGCATTTTATCTTCAATTGCGTACGTTAAATCCTGGTTTTTCAGGCACTCGTCTAGCACATCATTAAGGCTTGCATTCCTGAAATCTACATCTAATGTAGGAAGATTTTTGACTTTTTTGGCCGACCAGACAATACTATAGCCTGTCTGTTTGTTAATTTCATTTAACACCTGCTTTAATGAAGCATTCTTTTTTTGATAGGTAATTCTTTGCGCAAACCCTACCGCACTAACCTGCATAATGGTAGCGATAAGTAGGACAACTGTTAACTTCATGACTACAAGGAATTTATTGACGTAGCCCGGAGGCATACAAAAATTTTTAGTATAATTTTTATACATTTGATTGTTCTGTTAATTCGAAAAGTACCAGCGGTCGAAGGCTTTGAGCACTTTAAGAAACATGTAAGAAAATAATTGATTTCAATTGTTTTGTGAATATCGGAACACTGATCAGGGGCAGTAGGATGCTCCTGATCTTATTCTAATACCCGATGGTTCATGGGTCTCTTTCTTTCATACTTTAGGTTTGTTTAGTTTGTTTGTATTTGGTTAATTAATAGGAAGGTTTCTGGTTCTGGTGTTATCTTTTGACACCTGATTTCTGTTTTTTTATGACTATGATTTTCTTGTCTTTCACAACGAAATCAACCTCATGAGTAAGTTCAAGAATTCTCAATACTTTAGAAACATTAGCAAAGCGATTGGCTACAACTCCAAATTCTAGTGTTTTAAGATCTGGGTCTTCAAATTCTACTTCTACATCGTACCATCTGGCTACCTTTTTCATAATGGCATCCAACGGCTCTTCATCAAATCTAAAGTAGCCGTTCTTCCAGGCCATTACATTTTCTATGTCAGCTGAAACGACACTTATTTTATTATTAACGTTAATTGCCTGCTGACTTGGTTTTAGCAAAGTCCCATTAACATCAACACTTCCTTCAATTAGGGTAGTTACCGGAGTATTGTCATCATTGTAAGCATTAATGTTAAAATGAGTTCCGTAAACTGTTACAGTTTGCTGATCGGAAACTACTTTAAACACCTTATTTTTATCTTTGGCTACCTCGAAATATCCTTCGCCACTAAGTACTACTCTTCTCTCTGACTTACTGAAAGTTGTAGGAAATTTTAGTGAAGAAGCGGCATTTAACCAAACTTTTGTTCCATCGGGCAAATTGATCTCGTATTGCCCACCCCGCGGGGTGCTGATAGTATTGTACTCTACTTGATGCCCTTCCTTATTATTTGAAATTGCTTTATAAACCAATTGACCATCTTTACTTTTAGTTATAACCACCCCCATTTGCTGGGCCAATTGTCCATTCTTTAAATCAGATAAAGATAATACTTTTCCATTAGCCAAAGTGAGCACAGCTTTATTTCCTCCGGGAAGAACATCGTCATTTACGAATGCATTTACTACCTGTTGCGGATGTTTATTTTGGTTCTGCCAATAAAACAGGAAGCCGGTTAGGCATGCACCAATTAACAAACTGGCTGCGACTAATCTTGGCCAAATACTAACCGTCTTTTTTATATGAATCTGATTTTGAATCTTGTTGAATATTCTTGATTTATGGGTTTCCTCATCACTTGCAAATGTATCTGGGATTTCAAGTTCCGCCTCCTGACCTTCATTATACCATTTGGCAAACTTAACCTCTTCATCAGCATTGATTGTTCCATCAATCCATTTAGCTGCCAATTCCTGATATTCGAGTTGCTCTTTAGAATTATTCATCTAGGGTAAGGGTTTATAATAGGATGTCCCTTATGAAAGATAAATCCCTCAAAAAAAATAAAATATTTTTAGGAGTTAGAGTAAACTGATCAGAAAATGGCTTAATCCTGCCCTAAGTGTTTTCATAGCCCTGCCCAAACGAGCCTCTACAGTTTTTTCTGAGATATTTAGAGCAGTTGCGATCTGCTTTTGAGACATCCCCTTATCACGACTCATTTTATAAACTATCTGACACTTATCTGGTAAATCGGCCACCAGTTTTTCAAGGCGTTTCTTTAGTTCCAGAAAGTTAAGCCAATCAGCTGTAGAATCGTCTACCAACATCTGACTGTCCAAACTATTTACATACTTTTGTTGATTATACTGCTTATCCAGCATTTTAATTACCCTGTATTTTACAGAAACGGCTAAGTACGCACTGAGTGTAGAAGTGACATAAAGATTTGTCCTCCGATTCCAAAGGGCCACAAAAATATTTTGCACCACCTCTTCCGCATCCTCTAATGCTTTAAGCTTATGACTTGCGATAGTAAATAACCTCTTCCAATAACGATTATAAATTTCCGTAAATGCCAAATGATCCTCTTCACGTAGCAATGATAATAGTTGAGAGTCGCTAAAACTAGAATAATCTTTCATGAATCGCCCCCTCTTTATTTGCGTTACTTCCTTAACAAAGCTATTTTAAGTATGTAAAATATCCATTACAATTATACACAAAAATATCAAAATCAAAAAAATCACAAATTGTTGCAAACAATTTAAAGGCTATAAAGAATTTCGCATTAAAACCCTTCTATAAAGGGTTTTGATTTACTAAATGGTACAAATTCTACCCGGTAAGGTGTATTGGCACACATCATACTCCATAGTACATCACCATTTTTATTAGTAAGTAACACCTGATTTTGCTTAGAAACACATGTTAATACAGCATTTTTATTAATCATGTAGGCACTCCCCATTCTATCCGTAAAGATTCCTTCGGGTAATGGCACACACAATTTTAATGATACTTGTTTGGTTAATCCATTTAGTTCAAAGGCCAGTATCTGCGAACGTTTTTTACTGGTTCCATTATCAAATAGCATGAGGTTATTTTGATAATTTATATGTACGGCATGTCCCTGATCAAACTCAGCACCTTTAGGTAATATAAAATCACCTCCTTTTCCGAACTTCCACATTACTTTTTTATTCAGAGCGTTAACTTTCCAAATCTGGCCATTGTTATAAAAGGAGATAATGTAATTCCCATCGGTATCAATAAACAAGCTATTGGCATGCATCCAGTCTTTTGCTTCTTTAATTATATTCTTTTCTTTTAATGGATCTAGTGCATCAAATACACTCCAGCTCCATATTCTTTTCCCATACTTATCCAGCACTAAAATCCCATCTCCTTTTACTGTATCTGCCTTATTTCCCCCAACTGCACTTAAATCGATAATTCTTTCAGCGGCACTTAATGTTACGTATTGTTTTTTCGAATTAATTAATATTTCGTGATGGATTGTCTGTTTAAAGTCTTTCTCTCCCTTTTTTAAATGAAAAATTGTATCGCCTGCTAAAGATAATTCCAGAATTTCGTTCCCATAACTTGTAGGATAATTCATCGGAGCTAGAATTGAAAGAATAGTCTTGTTTTGTGTAAAATGAGCCACTTTAACTCCTGTATTTTTAAATCTTTGATACCACCTTAGGTCGCCTTGATAATCTAACATACCTATAAACCCAGGCGTTTCTCTATTATAAACCAGCATAGTACCCTTTTTAAATTCAATTGGCAGCTCCTGTTGGATTTTAGCACCTGCATGATACAGGCCTAGTAATTGATCGGGAATATCTTTTGTTTTAAAAGAATATTCATCAGATTGAAACCTTACGCCTGCACTTCCTGATACAATACGATATTGATAAATCGAATTAAATTTCAAATTGGTAAGTACTATTTTGAACTTGGTTTTTTGAATTGAAACAGGCGTTGTAAATATTTTATCTTTCTGGCCATTTATCCAGTACTCTATGTAGACATCTTCAGGTTTAGCACAAGAAAATTGAACTCCAACTCTCAATGAATTCCCATCTACTGTTTCGTCTAACGAAATGTTATTGAAAGTGCTAAATGCATCTTCAGAACATGCATTAACACACAGTGCAGTTATCACTATTCCAATAGCAAATATTCTTAAGCGGTTTATTTTTGAAAACATTTATAAAAATTATAGATATGCTTGTTTAGGAGTAACCCATTTTAAGGGTATCTAGAAAAGAAGATGACCTTACCTTTCCAGATACCTCCTTATTTTATAACAACTACCTCCACAAAGGATTTTGTTCAATTTTGTTATTAGTTTGCAATTCAGCTGTTGGAATAGGAAAAATATAATTCCTTGGCTGTAAATATTGCGCACCTTGCTTGTTTGTTTCTGTAAAGTGAACCTTTAGCTGAGCAGGTGTGTACCAACGTTTTAAATCTTGCCATCTGTTTTGTTCAAAAAACATTTCTAACAATTTTTGATGGCTAAGTTCACTCATTACACTGGTTAAGTCCGGTAGATTTGACCCTGTTTTTTCTGGCAATCCGGCTCTTACTCTAATACGGTTAATGTCGGCAATAGCTTTTGCTAAATCTCCATTTTGGGCAGCAGCTTCAGCATGCATAAGTAATACTTCTGCATAACGCATAATCACATTGTTGGCAGTTGAAGGGGTTGCTGACCAATAATTATCAGCGCTCTCTTTCCCGCTCCAGCCATTTGTAAATTTATTTATTAAGAACTGGTTATTGCCCGATACATCTAATAACGATTTAGGATCGATTTTGGAGATATTAGCTTGTGCAGATGCCCAAAGATCTTCAAAAGTTTTTGATCCGCCGTACCATTTCACATCTGGTTCGCCAAAGTTTGAGTGTTTCCATGATAATGTATAGTACATTCTTTTATCAAATTTAGTGTCCGAACCGGCAGGTCTTTTTTCTAACATAAATTGATCTATAAGGTAATTGGTTGGCACATATTTAAACCATCCACCTCCTGCAGGAGGACCAATTAGCTGAGGCAAATAATTATACATAGGGGAGTTTGCACCTTCTACACCCCAAGGCCCATACGGGTCGCCAAATGGACCATACACCCATTGAAAAACAGCTTCCTTGTTAAACTCATTTTTATCAGTGAAATTTTCAGAGAAATCTGTTATTAAATCATAAGCGTATGGGGCAGAATTTAGCAATTCAAAAGTTGCCTGTGCTTTTTGATAATCTTTGATGTACAGATAAGCTTTACCTAAATAAGCAATAGCAGCACCACTTGTTGCTCTCCCTAAATCAGCAGAAGGCCTTGTAGGAGGCAACCCACTTTTAGCATCAGTAAAATCTGAAATTGCCTGTGCGTAAACTTCCGTTACAGGTTTGCTCGGCATGAATTGATCATCGGCAGTTTTTGCCGGCGCAATAATAAGTGGCACATCTCCGAAATTAGATGCTAATGTAAAGTAACAAAGTCCACGCAGAAATTTCGTTTCGGCGATATATGACTTTTTTAAGTCGTCACTAACCTCTACCTTTTCTGCATTAGCCAACACCAGGTTAGCGCGATATATAGATTTGTAAAGTGCCGAAAAGGTAGAAGATGCATCTGAATTTGTAGCTTCATTTGTAAATAAAGCTATATTAGTAGTAGCAGCTTCTCCGCCCGGAAATGTAAGCACATCATCTCCCAATGAATTTATATTCTGAATGCCAGTAAATGCCCCCCAATAGCCATATAGAGGCTGCCTTAATAAACTATAAACAGAAGCTACTGCCGACTTCAAATCAGCCTCAGTTTTCCAGAATTGTTCTTCAGTAATTTTATTCGGATTTGTTGTTTTAAGAAAATCCTTTTTACAACCATATATCATTAACAAAGCGAGCGGAAGCGCCACTGCTATTGTTTTAATTATATTTTTATTCATAATTTCTTTAATTATTCAGTTAAAAAGATACGTTTAAGCCCAGAGAGACAATTCGTTGCAATGGATATGCTCCGCTATCGAAACCCCTTCTAAGTGGATTACCATCGTTTCCTAAATCCGGATTATATCCTTTGTATTTTGAAAAAGTGAATAAATTTTGACCTGAAAGATATGCCCTTATCTTACCAACATTTAAATGTTTCGCAATATCTTCAGCTACTGTATATCCTAGCTCAAGCCTCTTTACCCTAACATAAGCGCCATTTTCTAACCAACGATCACTATTTCCACGGGAATTTAAATTTACATCTGCCAATGTGAATCTTGGAAAACTTGAACTGCTGTTTTCTGGAGTCCAGGCATTTAAAACAGACGTAGATAAATTGGTATAAGCTGTCATTTGCTCTGTCCAGATTCTACCACCATTATAAATTTTATTTCCAAAAACACCTTGCACCAATAAATTTAAATCAAAGTTTCTCCATGCAAGTGTACCCGCTAATCCTGTTTCAAATGTTGGGATTGGACTTCCGCTATATTGCTGATCATTGTTATCAATTTTACCATTATTGTCGAAATCAACAAATTTTATGTCACCAGGTGAAGCATTAGGCTGTATTTTTTGGCCGTTTGAACCTTTATATCCGTCAATCTCTGCCTGTGTTTTAAATATGCCGTCTGTCTTAATTAAAAAGAAACTTCCTATTGGATTTCCAACCTTAGCGCGTTCCAGATCACCAAATTCCTGATTGCCACTTCCTATAGTAATGGCGGTCATTCTATTTCGCATAGTTGTCATATTCCAGCCTATTTTATAAGAAAAGTCACCTGCCGCATCTGAATAATCCAAAGCTAGCTCTATACCTTTGTTATTAATTGTACCGGCATTAACTGTTGGTGTACCGCTAATCCCAGTACTAAGAGGTATTGGAACTGCAAGTAATACGCCTCGAGCTGTTTTATTAAACCAGTCGAATACGAGTGACATTTTTCCGTTAAGAAATGTGGCATCAAGACCTGCATCAACCGATTTTGATTCTTCCCATCTTAAATTTCGTGGAGAAGCAGTTCCACTAGGAATAGACCCCACTATCACACCTCCATTTGTAGCAAAGTTTAAGTTATTACTAATTCCATTAATTGTAGAGTAGTTTGGTATCTGATCATTTCCCAGCAAACCAACGCTACCTCTGATTTTTAATGAATTCATGAAGGCCGAAATTCCTGAATTACCATAAAACTTTTCATTGCTGATATTCCAACCTGCGGATACGGCTGGAAATACACCATAATAATAACCTTCACCAAACTTAGAAGATCCGTCTCTACGGATTGATCCGCTGATCATGTACCTAGAGTCGTAAGAATAAGAAACCCTTCCAATAAGAGACTCTCTTCTGACATCTCCTAAATCTCCTCCAACTGATTGGTTGGATTTTTCAGAACCAAAAGAATAAATTCCATTTGGGAGGTTATTTCCATTTGCATTAAAAGAGTTACTCGTATCCTTTTGGGCGGTAAAACCGGCAAGCACTGAGATATTATGTAATCCAAGCTTTTTATCATAGCTAAGGGTATGCTCTAGTAACCATGAACTAGAAACTCCGCTGCTCTGACTTAGTCTTGGTTTGGCAAGTATTACGTTGCCATCATTATATGCATAGTCATAATTGTTACCAAAGCCTCTATTTTCTGATATCGCACCATTAATTTTATACTTCAATTGATCAATCAATCTAACTTCCGCAAACACATCAGCAGTTACCGAACTATTGTTATTTCTATAATCGCTAGAATTCAAAATAGCCACGGGATTTGAAAGATTTTTCATACCTGAGTTTACTCCTCCCCAACCGCCTGGCAGGTTTGCAGGATTATAAACAGGAACAGTTGGAGGTACAATTAATGCACTTAATATATTACTATGAGATTGATCTCCTCCCGGAGGCAATGTGCGTTCACGAGTTTTATTGTAAATGAACGTTTGTCCAATTCTAACCCTGCCTTTTTCATATAATGATTTCGCTCTAAAATTAGCGCTGTTGAAATCGGTTTTTATGATTGTACCTTTTTGATTCAAATAGCTTCCCGACAAGCTATATTGAAAATGTTCTGATCCTCCAGTAACATCTGCATTCGCTTTGTAGATTGGGGCATTCCTAAAAATCTCATCCTGCCAGTTGGTATTTGTTCCATTATAAGCAGGAAAATTTCCTCCTACAGAATTTAATAATTTGGTCCATTGCTCACCATTGAGCACGTCCATTCGCTTAGCAATAGACTGACTACTGTAAACTGCATTAAATTGAACTTTAGGCTCTGTATTCTTTCTGCCCAATTTTGTAGTCACTAAGATTACTCCGCCTGCAGCCCTGGATCCGTAAATACTGGCTGCCGCAGCATCTTTTAACACCTCAATATTCTGGATATCAGCAGGATTAAGTCCATCCATACTACCAAAAGGCATTCCATCAATAACAACCAAAGGGCCATTTGCACCTAGAGTTCCGGTGCCACGAATTGTAATGTTTGATTTTGAACCCGGAGCACCTGTACTTGATTCAATTGATACACCGGCAACACGGCCCTGAAGCGCATCTGTTACATTGTTAGAAGCATTTGCACTCAGTTCATTTACATTTACTGATGCGATTGAACTTGTAATTTCTGTTTTACGTTTGGTTCCATAGCCAATTACAACTACTTCAGTTAAATCGCGCAATTGAGGTTTAAGGCGGATATTCATAAGGGTACCTTCCTGAACCTTTATGCGGATAACTTCGTACCCTACATAGGAAATCAATAAAATAGCATCTTTATCAGGAACTTCCAATTGAAATTCGCCATTGGTATTGGTGGTAGCAGCTACCTCTGTACCTTCTACTTTTACAGAAGCTCCCGTAAGAGACATTCCATTTTCGTCAGTTACTTTACCTTTTATGGATATTTTTTGTCCAATTTGCTGAGATAATGAAAGCAAAGTTCTTGTTTTAATTACTACGGTTTTTTCCACAATAGAATAAACAAGTGGCTGGTTTACAAAACACTGATTAAGAGCATCTTCAATAGATACATCCTTAACATTAATATTTACAAGATTTGCCTTTCTGATTAAATCGCTATTACCAATAAAGTAATAATTGGTTTGGCTTCTGATTTTCCTGATAACGGTTTCCAACGAAGCGTTTTTTTCGCTCAAGGATATCTTCTGTGCTTTGGTAGTAGCACTAACCTGGAGTAAGCATGTTACTAATATGAGAATGGTTAGCCTCATTATACGTAGTATTTGTCCAGAATTTGAAGCAATGAGCTTACATCTGAATTGATCGTAAAATTTCATACATTTGGTTTGTTTTGGTTGCACAACGCAATTCTTTACTCTTTTAACAGAGAAAAGTCTACGTCGATAAATTGATTAGTTGTTTAGCTGAATTTTATCATGGCATATCCAAACATTGGTCAGGGGTGTTCCAGCATCCCTGACTTTGTTTAAACTACCGTTAGTTCTGTAACTATTATGGCATAACGATAATTTTCCTCCCTTCTATTTTAAAGTGAACATTTCCAGTTGATTCTAACACTTTTAATAAGGATGATATATTTTTTGATCGTTCTACGACACCTAAAAAGGATAGATTTCCTTGCTGACCTTGAAATTCGTAATCAATGTCGTACCATCTGGATACCCTTTGCATAATGCTTTCCAGCTTTTCATCATTAAATACGAAATAACCATTTTTCCATGCAATAGCTTCTTCTATACTAACCGGTAATACTTTAATGGCAGCAACATTCCTATTAATCTGAGCCTGTTCGCCGGGTTTAATTACTTTTTGATTGGCCTGAGCTATCACCTTAACTGATCCTTCCAGTAAAGTTGTTTTAGTAACTTTTTCATCATCATAGCTACTGATATTAAAATGTGTACCCAATACCTCTACTTCCTGATTTTGAGTATGCACTATAAATGGCATTTGCTTGTTTTTGGCTACTTCAAAATAGGCCTCGCCAGTAAGCTCAACCAATCGTGTTTTTCCTTTAAAAGAAGCAGGGAATTTGAGTGAAGATGCAGCATTTAACCAAACATGGGTGCCATCGGCTAGTATTACCTGATACTGCCCCCCTCTAGGCGTGCTTATGGTATTAAATATTTCTTTGCCCGTTATGGCACCTGCATTTCCAGCCAATGAAGTCATGTTATAAACAAGGATTCCATTTCCGGCTTTTGTTATTGAACCACCGGCCTGGTTTGCCAGTTGTTTAATTGTTGAATCGGTTAGTACTACGCGTTTTCCATCTGGTAATGTAAGAACAGCCTTATTACCTCCCGGCAAAATATCAGCCTCTATCCTAGCTGTATTTGTTTTAAGAGAAGATGATAAATGCTCGGCTTTAAAGAAAAGCAATCCTGCAGTTAGCATCACCAGAAGAACTGCCGCGGCAGCTATCCATATTCGGTAGTTAGTATTTTTTGATTGGCCTTGTATTTTTGTTTGAATACCTAACCACATTTCCCGTTCAATATCTTCAGTCCACTTATTTTTCTTCCCTATGCTGTCTAACGAAATTAAAAGATCATCTTCCAACTGGTCGTCATAACGACCGGTTTTTACCATTCCTAGTAATTCTCGCCATTCTTCCTCAGAAATAACATCTTCCTTGAAGTATTGTAAAAGGATATGGAAACGGGTTCTATTCATTCTTGTAATCGGATTTTAACTAAAGACGATTACTAAAACAAAATGGCCCAATGAAAAGAAAAAAATAATTACATAAATAAAACAGCTTTAACTCAATACTTTGGATTTGCCTTTATCATAAAAGACAGCCAGAAAGGTTAGAACTCCCAGAAGAATCACATATTTGAACCGGATATTAACCTCGTAAAATTCGCGTCCTGAATTTGGATTAATCAGGGTAAGAACCAGGTATGCGGCACCAAAAGTGACTCCAAATATTAAAATAATGGTTAGCGCAAACCACATGTCTTGTTTTCGATAGGTTTCCCTTTGCACTTTATTTGTCACCTTGGCGGCAAAGTTTTGGGGCAATCCTGATTCCTGCCCGGAATTTAAGGCTTGAAACAATTGTTTATAAATTAGAAGGTCATTATTTTCAAATGACTGAGGAGAATCATTATTTATGCCTTTTTCAAACATCTCCTGTATTCTATGATCATCTGATTCTTTCATATTTCTTCTTTTTTAAGATCTTTTTCAATTTTGTTTTTTAATAGCTTCCTTGCCCTAAACAGATAGCTTTTAACTGTTCCTTCCGGGATTCCTGTAATCTCTTCAATTTCAGCACAGGAGAATTCATTTAAATGATATAATGTTAGCACAGTGCGGTATTGAAGTGGCATTTTCTGAATGAGATCATTAAGATAATTCACAGTATCTTTTTTAATCATGGTATGCTCAGGATTTTCATCAGTAAAATAATATTGATCAATATCTTCAGTATACTCTGACAACCGTTCCTGTTTACTAAACTTAATGTGATTGATGGCAGTGAGATAAGCAATTCGTGCTATCCAGGTAGATAGCTTTGATTTAAACTCAAATCTGTAAAGGTTCTTATGGATTTTAATAAATACTTCCTGGCAAATATCTTCTTTATCCTGCTGGTCATGCACCAGTCTATTGATCACAAAGAAGACCAACCTTTCATATTGTCTTACAAGTAATTCAAAAGCCTTAAAGTCTTTATTTAATATCCTGGTTATAATATCCTTTTCATTAAACATACTTAATAGTCAATCAATACGGGTTGTCGGTTGCAAAAAAATCAAAGTATATCCAGATTATTTTTTATGTGTTAGATAATAATACAAAAATCCAAAGATTAATAAGCACTAAAAAAAGATTCAATAAATTAATTTAAAATAACTGCAACCAGTTGTCTTTTTTTGTTGACTACTGGGTAAATCATTTAAATTAGAGATCATGAAACAGTTAATGCCATTTATAATCATCATCATATTTTTTGTAATAATTGGAATTTTTATCATTACACTTTACAAGTATAGATTAAAAAGAAGAATCATTGATTCGGGTCCTTTAGACGAAACCGGTTTGAAATTTTTAACGCAGTTATCCAAAGATAATGAACTGCTTAAATGGGCAATTATTCTAATGTCGGCGGGGATTGGTTTAATTGCTTTGGAATTTATACCATACAATGCAGAAGAGTCGCCATTACCATATGGAGTAGAAATGATCTTTATTGCCGGAGGGTTTTTAGTTTATCACCTAATAATTCGCAATCAAAAAGATAAATAAGCCACTCTCCTAGAAATTTAATCCAGTCGTTTAAAAGTAATTGATTTTAAAGTGCAAAAGCCTTTAAACGACTCACTATGCCCAAAAATTTGAAATTCCTAAAATTCATTACCAATAGAATCATGAAATTAACCATCAAAATAACGTTATTACTTATTATTTCAATAGTTCAAACCAACTTATTACTTGCACAGAATACACCAGACGAATACCAGATTAAAGGATTGATCGTCGATTCTGCAAGTCATGGTTATTTGCCCTTTGCAACTGTTAGGATCAAAACCAAAACGGGGACCGTCATTAAAGCTATAGCCTCTGACAAAGACGGAAAATTTACCATTAATGCGTCTGGCCCTCTAAACTATCAGCTTTCCTTTCTTGTTCTGGGTTATTACTCAAAAACAATTTCATTGGATTTGTCTAAAAAAGAAACGAAAGAGATTGATCTTGGTACTATTTATCTAGCAGAACAGCTTAAAACACTAAATAATGTGGTCATCACCGGGGAAAGACCAATGATCAGCCAAAAGGCCGACCGGATCATTTACGATTTGAAAGCCGATCCTGAAAGCAAGGTGAATAGTGTGTTAGATATGGCACCTAAAATCCCATATATTACTCTGGATGGGCAGAATAACATTCTTCTCAAAGGGAATTCAAGCTTTAAAGTTTTGATTAATGGCAGGCCTTCTGCAAGCTTAGAAGGTAATCTGACTGCAATACTGAAAAGTATGCCTGCATCTACTATAGAAAAAATAGAGGTGATTACAATTCCTCCCTCAAAATATGATGGAGAGGGATTGGCTGGAATCATCAACATCATTGTTAGTAAAAAGATTAGTGATGGATATAATGGTTCTCTTAATATAAATGAGAGCCTTCCGGCTGGAGGGCCAGGTGCCGGTGGATCGGTTACTGTAAAAAATGGAAACTTTGCAATTTCGGCTTTTGGAGGTGCAAACCTGAACAACAACCCGCAAACCACTTATAAAGGTAACAGGCTAAGTTATGGCAATGCAATAAACAGACTTTTACAAAAGGGCCTTCAAAAATCTGACAACAAAACAGGATATTTTGGTACTGAATTAAGTTACAGTATTGATTCATTAAATTTACTATCCGGTCAGTTCAACCTCAATGGAGGGAGATCTTCAGGCTTCATATCTCAGTCTTCAGAACTAAGTAGTGGAGCTGAACTTTTGCAAGGGTATGACCTGTTAAATTACAATAAAGGAAAAAATTATGGGGTTGATGCTGCAATTAACTACCAGATCGGTTCTAAAAAAATAAAGGATCAACTTTTAACCTTTTCTTATCAATATTCAAACAATGCGGCTAAACGTAATGGAGATATTGACCTATCAAATTTAATTAATTATGATCAAAAGGATTACAAGCAGTATGATCATCAGCAATTCCATGAAAATACTTTTCAATTGGATTTTACAACTACTGTGAAGAGAGTTAATATTGAAGCCGGGCTTAAATCCATATTACGATCCAGCAGTAGTGATTTTGATTACAATACTTTTAATGATTTGAATGGTCAATTTGAATCGGATCCCGAATTTTCTAACAGATATACCAATTCTCAGAACGTTTTTAGTGCATATAATTCATATCGGTATGCTTTAAAAGCATGGAGTATTATTGCCGGAATACGCGTTGAGCAAACGGTAATAAGAGGAGATTTTGTAAATGATGCTACAGTAGCTAATCAGAATTATTTTAATGCATTTCCCTCAATAGCAATTAATAAGAATTTTAAAGATCAGAGTAGTTTGAGCTTTGGCTTCTCCCAGCGCATCAGAAGGCCAAGTATAAAGAGATTAAACCCTTATATAGACCGTTCCAATCCACTTTTTGAATCGACAGGTAATCCTAATCTCCGACCAGTACTGCTAAATGATATTCAGGCTAACTATGGTAATAACAAAAAGCTTTCGATAAATGTAGGATTGAACTACTCATTCATGAATAATCTGGATTTACAGGTGGTGAATTTTGATCCGATTACCCAAATCACAAGAACTACTTATGAAAATACTGGTGAGTCTAGTAGTCTTGGAGCTAATCTGTCCATTTCATATCCGATCAGCAATACTTATAAGGTTGGACTGAATGGAAATGCGATGTATTTATGGCTGGCAGGAAATCCTGATGGGATTAGTGTAACTAACGATTTGTTGATGTATTCTCTTTCTATTTCGAATTCATTTGACTTGAATCAGGGCTGGCGTTTAAATGCTACTTTGAATGGAATGAGTAATAGCCCTACCGGTTTACAAGGTACAACTAATGGCTACGTTAGTACAAGTTTTAGCATAAGTAAGGAGTTAATTACTAATAAACTATCATTAGGTGCGCGTTTTAATAATCCATTTGTTAAGTATAGGAATAACAATTCTACAAGTTTCGGCAAGGAATTTAGCCAGTCCTATACCTCAAGAGATTATTTTCAAAACTGTGCTTTTAGTTTAAACTATAATTTTGGAAGACTAAAAGGAGGTGTAAATAAAACCAGAAGAAACATAACGAACAATGATATTGCGAACTAATAATTTACCGCACCTGCATCCTTTAAAAACAATGATGAAATTAGCGAAAAAAAATAGTTGAAATAACAACAAAAGGAACTGTTACTATGGTATAAATATGTGATTTGAGATAACCGCGCACACTTTTGCGGCCCAACTCCAAATGCCTTTTTACTGTTAATTTAGAGATGTTCATTTTTACAGCAACTTCAGCATAGCTAAGTTCATGTTCATTAACTAAAAGCCATGCCTCCCTCTGTTGAGGGGGCAATTGCTGAAGTGCATTCATTAGCAATTTATCGTATTCAATTTGCTCTATCCTTTCATCTATGCTATTTACAGGATAATTTTCTCTCGATGTTAACTCCGCAAAAAAAGCCGTTTCTATAGTTACCTTTTTAAAATGATCAAGGGTTAAATTCCTGGCAATAATAAAAAGGTAATCTTTCAAACTTCTTACATCCTTTAGTTTTTTACGATTGTTCCAAAATTTGATATAAACCTGTTGCACCAGCTCAATAGCAGTGTGTTCATTTTTTACATAAGCCATTACAGCATTATAAATATTCTTATTGGTTTTATGGTATATTTGGTTAAAAGCTTGCTCATTACCAACTGCTACTTGCGCTAACAATAAATTGTCTTCATCAGCATTTTGCTTACCCGGTTGGAACATATACAATTAAGCCCTAAGTTTATTTGGAGAAATAATATTTCAATATAATTATTTTAATCTACTGTTCAATTGCACATCTTGAAATACAAAATATATAATTTCAAAAAAAAATTATTTCCGCATACTTATATTTTTTTACAAGTGGCTCATCATATTTCTACATCCCTTTAATACCTGTCTTCGATGAATGAGTATTCAAGAGATTTGACATCTGACTTATTTAACAATATTTACATAGCCAGGAAATAGATAAAGATTAAACAATAGGCAATTCCAAACTACTCCTAATTTGACTATTATCAATGCTTTTTTTGCAATAACAATCTTTTCTCTAAACCTTTAACAATGGAGTATTATGAAGATTTGATCATTTATTATTTATAACTTTAATATAAAATGGAAACAAAAGGTCTGCTTTTTATCCCTGACATTAGCGGTTTCACTCGATTTGTAACTGAATCAGAGATTAACCACAGCCGCATGATTATACAGGAATTACTTGAATTGCTTATTAATGCAAATCAAATAGGGCTTGAAGTTTCTGAAATAGAGGGTGATGCAATTCTTTTTTACAAATTCGGAGAACCTCCGGAACTTGAAGTATTGTATAAACAGGTAGAAAAAATGTTTTGCTTGTTTCATAAAAGTCTAATGTCTTACGACCGAAGGAAGTATTGTCAATGTAATGCCTGTACTTCTGCCGCGAATCTTTCATTGAAGGTAATTACCCATTATGGTGAATTTACAGGATATAACGTAAAGAATTTTAGCAAACTGATTGGCAAAGATGTTATTGTTGCTCATCAGCTTTTAAAGAACGATATAAAGCAGCATGAATATTGGTTGGTTACCAATGGTCTTTTGCAGGATAATGCTCCGGCTGATTTTAAAGAATGGATGAACTGGAATGACAGCATGAAGCAAACGGAAACCGGAGAGATTTACTTTCATTATACACAACTAAGCCAATTAAAAAATGAAATAGCAGATGACCCTTTACCTCCTTTAAACCTTTCAGGAAAAAAGAAAATATGCACTGTTTCAAAAACATATGAAACTGACATTATCACACTATTTCATGCCTCTGGTGCGTTTGAGTATCGCCACCTCTGGTGGGACGGTGTAAAAAAGGTGGAAGGACTTCAGCACTTTTTACCGCGGGTAGGTATGAAAAGTACATGGACATTAAACAATGGAGAGACCCTTTACTATTCAAATAGCTACTCTTATACTGATGATAGAATTGAATTTAGTGAGATGAATGATAAAGGTGATCAGATCATATACTTTACCCTGATAAAGGTAGCTCCTAACGAAACAAATCTTACCATAGACATTTATAAAACCAGTAACTGGATAACAAATCTTATTTCAAAATTATCAAATCAAAAGGAACAGGGGCCTATTCTTCAAAAATCACTTGAAAAAATAGTTCCCCTGTTAAAAGATATTCATCTATAATATTGCGAATACCCAAGAAGGCAGACTAAAATTTATGGTTATTTAACCTGATCCAAAATTGGCTTATCAAGACTGGTAAGGGATCGCTGATCAGTTTTGATCAAATCGAGTACAACTATTTGATTCTTCCCTTTTTTCAGCCATTCTGCTGGCAGATAAATTGTTTGCTGAGGGCCAATACTCCAATACTTTCCAAGATTATGGCCATTTACCCATACCACACCTTTGCCCCATTTTCGCATATCCAGGTAGGTATCCTGCACATTATTAAGTTCAAATTCTGCATACTTCAACATAGGGCCTTCCTGTCTGAAAACATTAGTATCAGTCTTTTTAACCGGTTGTTTATCAAAAGGCAACGAAAACATTTCCCATGACTTTAAGACTGTACCTGCTAAACTAACCTTGCCAGTAATCCCTTTTTTGTTTTGAAGTAAAAATGGCCCGAAATTAATTCTCCCCATATTTTCTACTAATATATCAAGGGTAACTTTACCCTTAGGCAAATCTATCATAAGGCTATCCTGATTCAACCTTCTGTCCAGAATGCCATGTCTTTTACCATTAATATAGACCAACCCATAATCCCTTAAGCCATCTATTTTAAGTATCCCTGACTTTCCTTCATTTATAACTGTGCGATAAAGTACATATCCGTAAGCCTGATTCAGATCTTCGAATGTTAGGGGCTGAATACTTTGCTTCGATTTTTCCAGGTAATCATAAATACTACTTTCGGCAGAAAAATGAATAGTCTCTAGTGCTACAGCTGGCTTTGAGGCAGGAACAGCCGGTAACTTGGTACCTACAGGCAGGTGCTTTTCAATAACTGCCCTGAATTTCATAAATTTATCGGTTGCATTACCTGCTTCGTCAAGTGGTGCATCGTAATCATAACTACTGATCTGAGGCTCATAAGGTACACTATCACGATAATTAGCGCCATTCATAAATGCGCGTGTACTGCCTCCATGAAACATGTACATATTGATGGAAATACCTGCACCTAACACTGAATCGAGTTTACCGGTATACTGTTCAGCCGGAACTTTGTGGTGCGGTGTGCCCCACCAATCAAACCATGCCGGATACCATTCAGCTATAAAAAACGGACCTTTACCATTATTTAATTCCCTGATTACCTTTTTAACTATTGCCGGATTGTCTTGTCCATTAATAGCCGGAAGTGTTCCGGGAAGGAAACCGTTTTTGATATCTTTTTGTGGATCACATGTATACAGTAATCCATCAAACCCAGCATCAATAAACATCTCGCGATTAATCTTCAGATATTCCTTATCTGCGCCATAAGAGCCGTATTCATTTTCAATCTGTACCATGAGCACATTACCTCCATGGTTAACCTGCAATGGAGCAAGTTGCTTACCCACCTCGTGAATGTATTTCCTGTACTCTTCCAGGTATTGTTTTTCCTGGCTCCTCACTTTCATACCCTGTTCATTTTGAAGCCAATATGGATACCCTCCAAATTCCCATTCTGCACATACATATGGGCTAGGTCGTAATATTACCCACAGCCCTTCTTGCTGTGCGATCTTTACAAATTCAGCGATATCATTGTTCCCTGAGAAATCAAAAACATTCTTTTCGGGTTCGTGGACATTCCAGAACACATAAGTTCCAATGGTATTAAGTCCCATGGCCCTTGCCATTTTCATCCGATCCCTCCATGCCTCTCTGGGTACACGAGGATAATGTATTTCACCAGATACAATCTGAAAAGGTTTTCCATCGAGTAAGAAGTCGTTATCAGCAAGTTCAAAAGTATGTGCTATCTTATTTTTACTGCAACCGCATAGTAGTATCAATACTGCTGACAAGCAGATTAAATTCAATATTTTCATGTAGAATATTTTATAAAAATGGGTGATTTGCAAAATGCCGGAAAACACTATTTGTTTCCCGGCGTTTGCAAATTCTGCTAGTAGTTCGGATTTTGTTGCAATTGATTACCTGAGGCAAGAATTTCGGCCCGCGGAATTGGTAACCAGTAATGTTTGGTTTCAAATTTACGTCCATCAAGTGCTATTTTAGGTGTAAAAGTGAAAGTTCCATCGCTATTTTTAGTGATGATCACACCACGTGAAGGTTGATTTTCGGTTACATCTGCTATTTTCCACCTTCTAACATCATAGAAACGATGTTCTTCAAACGCAAGTTCTATCTGACGTTCATGTCTGATGGCGGTACGCATATCAGTCTGGTTCATTCCGGTTGCAAGATCCGGCATGTTTACACTAGCCCTTGACCTTATCATATTGATAGCCTGGCGAGCCGAGAAGGTTGATCCGGCAGGTACAACATCAGGGCCATACGCTTCATTTGCAGCTTCGGCAAAATTGAGCAGAACTTCTGCATATCTGATATAAATCCATGGCTGGAAACCTGCATTACCCCATGGATTTTGCAAAGGATAGGCATCATTCATGAATTTTTTAAGATAATAACCGGTTTTTGTAGTATTCCAGTTGTCATTACCATCTCTACTATCCTTTCCACCAGGAATAAATGTTTCTATGTTACGCTCTCGGTATGCTGCACCATTATATAAAATGGTTGCTTTAAAACGCGGATCGCGGTTCTCATAAGGTTTAGCAGAATTGTACAATGGGTTACTGTCATTTGCAGGTTGCCCATTGGTTAGGTAATAAGCATCTACCAGGTTCTGTGTTGGCGTATTTCCTGCCCAACCGCCATAGCCATTTGGTCCGTTAGCGATTTCCAGGTGAGTGTGATTGGCATTTTTGGTATAAACACGTTCAAATATGGCTTCATTACTTTCGTTAATAAGGAACATATTACCATAACCTCCCTGATAGATTCCATACTTGTTCAGGCTAATCACCTGCTGTGCAGCAGTTACAGCAGTTTGCCAGGTACCTGCAGCTTCATACAAAGGACTGGCAGCATATAGTAATAATCTAGATTTAAGTGCCAATGCAGCGCCTTTTGTAGCCCTACCCAACAGCCAATTATTGTCATTGTTTAATGGCAGTTTGGCCGCAGCATCATCAAGCTGTGCTGCTACATAATCAATCCCCTCTTTAATGGTTGCACGTTTAAACAGTGCAGGATCCTGAAGGTTATCTGTTAAACCGAGTACCTGATCTCCTACAAGCACTACCTTTCCATAGTTACGGATCAGATCCTGATAACGAAATGCCCTGATAAACTTTAACTCGCCTTCGAGTCTGGTTTTACGTGCTACACTCATTTGTATGGTAGTAAGCACCTTGAGGGCATAATTACACTCACGAATACCACGATAACTTCTGCCCCATAATACGCCCAGAGCTCCCAGGTTTTCAGGAGCTAACTGACCCCTTTGTACCAACCAGGTATTGTCATCATTATTATATATGGACTCGTCAGTTAATGAACTCCACATGCTATATTCAAAGCCACGTCCAAATCCAGGATTTGTTCCGTCTGCTTCTTTATCTTGTAGCCTTGTTCCAATGTAGCTATTGGTTACAAAAGCCTCAAATACTGCGGTATCTGTTTCCAAAGTATTTGTTGGGATCCGGTCTGTTGCTGTAACATCCAGAAAATCCTTTTTACATGAACTCAGTGCCAGTACACCGCTTACTAAAATAAAAACTGGTATGCTATATTTGTACTTCATTTTTACAAGATTTAAAATTTAACGTTTGCACCTAAGTTGATGATCCTTTGTTGCGGATAAAACTGTCCACTTTCACTACTTCCTTCAGGATCATAATCTTTTACTTTAGTGATCGTGAATAAGTTAAAAGCACTTGCAAATATCCTCACTCCCGAGACCTTGATCTTTGATAAAAAATCTCCTTTCAGGTTGTAAGCAAGCTCTACATTTTTAAGACGCAGGAATGAAGAATTATTCAACCAGAAATTATTTTTATAGGCACCTCCACTAATTGCATTACCTGCACGTTCGGTCACTCTTGGAAAAGATCCATTTGGATTAGAAGGGCTAAATCTATTGTCGGCCCAACTACTATAAAAATTACCTATACTACCTGATTCAGGCAATACATATTGGCTTACCCTTGCCTGTCCGGCAAACAATACCGACAAATCGAAATTTTTATAAGAGGCATTAAAGTTAAAGCCATAAGTAATCTGAGGAATGTTACCATATTTTGCCATGCTCATATCATCTGCGTTTAGCACACCATCACGATTATAATCTTCATAGATCAGGTCACCTATTTTTGCTCCTGAAACATGAGGATTGTTATCCAGATCAGCCTGCGTGCGGAAAATACCTATGGCATTATACAACAGATAGCTGTTCAATGGTCTGCCAGTCTTCTTTTGATAATCCAGGGTTCCAGATGCTTCATCAATAAAGATGACCTCGCTTTTAGCATAAGTCATATTACCTGAAACACCCCAATTAAATTCATTCCCTCGGTGTGTATAACCCAATGTACCCTCAAAACCTTCACTGTTTACTTTACCGATATTTTCGGAAGGAACCAGAGGATTATAATTTGAACTACCATCATTAAAAGGATTCACTATACCTGACGATCCAGGAAGAGATGCATTACGCGCTGCAAGGATATCAGACCTTTTTTGCTTAAAATAGATCGCCTCGAATGTGAAATTCTTCAGGAATGTTGCATTAATTCCTATATCCAGTTTTTTTGACACTTCCCAGGTAATATTCGGATTAGCAAGTTTTGATAAACCAACTCCTGGTTGAATAGTTGCAGCCCCACCAGGTGCTTGCGCCACGAAGCCATTACCTACTAAAGTGTAATTGTCGTAATACTGGAATGCATTTACATTATCATTACCCAATGAGCCATAAGAAGCTCTTAACTTCAGTTCGTCGAAAAATTTCACATTATCACCGAACCATTTTTCTTTATTGATGCGCCATCCCGCAGAAACTGATGGAAAAGTACCCCATTGTTTGCCAGGTGCAAAGATGGATGACCCATCACGACGCAGCTGACCTTCAAATAGATATTTACTGTCATAAGTGTATGCCAATTTACTGATTATACTCTGACGGGTATAATTTGAACTGTAACCAGAGTTAAGAAAATCTGTTGATGCAGTTCCTCCCTGAGAAAGCTCAGGCAATTGGTTTGACAGATAATTAAAACGATCAGCATCAAAAAATTCAAGGTTATTTTTACTTTGTTCATACCCCACAAAGGCATTAATTTCATGTAAACCAAAGCTACGCTCAAAATTTAGTTTAATGTTAGAAGTAATCAATGACTCACGTTTCTGAGACTCCTTTAGAGTAGCCTTATTGTTGTTTCCTCCATAGGTTCCTGAAGTGTACGTATTGTTCGATGCTTGATATTCATACAATAAATAAGGTTTATTAAAGGTTTTGACAAACACATTTGATTTGTCTACCGAGAAAAATCCATCAGCCGAAAGACCTTCAATACCAGGTATCTGATAACTACCTCTTAAAATGGCGTTAATCACCTGTGTAGGATTATTGCTGGTACCACCCAGATCTGTTACCAATACCGCAGGGTTTGAACCTTCTATTCCTCTTGTTGGCAATCCATTTGGATAAAATGCAGCTACAATAGGTTTAGAGCGGTAAAGTGATCTAAAAAGATCATTGGCTCCGGTTATCGGAAATTTACGGTTCTCTTCTCGGCCGGCAATTGATAATCCTACTTTTAAACGCTTACTTACATTTGCATCAATGTTTGACCTGAAATTGTATTGTTTATAGTTGGTAACTCCATTTTTATAAATCCCGTCCTGATCGATCATACCAAGAGACATGTAATATTTTACATCATCGGTTCCCCCGTTTACAGACAAGCTGTGCTGATTTTGCAAAGCTGATTTCTTAAGCACAGTTTTGGCCCAGTCTGTATTTGGGTAAAGAATCGGATCAGAACCATCTCTGAATTTCTGAATTTGCTCTTCTGAATAGGATTGGTTTAAACCACCGGATTCGCTTGCGTAATAATTAATCTCATTCATAATCTGTGCATACGTTGCTGCATCAGCAAGTTTTGGCAAACGAGTTGGCGAACTGAAACCCTGATTAAAGCTATAGCTTATTGTAGGCTTACCTGTTTTACCTTTTTTTGTAGTTACCAGGATAACTCCATTGGCAGCGCGGTTACCATAGATGGCTGCCGAAGCATCCTTCAGCACCGACACACTTTCAATGTCATTAGGATCGAGACGTTCTAACCCTCCAATTTGTCCGGGAACACCATCTACTACTACAAGCACTGCATTGCTGCCAGTTGTAGCCTGTCCACGGATGGTGATGCTAGAGCCATCATATCCCGGTTCTCCTCCTCTGTTATTGATTACCACACCAGAAAATCTTCCTGCCAGGGCATTGGATAGGTTGGGTTGCGGACTTTTAACCAAATCAGTTCCTTTTACCTGCGAGATAGATCCGGTTACCGTTTCTTTCTTTTGAGTACCATAGCCAACAACAATCAGTTCATTCAAAGAAGTCTGATCGGGAGTTAAATTAATATCTAATACAGTTTTTCCGCCAACAGGCAATTCTACTTTTGTATAGCCAATATAAGTGAATACTAAAGTAGCATTATCGGGAGCATTTATACTGTACTTACCTTGTTCATCTGTTATAGATCCCGTGGTTGTACCTTTCACAATTACACTTACTCCAGGTAAAGGTTTGCCCGTTTCATCGTGCACCGTTCCTGTAATCACAGCTTGCTTAACATTAAATACTGAGGATTTTACTATCAGCGCTGATGCTGGTGTCGACTGCGCCGAAAGCAGTACTGTGTTTATTACTGTTGCAACAAGCACTTTTTTTGTCATCGGCCAAAACGGAGAATATACGTTTCGTATAGTTTTTCTCATATCGATTTATATTTGGTTTTGAAATAATCCTGTTGCCCGTTCCGTTAAACCAAAGGATTTATGTTGTGCGCACAGCATGAATGCCTTTGTCATCAGTTAAGTCAACAGGGCTAAATTCGACGGATTTAAAGAGAATTAAAGGGGGTAAACAGCCAATATTAGAGGGGTAAAAATTCAATTCGCTGTAAAACCAACTACTTTTTTACCACATCTTTGTTCAGGGTAATATTATTTGAAAAATTTTTGCGGTATTTCTTAATGTAGTCGGAAGGATTCATATTGAACAATTTATTAAACTGCTCCCTGAAATATTTAATATCATTCATCCCAACCATAAACATGGTCTCTGAAATGGTATTATCTGTATTAATAAATATTTCAGCTGCTTTCCGCAAGCGTATAAAGCGAATAAAACTGTTAGATGATCTTCCGGAAATAGATTTGATTTTGTTAAACAGGTTAGAACGAGACATACCAATCTCATCAGCCAGAATCTGGATACTAAAGTTTGGATCAGTGATGTGTTTCTCTACAATCCTAATGCAATCTTGAAGAAAATCTCTGTATTCTGCAGAGATCCTGAAATTATTTGGGTTCAATGTAACCTCATTATAGAAATATTGCTGAAGACTGCTCTTGCTCTTTAGAATGCCCGCAACTCTGGCAACCAGTAAATCCTTATCAAAAGGTTTACTTATGTAGTCATCGGCACCGATCTCGATGCCCTTCAATTTAATTTCAGGCGATGAACTGGCAGTAAGTAACACTATTGGAATATGGCACAGGGATGCATCCTCCTTAACCAGACTACAAATTTCAATTCCACTAATTCCTTGCATCATAACATCACTGATGATGAAATCAGGAAGAAATTCCCTAATCATTCTCATCCCTTCCTCCCCACTTGCAGCAACATACAAGTGATACTGGACTTTGAAAACCTCAACCAGATAATCCCTTATCGATTTATTGTCGTCTATAATAATAAGCGATTTCTTTTCTAAAGCAAGGGCCCGGTCATATTCCTCAACAGTAGTCTTTTCGTTCCGATTAACCAAACTTTCTTCATCTTCAGCAAGCTCCATCAGTAGCAGAGAACTTGCATCAGAACCAGGCAAAATCTGATCTGTATCAAGATGACTTTTTCCCTTCAATAAGGTAATAAAAAAGCTCGTACCCTTATTTTGGGAACTTTTATAACTAATCGTACCACCATGAATCTCTACAAAATTTTTCACAAGGTATAATCCAATGCCAAAACCTGTTCTTAAAGAATTGTTGTGATCAGGCTCCTGATAAAACCTACTGTAAATTTTCTGACCCGAATTTTCGGGAATACCAGAGCCACTATCTTTAACCTGAATATTTACTGTTCCTAATGTTTCAGATACCTCCAGAGAAACATATCCTTCATCTGGTGTAAATTTTATCGCATTTGAAAGCAGGTTAAATATGGCAATTTCTAACTTTTCGCGGTCTGCGTAAATTTGTATATGGTCCTGCGAAGAGAGAAATTCATAGTTTATCTTTCTTGAGCGGGCCTGATGGGAAAAACAGAGGTATACTTCCTTACACAAGTTAACAATATCCAAATCTGCAGCTTTCAGCTTGTCTGCCTGGGTATCAGCTTTCCTGAAAAGCAATAACTGATCAACAAGGCTAAGCAATCTTTTTGCATTCCGATACACGATGTTAAGATTACTGGTATCTACATTTTTATCATCATGATAAAGCAATTCTTTAATTGGATTGATAATTAAAGTAAGCGGTGTCCTGAATTCATGAGAAATATTGGTAAAAAAAGAAAGTTTTTTCTCGTTTAGTTCTTTCTCTTTTTCACTTTCTATATTGGCTACCTTTATCTTATATTTCAAATCCTCCTGTTTATTCCTATACAAGATATATCCATAAATGGCCAAACAAAATACCAATGCATAAAGAAGATACGCCCACCAGGTCCAGTACCAGGGCGGATTAATATGAATTACCAGGACTCGCCCTTTGTTGTTCCATACACCATCATTATTTGATGCCCTTATCCAAAGTTTATAAGTTCCCGGGTTTAAATTTGTATAAGTTGCCTTGCGTTGTGTACCTACATAATTCCATTTCTTATCAAACCCTATTAATATATAGGCATATTTATTTTTTTCGGGATATATATAATTTAAGCCAACAAATTCAAAAGAGAAAACACTTTGCTCATAGTTCAGGGTTAACTCCTTTAAAACATTCAGATTTTCTTTTAATGGCCCATTGGCACTTGGAAAAACAGATTTATTGAACAACTGAAAATCAGTAAAATATACTGCCGGAATAGTTTTATTCGAATAAATAGCCAAAGGATCGAATTTGATTATCCCCTTATTTCCGGTAAGAAATATGTTTTGACCATTGTTCAGCATAACTGTATTCACAGAAACCCCATCTGCCTCATCAAAATTCCTAACCGATATATGCTTAGGATCAAACGTTGATATTCCACTTTCAGTGGTTACCCAAATATTTCCTTTAATATCTTCAGTAATGTCTTTAAATACATTATTGAAAAAACCATCCTTTTTCGAATAAACTACAAAGCGCTGATCTTTAGCTATGTATTTATTTAGCCCGTCTGGGGTTGTAATCCAGATGTTATCATTGGAATCCTGATAGAGATTTCTGATGATGTTACTGCTGATTCCGGCACCTGAGTGTTCTGCAGATCTGATAACCCGGAAACGCTCCGACTTTCTGTCGAAAATATTCACACCCCCACCATATGTTCCTATCCAAATATTGCCTTTTTTATCCTTTAACAACGAATACAAATGGTTATTACTTAAGGAATACTTATCATTCTTTTTGTTAAAATAGTGCTTAAAAGTATTACTGTGACTATTATAAACTTTCAGTCCGGCATCTGTTGCCAGGTAATAAATGCCTGGATCAACTTCAAGGATGTCCCGAAAAACATCTTCGTTAAAAAGGCTCCCTAAAGATGAGCGATGATTATGGTGAACAAATAGATTACGTTCCTTATCATAACTATCAAATCCATTTTCGGTCAAAATCCATAAAATCCCCTTGCTGTCAAAATAAAGTTTACTAATATCATTGCTCTTTAAACCATTTGTTTGCGCACTTTTTTTAATTCCAGATAGCTTTCCTGATTTATAATTTAGCGTAAACAGGCCCTTATTAGTTCCAATCCAGAGTATGGAATCTTTACTTACCACGCTATTGACCTCGTAATTCTCCAGTTCAAGTTCTGTCAAATCAAACTTATATTGCTGTCGATCAATCTTCAAAACACCATTTCTGGCATTAATCCAAATTATCCCGTTATGATCCATATAACAATTCCCGAAAGGGTAATTTGCTACATCTTTAATGGGTTCCCAACTATAATTCTCAGTATTCAACCAATAGAAGCCATTATTCCCTCCAACAATAAGTCTATTCTTTTGTACAGGCAAAATGCTGTAGACACCTGTATTAGTTTTATCTGGTACTTGAACTGGTGTAAAATTGCTTTTTCCCGGATCAAACTTAAACAGCCCATTCCAATAAGTACCAACCCAGATTACCCCATTCTCATCATATGCAAGTGACCAAATGTCATTTGGGTTCTTAAGTCCGGGTAATTGTGTCTGTTGAAAATTAATAAAACGCGCTGTCCTCTTATCAAACCTATTTAATCCGCCACTCCAGTTTCCAAGCCACAGGCTTCCATGTTTGTCTTCAACAATGGCATTAACAGATTTCCCAACCATGGCACCTGGTACACCTTGATTTGGCTGATAGGTAGTAAAGGATTTGGTTTGTTCCAGAAATCTATTAAAACCATCATCTGTTCCAATCCATACAGTTCCCTCACGATCACAAAGCAATGACCATATTTTATTATTGCTTATAGATGAGACAACCTTTTCATCATGATAAAAGTTCTGAAACTTTTCAGTAAGTGGATCCAGTAAATTTAAGCCATCCATTGTCCCAACCCATAATTTACCCTGATGGTCCTCTACAATTGTGTTTACGTAATTGTTGCTAATGGAAGTATCGTCTCCCTCTTTATGATAAAACACCTTAAAGGTGTATCCATCAAAACGGCACAAACCATTTTCAGTACCTATCCAAATAAAACCTCTTCGGTCTTTAAGAGTAGCCGTTGTATTCTTAGAGGGCAACCCATCAGCAATAGTATATGTTTTAAGTGCATAACTTCCATATAAAGACTGTTCATTACTTCCCCCTGAACTTAACTGAGCCTGAACAGGTAGAAACTGAACTTCCATCCATATCAAAACAATAAAAAAATGAAGTAAACGCATGGTCAGCCTATGGATAGTGGGGTACAGTCGAGAGGAAAAATATTCCCGAAGGTAACATTTAGCCATCATATTTAAAACCATTACAAATTTAAACACTAAAATGTTATGCCTTCATTTGTGGTTACTGCTACCCCAGGCAGCAAAAGAGATTTTGTTACAGGCAATACTATGATGCCTTATCTTTCCAATAAAGGTTTCCTTCTTGTACAAAAGCAATAGTTGCAGACATTCTGGAAACAGCCTCTGCAGAACAACTTGCATCTACTAACACCAGTTCGGCTTTATCCCCTGCTTTAGGCCATTGCATTTTTCCTTCATCAGATAAAGGAAGTACGTTTTTTGTAGCAAAACGTAAGGTTCTTGACAGATCAAATTCGGTTCCCCAACCGTACAGACTAGCCATCAGATTTGCCTTCTGTAGCATATTGCCAGAACCGAATGTACTCCAATAATCTTGTACATTATCATTACCAACCAAAACCTCTACCCCGTGTTTTATCAATGTTGGTATAGGCATAACCCTCCCTCTAAATGGAATTGAAGAAACAATACCTACTTTAGCATTAGCCAATTTTTTTGAAATTTCGCTTGCTTCCTGTGGCTGAAGTGCAGCCAGCGCAAAAGCATGACTCACATAGGTTTTACCCTGTAATTGTGGGTTTTCAATGGCTTTTTCAATAAGATATTCAATCGTACGTACCCCTTCTTTTCCAGAGTCGTGAAGGTGGATATCAATACCTTTATTATTATCTATAGCTAGCTGAACTGTAAAATCAATAGCCTTTTCAATATTTTTATCAATACTGAATGGATCTAGACCTCCAATAAAAGCTACATTCTCCAACCGTGCCGCTTCCTTCATCAGCGGAGCTGAATTTGTATAATAAAGTCCGTGCTGAGGAAAAGCCACCAGTTCAGCATTAAAGCATTCCTTTTTGTTATCAAGTGCTTTTTGCAGGTTTTCTAATGAACGAAGACCGGATGTGGTATCCACATTAAAATGGGTTCGGGCAAAAGTAGTTCCATAGTGTTGCAAAAGATTGATCAGCAACCCGGCTCTGTGTGTAGATGTTTTTAATAATTCAGGAATAATCTGTTGCTCATAAGCAATCATATCCTGAACTGTTTTTCGTTTAGGAGAAAGCGCCTGCCAAGGCAAACCATACAAGGTTTTGTCCAGATGAATATGCATATCTTTAAACCCTGGCAACATTAGCAGGCCTCCAGCGTCAACGGCATTTGCCAATTGTTGCACATTAGGAAGTATTTTGAAGATTTTTCCGTCTTTTATTTCAACACAGAACAGTTCAGTATGTGTCCCGGAGATTTCGTTTTCTTCAGTGATAAATCCAGTTTCTAAACGGACATTTTTTAAGATATAATGGCCTTTTGCAAGTGCTGAATAGTTGTTTTCCATATGCAGTTTACATAGATTAAAAAACAATATTTCCTTTATAGATTAGAGATTTTACCGGAGATATCCGCGAAACGGCTTCGGCAGAGCAGCTTGCATCAATAAGAACCAAATCAGCATCATCGCCCGCTTTTGGCCACTGCTGCATTCCTTTATCATCCAAAGGCAATGGGCCTGTAGTTGCAAGCTTTAAAATTCTTGACAACAAAAATTCAGTAGAATAGCCATACAGTTGTGCCGCCAGGTTAGCTTTTTGTAGTACGCTGCCAGTTCCAAAAGTATTCCAATGATCTACAATACTGTCATTTCCGGTCATTACTTTTACACCGTGTTTCATCAATGTAGGAATTGGCATAATTAGTCCGCCAAAAGGTATAGTAGAGTTGATACCTATTTGGGCATTGGCTAATTTCACAGCCATTTCTTCCTCTTTTATTTTATCTAATCTTGCTAAAGCAAAACAATGGCTCAGATATGTTTTACCTTTTAGTGTTGGGTTTTCGTTTACTTTATCAATTAAGTAATCTATAGTTTTTAATCCCGACTCACCAGATTCGTGCAAGTGAATATCTATCCCCTTATTATTATCTAATGCCAGTTGTACTGTAAAATCCATTGTTTTCTCTATAGCACCATCAACGCTATAAGGATCCACACCTCCTATAAAATCAATGTCCATCTTGGCCGCCTCTTTCAGATAAGGAACAGAATCTGTATAGAATACACCATGTTGTGGAAAGGCAACTAATTCGGCTCCGAAACCCTTCTTTTTATTTTCTAATGCTTTTTGCAGATTTTTAAGTGAATCCAGTTTAGAGGTTGGCTCAATATTCACATGACTGCGCGCAAAGGATGTTCCCTTCGATTGCAGTAGTTCAATCATCTTTTCAGCTTTAAAGATCGAAGTTTTCAGCAGCTCAGGCAATATTTGCTGTTCCAGCTCAATCATGCCTTTTACACCTCCACTTCGTCTTTTTACTGCCTGCCATTTACCTCCATAGAAGGTTTTATCCAAATGGATATGCATATCCTTAAACGAAGGAAGCATTAACATCCCTTTGGCATCAATAGCATTTGCACCTGGCTTATTAGGGCTTATTCTTTTTATTTTGCCATTATCAATTTCAATTAAAAAAAGGTCGGTTTTTGTGGCAATAACTTCGTCACCCTCATATTCAAAACCTATTTCCAGGCGAACGTTTTTCAAAGTATAAGCATTCGTTGGTTTTATTGTTTTATCCTCAGCATTTTTACCAGACTGTGCGTACAGTAGTCCGGGGGTAAGAGCTAATCCTGCCAGCCCTATTGCCGAATCCCTAATAAAATCTTTGCGCGATATACTGAAATGTTTCATAATTATACAAATGTAGACGACTTATTGGCTGAAACAGTTGAAAGATTTCTATCATTACTTGTAAAATTTATCTTTTCTCGCGAAATCCGGTGGGCGTAATACCTGTCTGGCCTTTAAAAAAGTTTGAGAAATATGCATGATCTACAAATCCCAATTCAAAAGCGACTTCTTTAATTGAAAGGCTAGTGGCTTGAAGCAGCCTTTTGGCCTCAGTACATACCCTTTGCTGTATAAGTTGACCCGCAGATATTTTTAGGTTTTTTTTGCAAAGGATATTCAGGTAATTTGCAGAAATATTCAGTTTTTCGGCATAAAAGGCTACTAATTTCTGCTCCTTAAAAAATTCATCTATTAACATATTGAATTCTGCCAGCCTTGTATTTGATTGATAAACCTTAAATTCAGTAAATGTATTTTCTGCTTCCCTGCTTACTATAGCTGCTATAACAGCCGCACGGGCACTAATCAAATGCTTAAGTGAATTATCTCTTTTCAACTCATTTTTAATGGCATCAAATTCATAATATAACAAATCAAAAGCTTCATCTGTTAATTGTATAACCGGATGGTTTTGATAATTGGTAAACGAAAACCTGAAATACGGGGCAAACTGTTCAAAAAAAGCACTTTCTATCATAAGCTGATAGCCTACAGTACCAGCTTTAATATCCCATTTATGCATCTGCCCAGGAAACAATACATGTACCTGGTAGTTCCCAATCAGATAATCAACCGAGTCAATATTGTGTACCCCTTGAGCCAGGCCAAAGAGGTTAATGATAAAAAAATCGTGGGTATGGGGCTTTTCTATAATTCTTTGGCCATGAAGCTCATTAAATAAAATCTCTTCACGGCCAGCCAACTGCCCATCACGAAATCCCTGAATACTTATAACCGATATCGAATTATCTTCTTCGTATTTACGCATAATAACAGCTCTTTTGCCAGCTTGTGAAATTTATAAAAAAAACTGGATTAATCAGTCAACTCACCGATTAATCCAGCTAACTTATCATATTGCTCCTAGCTTTTGCAAATATTCCTGTTCCTGAATTAACAGGCTCTTGTCATCAATCAGGTAAGATTTCACATCCGAAATGCTCATTTCATCCAATAAGTCTACAAAATTCTTATAGGTTGAACTTTCTGTTGGTTTAATAATAACAATCATAAACTTGCTGGGATCATTGTTATACAACCTGGCTATTTCCTTTTTATTTTGGGCCAAAACAGTACTTATCTGCTTAAAACTAGCCCTTTGTGGAGTTGCTTTTTCCCTTTCCCCTTTATACCAAACGATGCCGTTATCTTTACCTAAAAGAACTGTTACTGTTCTGGAAGCGGGATAAGGTTGATCTGGTATCTCGGTAATAGGCTTAGCTACATCCATGGCTCCAAACTTAGATAAGGACGTAGTAAGCATAAAAAAGGTTATTAAAAGAAATGCGAGATCTACCATTGCGGTAAGGTCTACCGAAGGGAGTGTTCTTTGTGTTCTGTTTTTTCCTTTTAAGGCCTTGCCATTTTGAGGAATGCTTAAGGTTGCCATAGTTATATATTTTAATTATGATGGCAATAAGTTTCAATTTTCATAAGGAAATTGAAACTTATTCATAAATATTTTTTTGTACCCGTTTTGGGAGGTTCAGATCCTTCGGAACTGGCGCCTCCTTGGTTCGCTACATATTCGACTCTGGCCGAACGAGGGCCGTACAAGGTCCGAGTGAGCATGGTGCACAAGGCGACTATATTATAGGCCGAAAAATATTTTGTTCCCGTATCTGAGACCAAGCCAAATTCCATTTAATTTTTTTAATAATTAATTCTACAATTAAATATAAAAGAAATTTAGATACGCTTTTGCGTACCACGCGGTTTACAACAATTATTAACGGATTATGCGCAATAAGACATATTATGCACTTTTTATGATTTTAAAATGAAGTAGAACGGAAGCTTACTGCATTACTTCTGATGATGAGGTAAGCGCAAAATCTGCGTGTTGCCATGCTTTATTCAGATCTGTTTTTATTTTCCCTGCCTCATCGTTTTTATTTTGGTTTAGCAGAGCCTGGTATAAGCCTACAAGTGCCCAGCCATTCTTTTTCCAGGTCTGTAAATCCTGTAAATATATTTTTTCGGCCTCTTTGTACTTGCCTCCGCTTAGCAATACTGCCCCCAAATGGTGCCTAATAGAAAAGAACCAATCTGGTGGTTCGTTGTAATTGAGATTGTCTTCAATAATAATAGCCTCTTTAAGTGAGGTGATAGCGCGGTCTGTTTGTCTTTGCTTTACTGCAATGCCTGCCTGTAATACTTTAGAAGCAATTTGTACCAGATCTGCCATTGTATTGATATTCCAAACGGTTAAGTCTTTCAAAGTTGTGTCAGCAGCCAAAGCAGAGAGTGCCTTCATTTCTTTTTGGGCACGGGTTATGTCCTTTTTACCCAGATAGGCCATGCCCCTTGCGTAGTGCCAGATAGCCTGAGGATATACCAGGTCTTTAGGTGGAAGAGGCAAGGAAAGTATAGTATCCCATTTGGCTAGTTTCACCCCCACGTAGTACGGAATTGTATAATAATGCTGTAGCGTACCCCAACCAGGTTCTCGCATAATCTCTTTGGCTGTGTGTTTTTGAACCTCCAATGCAGCTTGCCATGCCAAGGCTGAATTTCCCTCTAAAGTGGCAGTAGCAGCCAGAAAATGATAGTTATGGGGATAATACGCCAGCGGATATGCACCCTGTGCATGGCAGGTTGTGGTATAAATACTGTCTGACTTTACAGCGTTGATGTTCGATAAAGAACCCAAGTGATAATCGCCCGTATTGATATAAATATGAGAAGGCATATGCACCAGATGACCAGAACCGGGAACAAGTGTATCAAGCAATCGGGCACTTGATAATGCTTTTTCAGGTTTAAGGGATGTTTCAATCGCGTGGATATAAAAGTGATGTGCTCCCGGATGACGAGGGTTAATTTTTATGAGGTGTTCCAATACGGCTACGAGTTCCGGTGTCCAGGGTTGAGGTATTTTTGTTTTCTTGTGATACAAATCCCATGGATGCAGATTCATTAATGATTCTGCATATAACGCTCCAATATCCGGATCAGATGGATACTGTTTGTATACTTTTTTCATCGCAGCAGCATAGGCAATATCAAGCGGTTTCCGATCGGCAGGTGGTTGTTTTGCATAGCGGGTAGTTATTGCTGCTATCAACGCTTTTTCTTTGGGTGTACATTTACCGGTAAATTGTTGCGCCTTAAGCACAGCATCGTAAGCCCGTTGAAAATTATCTTCTTCCATACCTGCATTATAATTTGGCCCCAACACATAGGCAAACCCCCAATAAGCCATTGCACATGTAGAATCTAACCTTATAGCTTCATAGAATGACCTTGCAGCTTCTGCATGATTAAACCCATAGGCTAACATCATTCCATGATTAAAATAGTCCTGTACTTTCTTGTTCTTTGTCGAAATTTTAAAATCAATTCCCCCAAGCCCTTTAAACATTGGAGCCTTACGACCAGAACTATACCATTCTTTATCATCAGTAGCAGGGCTATAGCAAACGGCCACCTGCGCTTTATTTGCAGACGATTCTTTTTGTTTTGACGAGTTATTGTTATTACATGATAAAAGAGAAAGAAAAACCAGAAGATGCAAGATAAGTTTCATAAGCAAAACAGGTTTTATTGAACAGAAACAGCTATTAAATATAAGAAAAAATGATAAATATATTTTGATTTAGATAAATCAAATAAGAAATTAGTAATTCAAGATACAATGATTATTAAACGTTTTTTTGCTGATGCTGATAGTTATACTGATTTTAAGCTTAATCTTTTTTGGAATAGGATTTATAGTTACTGAGAATAATGCTCAGTACATACTTTCTGGCTATAATACAATGGCTGAAGAAGATAGACAAAAATTCAACATTAAATTATACGTCCCTTATTTCAGAAACTTCCACATAGTTCTTGGAATTTCGATGCTCATTATCTCTCTGGTTCTTTTTTACTTTGTGAGTTCAGATTGGGCTGGTCTTTTTATAGTGGCCTACCCTATTGCTGCCTATATTTATTTTATTTGGAAAGGAAGTCAATTTCTAAAAGATGGCAACAAAAAGCAACAGATGGCATCATATGTTGTTATGGGAGTTCTTTTTATTATACTCCTATTCATCATTTTTATGTTCACTTATAGCTTAAAGGATAATAAAATTGAAATCAAAAATGAGACTTTAGAAATAAATGGAGATTATGGAACCAAAATAAACTTAGCTGATATAAAGTCAATTCACTTAATAAGTGAATTACCGAAGATTACCTCTAAAATAAATGGTTTCGCAGTTGAGACTACAAAAAAAGGTTCATTTAAAACAAAAGATGGCGAAAAGGTAACATTACTGATTAACTCAAAAAATAATTCTTACATATTAATTATTACTAAGGATAACAAAAAAATATACTACTCGTCTAAAGAAGAATCAAACCAGGAAATATATACCAGGCTTAGAAAACAACTGAACTTATCCAAGTTTAGAATGTAGATTGTTACTAGCATTGGCCACTCTATCTTCGTATAAGTGGAGTCTGGAAACTGCATACTACCGAAAGCTATTGCGCTTTTAAGGCTGCAAGCGCATCTCGAACTACCTGCTCTTTATTCTCTTTAAGAAGCAGGCCATCCTCTAATAACTGATTGAAAAAGATTGAAAATTTCCTCGCTCCTTTGCTATTTAAATGCCAGGGATCTCTAAACTCATCTAACTTAGCCGGATAATCATTAAAGTCAAGATAATCTAAATCTTTATTTTTTTCGCCAAGATATCCAATTAACGTTTCGCGGTTAAACTGTACCCCGTTAGTAAAATGAAGTGGACTTCTTATCAAATACACTTTTATATTGTTATCTCTGAATAAATCTAACAACCTTAATAACTGCTCTTTATGAAATGACGAAACATTTTTAAGGTGAAACTTTTGATTTACATAAATCTTTTTTGATGTACTGTCCATAATACTACTGCCATCAAAAAAATAACCACCATAAAATTTCCTAAGTGCCGTGCTATCCAAAACCGTTAAATTCTTTAATTGTCTTAAAAAGGCTCGGCCAAAACATATTGCAAGCAGGTCGCCAGGGTTTTTCTTCAACAAAACTTCATTATTGTAAGTTCGCATCGCGTACGAATATTTGATATAATTACTCTGCATCAGATCTTTCCCCCAAGTCCAGTTATCCCTTTTATGTCCTATATCTTCTATGTTATATTCTAAAAATACACCTTTAAGATTTTTGTTGGCTTTTATAAGTTGTTCTGCTTTAAGGTAGGTATAAAAATAGGATTCAGCAAAGCTCGAAAAGTTATAAGCACTACGAATTAAACTATCGTTAAAATCAAGAGAAGGCCTTGAATTGCCAATAATAATATAATTTTTATGTGGTGGCAGGGAATGGATCTCTTTATTTCTTTTTTGAATAAGAAATGTGGTAATATAGGTTGATCCAGCTAGTATAAATACTGTTGCCATAACAAAAATAAAGGTCTGAGAGAGAAATCTTTGCATAGTTTAAAACTGAAAATAAATGAATTCGTGTTGATTTCCACTGAAAAACAAGATCAGCCATACATTTACAAAATAGAAAGACCACCTGACAGGCCTGGCCCATTTAAATCCGAATTTCTGTAATGCATATTGATCTTCCCTGCCAAGCCATTCAATAATTATAAATGCTGCAATTAAAAATAATGTTACATAAGGTATTTCTGATGGTACTGTAAACAAAGATTTCGAAAACATTCTTAACAAATAATCAAAAGCAGCGCCCACGCTTGTTGATCTGAAGAATATCCACGCAATAACAGTAAGCCCAAAAGTAACACCTATTAAGCCAAGCTCCTTAATTGTTGGCAAAAGCCTTCCTTTTGCAACTACATCAAGATTTACCCTGTTGGTTTTTATTAAAACTGAGGGTAAAATATATAGTGCATTCAATAACCCCCATATAATAAATGTCCAGTTCGCACCATGCCAAAAACCACTTACAACAAATACAATAAGTATATTTCTTATCTTTTTCCATGTACTACCCCTGCTGCCACCTAAAGGGATATACAAATAATCTTTAAACCAGGAGGAAAGTGAAATATGCCATCTCCGCCAAAATTCGGCTATATCTCTGGAGAAATATGGAAAGGCAAAATTTCTGAGTAATTCTATCCCAAAAAGCCTGGCCGTACCCAAAGCAATATCAGAATATCCAGAGAAATCGCCATAGATTTGAAAGGCAAAGAGAACAGCTCCTAAAGCAAGGGTGCTTCCAGACTGTTCAGATGAATTGTTAAAAATCTGATTAACTACATCAGCACAACTATCAGCGATAACTATCTTTTTGAATAAACCCCACAAAATTTGCCTCAATCCATCTATTGCCCGGGTATAATTAAAAGTTCTTTCTTTAATGATTTGAGGCAAGAGGTGAGTTGCTCTTTCTATTGGGCCAGCAACCAGTAAAGGAAAGAAGCTTACAAAAACGGAATAATTGATAAAGTCGCGCTCTGATTTAATCCTGTTTTTGTAAATGTCTATTACATACGACAATCCGTGAAAAGTATAAAAAGAAATACCAACGGGAAGGATTATTTTTAAAGTCCATAAATCCACTTTAAAACCAAAGCCTCCTATCATTTCGGCAAAAGATCCTGCAAAAAAATTAAAGTATTTAAATACACCCAGAAAACCTACATTAATTCCTATGCTTAGCCACAACCAAAACGTTTTTGCTCTATTAGTTCTTGCTTCTTCAATTTTGATTCCACTAAAAAAATCCAATAATGTTGAGAAGATCAGTAGAAACAGGAACCGATAATCCCAACAAGCATAAAAAAAATAGCTTGATACCAATAGTAATATGTTCTGAAATCTTAAGTTTCCCTTTGTAACAAACCAATATAAAAAGAAAACAATGGGCAGGAAAATCGCGAAAGTGAAAGAATTAAATAACATAAGCCTCTTGATATACCCTAAGTTAATAACAGTAACAAATTTCAGCACTACACATTTTCGATGCAAAACACCCATTTATTGTGGCAAAGTGAGCAATTTTTCACATTAAGTGTGTAATGTGTGTATTACTTGTGAGAATTTTAACCAGCCTTTGGTAGTGGATTTTGATTTTCGTAAAGGTTATAAATAGTATATAGTAAGATACTACAAGATTTCCAAACTCTGGCACATTGTTGGTTATGCTTGTGTATTAGTTGTATAAGTTAATCTCTATAATTATCAATAATCTATGCCACAAAATAATTATCCCGTACCTGAAAACGAAATGGACAGGCTAGTTCATTTAGCTGAACTTGATATTGATTATAGCAGCATCTCTGAAAACTTTAAAGACCTAACACAGCTAGCAGCCAAAGTTGCAGACACGGAAATCTCGCTGATAAACCTCATCGATTCCTATACGCAGTGGACTGTAGGAAAACATGGAATTGACCTGAACCAGATGACAAGAGAGGAATCTGTTTGCCAGCATACTATAATGAGCGATGAGCAGTTTGAAGTGGCTGACCTTTCCAGAGATGAGAGGTTTAATAAAAATTATTACGTAGATGATCCTTTTTCTCTTCGATATTATTTTGGGGTGCCCCTTAAGAATCAGCAGGGTTTAAATATAGGTGCACTATGTGTTCTTGACACCAAGCTTAAAACACTAAACCCTGAAAAAATTGAGTTGCTGAAGATCATTGCAGCTGAAATAGTCAACAGATTGAAGACATATAAGGCTATGGATGTATTAAGGAATCAGATTAAACAGGCTAATGAATCTAAGAAAAAGGTTGCTCACGATATAAGGGGGCCTCTTGCAGGTATAATTGGTTTATCCGAAATAATCTCTGAACAAGGTAAAAGTGCTGATATTGATGAGGTAATGGATTTTATTAACCTGATCCATAGTGGTAGTAAGTCAATTCTGGATCTTGCGGATGAAATTCTAAGCGACGAGAATGAGACAAAGGACAGTAATAGTCAGGAGTTTAATCTCAGCAGCTTTCGAGATAAGTTAAAACAACTCTACAATCCGCAGGCTATCTCTAAACAAATACAGTTGCAAATCAATATCAATCAAACTACTCAGGATATACTTTTTTCTAAAAACAAGCTTTTACAAATCGCAGGTAACCTGATCTCCAATGCAATAAAATTTACACCAAATAAAGGGAGTATAGTAATAGAGCTTGACCTGATCGTAAAATCAGATCAAAACATTTTAAGCATTTCGGTTTCTGATACCGGAGTAGGTATTACTAAAGGTGAAATAGTCCAAATCCTTGATGGGAATAGCCATACAACTAATGGAACAGATGGAGAAAAAGGATATGGATTTGGTCTTTCTCTGGTAAAACACCTGATAGAAAAACTTAGAGGGCAATTGGAAATTGACTCTCAGATTGGCCTGGGAACTACTTTTAAAGTTGCACTCCCTATGAGTAATTTATAATTTTATTATCTTTAGGCATCATCCTAAAGTAATGAATCATGCGCTTAAAGTTCCATTTACCGTTTATATTTCTATTTTTTTCTTTCCAGTTCTTACAAGCCCAGGATTCTGACGAATTGTTTACTAAGGCTCGCAGTGCCGCTTTTGATAAAAAGGATTATCCTACTGCAATTTCGCTAAGCAAGCAGGCTTTGGTAAAAAGCCCGGATTATGCAGATATCAGGATATTTCTTGGCAGGCTATATACCTGGACAAAACAGCCCGATAGTGCCCGACAAGCTTTTAATCAAGTTTTAAATAAACAGCCCGATAATGCCGATGCTTCACTGGCATTTGCCAGTCTGGAATTTTGGGAGGATAATTCTGAAAAGGCACTTGAATATGTGAACTCGGGGCTAAAATACCATAGTGATGCCAAGGATTTATTACTCTTAAAGGCAAAAATTTTAAATGATTTAAAAAGATGGCCTGAAGCGAACATAGAGCTGAATAAAGTTATAAAGGCTGATCCAAACATGACTGAAGCAAGAAACCTCGCCGCAAGGGTAAGAGAAAACTCTTCGAAAAACAAAGTTGGAGTAAACTACGACTTCATCTATTTCGACAAACAATTTAATGATCCCTGGCATCTGGTAAGTGTAGATTATAGTCGTCAGACCAGTTTAGGTTCTATAATTGGACGTGTTAATTATGCCAACCGTTTCAAGACCAATGGTCTTCAATTTGAAGTTGATGCTTACCCCCGCATTTCAAGCATTTTTCAGGCATACATTAGTGGGGGATATTCCAATAATGTTGGTGTATTTCCGCACTATAGAGCAGGATTTTCACTCTATGCAAATTTACCTGCCAGTTTTGAAGCAGAAGCCGGATTCAGGTATCTTACTTTTGGTGAATCTACCTGGATTTATACCGCATCAATTGGTAAATATTACAAGAGCTTCTGGTTTAATTTCCGAACTTTTATTACCCCATCAAATAATCAGATTTCCCAATCTTTTGCCTTAACAACGCGCTATTATTATGGAGGTGCCGACGATTATTTCAGTTTACGATTGGGTACGGGTCTTTCTCCTGATGATCCGCAAAACAATGTATTGATTGGTAGCACAAATTATAAGCTCAGATCAAACAACATCACCTTGGGTTATAGAAAAGCGTTTAAATCTCTGAACATTCTTATTGTTAATTTGGGACTTGACAATCAGGAATATAAATTAGATACAAGAGGTACTCAGGTTGATCTGGGAATAGGATACATCAGACGCTTCTAGCAATGTTAAAAAGGAGAAAAATACTGATCATATTGGCTGTTATTGTTGCCATTCCGTTATTCATGTGGCTAACTTGGCTCTGCACTCCTAAAACGAAAATGGTAGCAGCAATAATTGACAAAACAGTTCTGACAAACCAAGGCCAGGAACATATTTCGTTAACGTGGATACTTAACCATCAAAAATTTACCAAAACGAGCACTAAACCTTATCAAATTGCAAATGACTATTTCGGTTTTTTTCCACTCGGTAATGAGACCTTTAGGCTAAAAGGGCTTGAGCGATTTAGCCCTGATCAATTAAAACAGCTAAGTGAAGATGCAGACATGGTTTATTTTACGGATACCTATGGCATTTACAAAAATGAATGGTATACTCAAACGAACAATACTGAACGATCTGGCATGATTTACGGAGGTATGAGTACACAGGACATTGAACTGCTGAAGTTGATGAAATCAAAAGGTAAACTAATTATTACTGAATTCAATAGCATTGGTAGTCCTACTCATTTAGATACACGTCGCAAATTCGAAGACCTATTTGCTATGCGCTGGACTGGTTGGACCGGACGTTTTTTTGAGAACCTAGATAGTGCGAAGAATAAAGAATTGCCAAGATGGTTAATCCGCAATTATAAAAGAGACAACAACAACAAGTGGCCATTTACAAAAGCCGGAATTGCTTTTGTAAACGACAAAGATCAGGTAATTATTCTCCAGGACAGTACTGAATTGAAAAGCCCCATGCCTCATATTACCAGTAGTGCTTATGGGCAGGAAAATTTTGAACTTCCTGCAAAAATTAAGTATGCATTTTGGTTTGATGTGATCCAACCAGATCTTAAAACCAATACCCAGGTGGCAAGCTTTACCATTGATGTAAATACAACTGGTCATAAACTATTAGCGGCTCATAACCTACCTAGCATTTTTCCGGCTGTGATTATGCACAAGGCAAAAGATTACCGGTTTTACTACTTTTCTGGTGATTTTTGCGACAACCCCATCTCTATGGGAACCTCCTATTTTAAGGGTATTGATTTGTTTAAGTGGATGTTTTATGACACAAGCGATCCAATGGAACGCACTAGTTTTTTCTGGAATTTTTATAAACCTATGGTCACCAAAATTCTAAAAGAAGAAAAAAAACTCAAAAAAAGCCGTTAATTGGATGGCTGTGTATATTTTCTCAAAACAGAATCTGGCAAAATACCTGCGCCATTTCCAATACTTGCATTTCGTCGTTTAAAATTATCAAATTCATTCTTAAGTTTATTATACATTGAACGATCCTCTACAGGTTCTTCTTGCATATCCGGAGTCATCTTGTAAAGTGAGGTTCCGTTGAGATGATACTCACCCATAATGAAATCGATAATATCTGTTTTAGTCTGGATAAGGGGATACTGATGAATGTTTCGAAAGTTTCTAGCAGTATCCAGACCCTCTCCCATCCAACTCGCCTGATTAGGCACCTTAAGCTTGTGAGAGTTCTTAAGAAAGCTAAGTATACTTGGTGCAATATCAAAATGCGTAGAAATTGAAGCAAATTGGGTATTACGCTTTAGTAATGGCGAATATATGATCAGTGGGACATGATACCTGTCAATTTTGCTACTCATTGGAATTTCAGGCATTCTGTGATCTCCGGTAATAACAAAAATCGTATTCGCAAAATCTTTACGCTTTTTATATGAGTTTATGAACCCTCGCAGTGCATCATCAGTATACAAAATTGAAGAATACTGCAACTTATAATTTCTGTAAATTTCTTTTTTGGATTCATCGAAACCTAACTCATCCATACGTTGCTCAAACTTTTTAATGTATTTATCCTGATCATTGATCAGAAATGGATTATGACTTGATACCGTAAGAATAATGTTAAGCTCTGGAGATTTTGATTCTTTTTCAGCTCTGTTTGCGAGATAATGTCTAAACAGTTCCTTGTCATTATAGCCCCAGCTAAATCCATTTGATGTGGGAAGTTTTACATACCCTTGGGGAAATGATTTAATATCATTTATTTCATCAACATGATTCCTTTTTAAAAATAGTGACATGTTATCGAAAGCCGCATCGCCCCCATAATAAAAGGACGTAGTATACCCGTTAAATTTAAGCAAACTATATAACGAGGCATGCGGTGGCATTTGATTTCCAAGTTCAAGAAAACCATTTTTTGAGAAAGGCAGTGATCCCACTAAAGATGGCAACACAGCAAAGGTACGGCCACCTTCACTTAAAAAGTTCTTCCAGTATAAGCTTTTGCCCGACAATGAATCCAGAAAGGGAGTGAAATTACCAAGGTAGCCTCCCTCGTTAGTAAAAGCCCTGCCAAGCCCTTCTACCAAGACTATAACAATATTTGGTTTGGTTTCAGAGTGATTAAAAAATGGGGTCAGTACATCCTGATCATCTATTTCCCGGAAGAAAGGATATTCAGAACCACCAATATATTTAAAAGATGTGGTTGTAGTTTTGGTATCACCGTAGTCTCCGATGTATGCGTCTGAATAAATATCTTCTTCCTCATCCGGGGGATAAAAATGAGTGTAGGAGCTTTCAAAGAAATAATCAGTTTTATTGAGCATCAGGTTGTTCGCAAAATCCGATCGAAATGGTTTGCCATGTATTTGCTGTAAAGCTCCACTAACTAAAAAGAACAAGGATAAAGCAGGGAGCATTATCCCAAGCCATAAAGGAACCTTTATTTTACCAGGCAAGAATTTCAAACCAGCGAGAACTAATGCAATAAGCAGTATGAAACTTGCTACAAGCTGAAAACTTATACCTCCTGATGCGCCAACAGTTTGCTTAATATCTGCTATTGAGTATCCATAAAGATCTGCACCTAAGGGCACTAATGAGGTATTAAAGTATTGAACCAACCCAATCTGAATGATAATTACGATAAGGATAAAAATTTTGAGTAATATTTTTGATAACCTTGGATAAATCAGTGCAAGCATTGTGAAAACGAGGTATTCAAAAAAAAGCCATTTAAACCAAAATACCACATCTGCCACTACCGCCCAGAAAAGAAACACAGACAATCCTTGTGGGAATTCATGGCTAAAGCCATTTAACAAAACCTCAAAAATCCGTATGAAGACAAGGGCAGCAAGCCAAACCAGAGTAATCTGGATAAAAACAAGTGTGGCTGATTTAAGGCGATTTATCATTCTTTAATTTGTCTTCTTTGTAAAACCCTGTCTGGTCATTTCACCCCAGGAATTCTTTTTCCTAAGTAGGTCAATATTGCCCTTAATAGCAGACCATACTACAAACGGATGAAAAATAAATGGCTCTAAAAATGCAGTAACTATTAACATCAGCAAATCTTTATTGCTTTTATATTGGTTGTAGGTCAGTACCTCCATAAGGATGGCAAATACTGAATAAAGAAACCCAAAACTAAATATAAAAAGAAGCAGACCAATAAAAAAGGACCAATGAATTAGGCCTAGCAATACGAAGATCACAAAGCTCAGTAACCCTAAAAATTCAACAATTGGTGCTAAAAACTCAAAAAAGAACCAGTAAGGATAGCTAATCATTCCTAATCTCCCGTATTTAGGATTAAAGAACATTACTTTGTGAATTTGCAAAGTCTCTATAGTTCCTCTTGTCCAACGATTTCTCTGACGTCCAAGAATTTTAAAAGATGCAGGAGCCTCCGTCCAACAAAGTGGGTCAGGAATAAAACTCACCTTGTAAGGCACTTTTTGCTCTTCCATGTACCTGCGCATCCTTACCACAAGTTCCATATCCTCGCCAACAGTATTGTGGTTATAGCCACCGCATTTAATTACGATATCTCTATCAAATGCACCAAAGGCACCTGAAATGAGCAGTAATCCGTTTAAACGGCTCCAAGCCATCCTGCCTAGAAGAAATGCCCTTATGTACTCTAGTGTTTGTACCCTTGGAAGAAACTGCTTGGGTAGGTTGACTTTTACCAATCTCCCATTTTCCACAATACAGCTATTGGCTATGCGGATTACTCCACCAGTTGCAATGACTTTGGTTTGTGTGTCTTCAAGGAAAGGTTTGGCAAGTTTCAATAAGGCATCTTGTTCAAGGATGCAGTCGACATCAATACAAACAATATAATTATTTTGGGAGATATTAACTCCAACATTCAAAGCATCTGCCTTTCCCCCATTTTGTTTATCAACAACGATGAGTTTCTTATAAACGGCCTTTCTACTTTTATAAACTCCTAAGACATCCTTTGTAGCAATCCTTTTATTGACAAAAAAATCTGACTTATAAAGGTCGTAAGCACTGATCAGCTTTGCCAAAGAATCATCTTTACTTCCATCGTTAATAATGATTACCTCTAAATTGTTGTAATTAATAGACAACAGAGAACGTACATTTTCGATGATATTTGCACCTTCATTATATGCAGGAGCGAGAATGCTGATGCTTGGGGCCTGCGTTGAACTGGCAAGCACCCGGTAATCGGTAAAACTGTTTTTACGAAGGTAATTACGGATTTCACCGATTGAGTACGCACCAATAAACATATAGCAGGACAGCAACAATATTGAATAGATCAATAGCCCATAGGTAAAAACATCACGTACAATCTCTTGCCAACTCATGCTTTAATTTCACTTTTTATTTGAGTAAGCATTTCGTTTAATGGATACGAATCTGACTTCGCATCGTTCATCAATAATTCTACGCCAGCTTCACTAACATTGGCTATTGCCCGGACTACAGATAATTTCATTTCAAAATCATCTGTAGTTAAATAGCTTTGCAATCTTGGCAGGTCGGCATCATCACCAACTTTTTTTACTGCTTTTAAAATAGCCAACTGGTTATTGTATTCTTCCAATTCGAACCTGTCTAATAACTTCTCTGATGTTCCCTCGGTATAGATTTCTGTTAGTGTGGAAATGGCTTGCGCCCTAACAGTTGATTCGGGATGTTCGAGACAATTGACAATATCTCCATAAAGTTCAAAATGATGATAATTACGGGCAAGTTTTAGTGCGAATATAACAACACTGGGGTTATCCGATTTAAGCCATTTATCTATCCCAGTTAAATTTACATGTCGAATAACGGATAGCTCTTTAAGCAATTTCATCTGTTGCCATTCGGAAAGCTGGTAAGAAATCACATCCAAAAAACGAAGACCCTCAAACCCGAAAAGGTTAAGCACTGCCAGCTGTGCCTCTGCTCTGACCAGCTCATTTTTATTATTTGTAAACCTGTATATTTTAGTAAGATGCTCCTTGAGTTCCATTGTACCAATCTGCTGAATCCCAATCGCCATTAGGTGCCACTTACCGCTATCAATAAGATTAATAGCATTCTCGTCCAAGTGCAGTTGGAGAAACAGTTTCTTTATATTTTGCCCGGCCTGACCCGACATATTCTTTTTTGCTGCCGTAATCTTCTTAGTTAGTTGTGCTCTAAACCTACTGTTCTTTAAATTAGCTTTTAAACGTGAGGTAACAGGTATCACTTGATCATCGTCATTCCCATTTTCCTCGAAAAAAATGGCCTTTCTCAGCAACAAATCAATCATACTGTTCCATTTGGTATATTTTCTTCTCCATTTTTTCCTGATTAGCAAGTAAATTGTCATGAAAAGGATTAAAAAAATAGCTGCACCGAAAAAGAATATTAAAAGCGCTTCAAAAAATATCATCTCAAGGGGACAAGCGTAAATCTTTTTATTCTGACTGAAAGCTCATTAGGGCTAAAAGGTTTGGTAATAAAATCGTCGGCTCCCAATCGAAATGCTTCAAGTACAATATCCTCCTGCCCCATGGCAGAAAGCACAATAATAGGTGTCTGATATTTTTCTCTGAGTGCGGCTACCACCTCCAGCCCGGAAAGATATGGCATCATTATATCTGAAATCACCAGGTCAGGTAAAAACTGATCTATTTTTTCTACAGCTTCCCTACCGTCTCTCGCAAGGATAAGCTGATGGCCATCTTTTTTTAAACGGAATTCTAAAGTCCTGAGCATAAGCTCATCATCTTCAGCAATTAAAATTTTCATAGATTAGCAGTTAGGGATAATTAACTAATAATTTTGGAATCGTATTGTAATGACTCTAAGTTAACTTTTTTCAATAAAATAACGGTAAAAATATTTTGTGAAAATGATTAATCCATGCTAGATATTTCTTTTTATGATTGCCATGTCATTTTCAATTTTCTAAAAATCTGACACATAGATTGTAAAATAAATTACACACATCAATGTGGTGTTTGCACAACTTGATGCACAATTCACTACACAATCATAAAACCAGCATTTTTTTTCTTATAACGTTAAGTAATTTCATCGTAAAAAAGCCATGAAAAAATTAACGTTTATCTTATCAATTACTTGCATCCTTTTGTTATCAGCATGCAATAAAAAAAACGAGGAGAAAGCTCCTGAATCCAATAAAAAAAAATATAGCATAGGTGTTTCCCTTAAGAAGGAATCCAGTTCGAATGAAACAGAATCCATTCCATTGGTTACTCCGATAGAGAATTTAGTAAATCAGATAACCTACGTCATTTTTAATGCTGAAACGGGTAACGAATATTACAGGGCAACACAAACCAGCGAATTACCGGGCATGGGCGAAATATACTTCGATTTGCCTATTGGTGAATACATATTCATAGCGGTTGCTTCTAAAACACTTTTTGGGATTAATAAGTATTATAGGGACAATGAGGTTCCTATCCTTTTACCTCTTTCTGAGGCGAACATGCAGTACTGGCAACCAAACTCTACTATGGCAGATAAACATTATAAAACTGATGATACTTTTTACGCAAGGTCAAGAGTTAGTGTAAGTGGCAATCAGGTAGTAAGTTTAACCTTACAGAGAGTTGTAGGGAAACTTGAAGTTATTGTTGAAGATGTTGAAGACTTTATTGTTGATGTTAATTTAGAAGCAACAGGATTTACTTTAGATACGCAAAAAACATTCGGCACTATAGATAACAATGCAGGCTATGAAGTAAGCAATGCGAATGGCCCAATCAGTATATACATTTTGAGAACAGAGAAACCAATTCTAATTGAAATAAGAGGCGGTGGAGTAAGAAAAATGATGAATGTACCGATTTACAGAAATAAGCGAACAATAGTTAAAGGAAAATTACTTGTTCCATCTGCCTCAACAAGTTTTAGTGTAACAATTAATGATAAATGGTTGATTGATACTGCCGTGGTTCACTTTTAAAGGTTGCTATATATATCCTGAACAAATTGCGCTTACTTACAATGGAGAATCATGAATTTGCGAATGATTTTTAAATAGTGAAAAGTGTCAATTTGTTCAGGGTTCTTCAGTCTGGAAGACCTTATTTAATAGTTGGCTACTATTATTTTTCTCTAAAATTCTTAATAAGAAAGTAAACAGACACTAAAAAGGTTAATGTATATAAAATGGCTAGTGCTGGCTTTTCAAATTTCAAATTTTCAAAATCGAATTGCTTATATAGAGTCCATCCTAAAATGATTGCTATAATTGCAAACAGAAATGTTGGTCCTTTTTTATTGTTCATAGGTCTAATGTTTAATTACGATATCTACTATTATTCCAATTATTATTGCTGTCAATGCAAAAGTGATCATACCTAAAATGTAAGCAAAAAATGCTTTAACATAATTGATAACTTTTTCCTTTTCGTAAAATTGTCCAATTGCCCAAGTCGTATAAACAAACCCAACAATGCCTGCAATTTGCATTACTTTAAAATGTGTTAAACCTTGAATAATTGCAAAAACGGAATAAATTAACATTCCCATTCCAATCACAAAGCAAAGAAGTATGAGAATTTCAAAGATGTTTAATTTATATTTTCTAAAAAATAGCTTTGTCCATAATGCAATAAAAATACCCATGATGATATTCGCATAGCCATAGTGTCCCTGTACCCATTCAAAAATTGTACTTGTTGTAGATTTATTGCTATCAAAATACCTTATATAACCATCTTCGAGATGGAAAAAATTGCTGCATGTTGAATAGACAAGAGAAGTAACAATGATGAAAATTATTGGTTTGACAAGTCGGCTTCTGTTTTCTGAAAGATAATTTCTTACGTTTTGTCCTGGATTTACTATGAGTTCTTTTATAGTGTATAAAATCCCACGTTCAAAATGCAAAACGTGTTCAATCTCATGAATGATGTAATGCCCATCAATTCTTTTAAGCTGGCTGGATTGTCCACAGTTTGGACAATATTTTGAAGTTAATTCGATGTTGCAAGCTTTACAATTCGTCATCTGTTTTTTCTTTCTGTATTTTGGTTGTTATTGCGTTTCCGGTATAATTGCCACCAATCCATAATCTTAGGAAGCCCTTCTACTAGCTGTGTAAAAACTACTATATACAAAAATGAACACAAAAGAATTCTCAAAAACTACACTAAAGTGTAGTTTTGTTATTAGCCACTAATCACTAATGAAAAACAACATTAATTCAAGCCTACTTACAAAGAATAAAGTCAGAGAAGTAACAAAAGAGGATCATCTTCAACAGCAGCATTATTTGGATGTTGTAAAATCTTTTGCAAGGTTAACCTATGAAAGTATATATGTTATTGATTATGAAAAGATGGGGTTTGAATACGTTTCAGAAAATCCACTATTTTTATGTGGGCATTCTTCTAAGGAAGTATTGAATATGGGCTATGACTTCTATTTTAGAAATGTTCCTGAGGGTGATTTGGAACTATTGGATCTGATTAATAACGCCGGTTTTGACTTTTATAAAAAATTGCCGGGCAATGCAAAAAAATTGTACAGTATAACTTACGATTTCCATTTGATTAATAAGGATGGTAAACATGTTCTGATCAATCATAAGCTTACTCCTTTGTTTTTAACAACCGATGAGCAGTTGTGGAAAGCGATGTGCATAGTTTCGATTTCTCACCATAAAAATGCGGGGAATGTTTATATTCATAAACAGGGAACTGATGAAACCTGGGAACTAAATGTAAAAAATAGTATTTGGTACAAAAAAGAGAAACCAAAACTTACAAAAAGAGAGATAGAGATATTGCGTTTGCATGCACAAGGATTAACAATTAGCGAAATTGCAGAAAGAATCTTTGTTTCTCCTGATACTGTAAAATATTACCGAAGACGAATTTTTGAACGTTTAGGTGTAAATAATATCGTAGAAGCGCTTTCTTATACGGTTAGTAACAAGATTATTTAAATTTCCCATCAGGTATTGTATTTTAAAGGAAGAATTACTGTAAAAAACATGTTGTATTCAAACATAAAGCTAGAAAGATTGTAACTTACATGATATTTATCCAAATCGAATTATGTTTTCAAAAATTTATAAACCGGTAGCCCTAAGCATCACACTTTTATCATTAACCGTATGCAGTATGGCACAAACCGGCAAACCGGTTGAAAAAAATAAGGCTAATACCGACTATAAGCCTGCGTTTGCCGGACAAACCCGTATTGGTAGCGTTAAAACCAAAACTCCATATACTATTAAAGTTATCAGCACCGAACTAAATGGCCCTTGGGGTATGCACGCTTTACCCGACGGCCGTTTACTAATCAGCAGTAAGCCTGGAGCTATGCAAATATTAACAACTGCAGGTAAAATTGACAAAACCATCACTGGTTTCCCGGAAGTACAATTTCAGGGACAGGGAGGTTTACTAGATATAAACATTGACCCTGATTTTGCCAAAAATCGCATGGTTTACTGGACCTACGCACAACCAGGTGAAGGAGCAACATTAGCGGTAGCTAAAGGCAAATTATCAGCCGATGAAACAAAGCTGGAAAACGTAAGTGTAATATTCGAAGCCAGTCCGCGCTTTAAAGGTGCTGGTCAGTTTGGTTCACGCTTGGTATTTGATAAACAGGGCAATATCTTCATCAGTTCGGGTGATCGTCAATCAAATGACATTCGCGAGAAAGCACAGGATTTAAATGCAACCACTGGTAAAATTATCCATATTACCAAAGACGGTAAACCGGTTGCAGGTAACCCATTTATAGGCCGTGCAGATGCAAAGCCTGAGATTTATGCATATGGCTTTCGTAACCCGGATGGACTTTCAATTAACCCAATAAATGGTGACCTTTGGGAGACAGAGTTTGGTCCTCGCGGTGGCGATGAAATCAATTTGATTAAACCAGGAGCCAACTATGGCTGGCCTTATGTGACTTATGGTATTGAATACGGCGGCCAAAAGGTTTATGATGGTATACAACAAAAAGAAGGTACTGTGCAGCCTGTTTACTATTGGGATCCAGTTATCTCGCCAGGTTGCATGATGTTTTACACAGGCAACATAGCTGAATGGAAAAACAATCTTTTTGTAGGTGGATTAAGTGGACAGCATATTATTCGTTTGGTTATAAAAAACAACAAAGTTGTAGGCGAAGAACGTTTGCTTTCCGATAAAAACGAACGCTGGCGCTGTATGGCTAACGGTAAAGATGGTGCTATTTACGCAGCAACAGATAGCGGTAAATTATATAAGATATCTAAACAATAACCGACAATACCCCTTAGGGGTTGCTAGAGTGCCTTTAATGGTCATAGACACCCCACAAAATCTCGCTTTTCCACTCCGAGCATAGCAGATAGTTAAGGATTTTTGATGGTAAAAACCTGGATTACACTGATGGATAAATCATAAAGCGAGCTAACAGTCACCAAATAAACCTTTTCTTAAAGCTGAAAAACAGCAAAAAAGATCTCCAAAAATGGTATATTTAATTGAGCTTTAATTAATTGTAGCTGATTAATCTTAATGCCAATCTTATGAAAACGATAATTCTGCTTTTTATTTGCGGCCTCTTCTTTTCTGGCAGTGATAAATATACCCAAAAGCCTTCATATCTATTGGATTACAGCAAAACAACTGTAGCGACTTGTGGTTCCTTGTCTCCCACAGAAAGTATTAGGACAACAGAAAACGGCAAGTTTATTATGCATTTGCCCGATTGGGGAAATTATTCCTACCAAATATCCACGACGAATGATAGTGCGCAGATTTATTTTAATCAGGGATTAACTATGTATTATAGTTACCATATGAAGGAAGCCTTAGCTTCCTTTAAAGAGGCAGCTAGATTTGATCAGAATTGTGCTATGGCTTATTGGGGACAAGCATTGGCAATGGGGCCCTACTATAATTCTGCCCACAATTACACTATCCCTAAGAATATACAGGAGGTACTAAAATTAATGAATCAATCAGCTGGCAGCGCATCTGTAAAAGAGCGCAACCTGCTTAAAGTTATGAACCTGAGGTATCCGTCATCAGAAACGGATACCATAAAAACAAAACTGAACGAGTTATATGCACAGGGCATGAGAACGCTTATTTCCTCATATCCACAGGATGCAGACATAAAGGCACTATTTATAGACGCAGTGATGCTAATTCATCCCTGGAACTTTTGGAATAACGATGGGTCAGCAAAGGGATGGACACCTGAAGTGGTCAGTTTGTGTGAAAATATACTGCAGAAAAACCCAAAGCATCCTGCTGCTTTACACTATTATATACATCTAATGGAAGCTTCGCGTAAGCCGGAGCAAACACTTCCCAATGCGCAGCTACTGAAAGATCTATTTCCGGGCGTGGCTCATATGGTTCACATGTCTAGCCATGTGTATCAAAGAAACGGCTTATACGCATTAGGTGTAACCGCCAATGACAGTGCTGACGCGAGCCTAATGCGTTATGATTCGCTTGCCAGACATCTTTCACTTAACAAACATTCTTCACACTATTTTGCAGTACAGACTTTTTGCGCCTTGACAGGTGGAATGTACACCAAGGGAATACAATACGCCTTTAGGTGTAGAAAAAGTGTGGGGCCAACTTATGAAGATACCTATGCTCAATATTTATATATGATGCCGGTTTTTACAATGGTAAGACTTGGTAAATGGGATGAGCTATTAAAGGATACTGTTCAGCTAAATGACCGTTGGGTATACGCGGGGATATTGGACAATTTTGCGAAAGGACTGGCATATGTGTATACGGGAAAACGGGATTTAGCATACGGGCAGCTTATTCTGTTACGCAATAAAATAACAGATCCAATTTTAAAAATAAAACACATTCCTTTCAATACTCCATTGCAAGCAGCACAAATTGCGGAAGGCATTTTAAATGCCGCTATTTTATTTGATCAGAAAAGGAATACTGCAGGGATTAACAGCCTCAATAAGGCTATAAAAATAGAGGACGAAATGGTTTACAGCGAACCAATGGATTGGCCGATTCCTGCAAGGCAATTTTTAGGAGCTTACCTTTTAAGTTTAAAAAAGCCAACAACTGCAATAAAGGTTTACAAAATGGATCTGGAACTAAATCCGGGAAATGGCTGGTCATTACTGGGGTTATATCAAAGTTTAAGTGTTCTCCATGAGGATAAGAAGAGAACTAAATATAAAACTGCTTATCTTAAGGCATTCTCTAACTCAGAAGAGATTCCTCCAGCCTCAGTTTATTTTGCATTTGGGAATAAGTAGTCAATTTAACTGAATATCCAAAATATCATATTTATGCTAAAGCTGCTTAACTTTAACATTTTCATATAAATATTATTTACTACAAGATTAATAAGTAAGAATATACACGATTTATTGCAACAAGTAGCATTTATCAAAGAGCTTGACAAGCTAAAATATATTCAGCGCAGAACTAAATTATTTAATAGCAACAGACATGAAAATGATGCAGAACATAGTTGGCATTTAGCATTGATGACACTTGTTTTGGCAGAACATTCTGACGCTCCAATAGACATACTAAAGGTATTGAAGATGGTACTATAATCCACGACCTTGTAGAAATAGATGCTGGTGACACTTTTATCTATTATATGCTGATTTATTTATCTTGCTATTTTTTGATTTGCTCGTTGTAACTCATCATCCAGTTTATCCCGAACTGATCTGTTAGCATCCCAAAATAATCTCCCCAAAATGTATTTGCCAGTGGCATTGTTATTTTTCCATCGACTGCCAAAGCATTGAAAATTTGATCTGCTTCTTCTTTACTATCTGCAGATACAGAAACAGAAAAATTATTTCCCAGCACAAATGTTGGTGCCCAGTCCCCTCCACAATCACTACCCATCAGGATAGAAGCACCTATTGGCAATGATACATGCATGATTTTACCTCTATCGGCTTCCGGCACTTTGTATTCTTCGGTTTCGGGCATTTCGCCAAAACGTCCGATGTAGGTAAATTCCCCACCGAAGACAGATTTGTAAAAGTTAAATGCTGACTCGCAATTCCCATTGAAGTTCAGGTAGGTGTTTGTTGTTGCCATAGTTTTCTTATTTAGCGGTTAATATCTTATTTTCAAAATTACTAATATTTTTACATTAAAAACAATGTATTGCTAAAATATTTAGTCTTAAAATTTATAATATTAATCATATAGCCTAGTTCTAAAAATGGGATTATTTAGAACATCTAGAGCTGATATTTTTGTACGCTTTTTACTGTTTTACCAAATTTCTTTTTAAATGAGCGCGAAAAGTGTGGAAGGCTTTCAAATCCAAGATCAAGATAAATAGCCGATGGCTTTTGATGCTTATGCTCTATCAAATGTCGTGCTGCTGTTAAACGTTTATCTAACAGCCATTGCCGGGGCGGCATGGCAAATATTTTTGTGAAGTCGCGTTTAAACGCAGCCAAGCTACGCCCAGTAAGGTGGGCAAATCTTTCAACCGAAACATTAAAATGAAAGTTGGACATCATAAAATGCTCCAGGTCAATTTTATGGGGTTCGGCAAAGTTAAACAGGAAAGACTTTAATTGTGGCAAGCTATGTAATAATAATTTAACACCTTCTTTTACTTTGAGGATGCCCATCTCTTCAGGCAGCGTCTCGACCGTGGCACGGGCGTAAGGAATAATAGACTGGAAATAACCCAGCAAAAAAGGATCAGGAGGAATTGGCACATTAGATGGACCGGAGTATTTAGGCTCAACACCTATCTGTTCCTCCAGGGCAATTTTGCGTAACAAATCATCCTGCAAACAAATAACAATGCTCTCGTAACTTTGGCCAGGAAGCGGTGTTTTAGTAAGTGTACCTAATTGATTTTTACCCACAAGCAACATTTCACCAGCTTTTACTTCCGTTCGCTGGCTGGCAGTTTCTAAATGAAGCTGCCCCGAAACCATCAATACCAGGGTATGATGGTTCCAGAAGCATACTTTATCTTTCCGTTCTGCTGAAAGATAAGAATAGAAGATTACGCCTGGAAGTATTTCAGCAGGATTGGTCATTTATCTCTGTAAGTAAGTACCGCCTGCAATGGCGCCATGTGCAAAAATAGTATTTAATAATTCCATTTCTGCATGTGTAAATACGATATCCATAGCAACTGCATTTTCAGTCAATCTTGCACGGCGGCTCATGCTTACCAGGGGCATAATATGGTCGCCCTGTACATTTACCCAAGCAATGGCCACTTGGGTAGGTGTAACCTGTTTATCGTTCGCTAAAGCTTTCAATGCGTCTACTTTCTCTAAATTTTTAACAAGATTGTCGCCTTGGAAACGGGAAAAATGTAGGTGATGGTCGTCTGCCGCAAGGGGTGCCTTCATATCCCCGGTTAATAACCCTTCGGCGGTGTTGGCAAAAGCGGCTACCGCTATGTTCAGTTCTTTTGCGACTGGCAACAGTTCGTTTTCGATCTGCCTATCGGCTAAAGAATAGCCTATCTCCAACGCGCTTATCGGATAAACTTGATTAGCATGGCGCAATTGTTCAGGCGTAATCTCAGAAACACCAACGTAACGCACTTTACCCTCTTTTATTAGATCTGCAACTGTACCAATGATATCCTCAACCGGTACACTACCATCCATACGGCATGGTTGGTATAGATCAATTGTTTCAATACCCAAACGGGTAAGTGAATAATTAATGAAGTTTTTGATAGCCACTGGACGCAGATCAAGACCCAACCACTGGCCATTATGAAAAAAAGCGCCGAATTTAACGCTTATAAAAGCATCATCTCTGCGACCTTTAATAGCCTTACCTACTAACAATTCATTGTGTCCTGCTCCATAAAAGTCGCCGGTATTTAAAAAGTTGATACCACTGTCTAGCGCGGCATTTATTGTTGCTATACTCTCTGTTTCGTCAGGTGTAGGGCCGCCCCATACAGAAGACATGCGCATGCAGCCCAAACCCAGTTTGGACACGAGCGGGCCGTTTTGGCCCAATTGGATTTTTTTGATCGTTGTCATGATACAAAGATCGGTACGCTAATTTGACTTGACTTATCTGTACGGCTCAAAGTTATTACCTACAAGGCTCAACTTGTTAACACATCTGCATAGTTCGTCCATACCATCTGTTTTCAATACCTGATTTTACAAGGCAAATGGATAGGAGATATTTTCATCTTACCTTGGATTTATTTCGCCAATAAGGTAGCCAGGTAATCCAATGTCATGGTAAATCCTTCCTTGAAGCCCATATTGATAATATTCTCCAGATCGGCAAGTGTTTTATGCTTGATAGTAATGTTTACCGTTGTTGTTTCTTCTGTTTCGTTAAATTCCAAATTCCACTCTGAACCAGGCATTTCTGGATTGATCTTTTCATCCTTGTCAGTAAAAGCATCTAAGAATTTGAAATTTGTTTTGGGAGTTATAGCTGTAAAATCCTGAATGGACCAATGTTCCTCTCCTTCAGGGCCTACCATTGCATAAAACCTACGTCCTCCCTCCTTAAAGTTCATATATTTTGTCCTTGAAATCCAGGGCTTAGGTGCCCACCACTTGTCAAGGATTTCCTGTTTTGTGAATGCATCCCAAACTGAAGATTGATTTGCCGCAAATTCTCTGTTTACAAATACTGTATTTGTAGACTTGTTGACTGTAAAGTCGAATAATAGATTACTTTTCATTTTTTTATATTTTTCATTGTTAATAGTAAGTCATCAAGTTGGCTAAATCTTGTTTCCCAAATTTTACGGAACTGCTCCAGCCATTTGTCTATTTCCTTCATTTTGTCTATTTCAAGTAGGTAATAGATTTCTCTACCCTTATGTTCTGATTTTATCAATTCACACTCTGTTAAAATGCGCAAGTGTTTGGAAATAGCCTGCCGAGAGGTATCAAAATGCTCAGCAAGAGCATTAGGCGTCATTCCTTGTATAGCTATAAGTACAATGATAGCCCGCCTTGTGGGGTCTGCAATAGCTTGAAAAATATCTCTTCTCATTTCAACAATCAATTATTATGAAACCAATCAGTTGCAAATATATAAGCAACCAATTGGTTTCGCAAATGTTTTTATGTTTTTTTTTATTGAGAAGTTAATATTTTTAAGTTGGACAAACCAAAGAGTGATTTGGTTTACAAACAAATGGCAATAGGTTAAAATGAATATCATCTCCTGCCTAGAAAAATGTATTTCAATCCCGCTTGGTTTATAATATTTATATTTTCATTATTTATTTAGATCAAAATTCCATATAATGCTTAGCTTTGGGCAAAATAATAAGCAGTGTCTAGTATTAGAACGTTGCTTATAAAGCATAGCACCAACAGAAATTTATTCATATTTTGTTCTACAATTCGATTAATGAAAGCCGCAAATTCCTAAATTAAAATGAACTTACAATGCGTGCCTAAGTCGAGATTTACATACTCATCATCAAATAATCATTTTGAAAGCGGTTTGAACAAATTGCAGCAAAATCTTTCAACTTTCTTTAAGTAAACCGTCTAATTATGTTCCCGACGCATGGTTTTCAGTCTAAAATTTTAATAAAAAGTACTGTCTTAAATCTATACTAATTTACCAAAAATAGAGTAGTCTTTGTTCACAATATTTGTGATGGCATGTAAAACAAATTCACCATTATTCAATGTCAATACAGTCCAGCTTCGTCTATCACGAGCATTCCGGAACACTCATTACACCTCAGCAAGAAGATTAATGAACAATATAGATTCCTAGCATACTTTAGGCTGAAGCTATTAGTGCTTATTTTGCCCAGGTGCATAAGGCTTTGCCGACTTTGAACCAGTTGCTTTCTTAACCTGACCTGGTGGAACTTTCCCACTATTCCCTGCAGTTCGCGTTGTGTAACAAGAACTAACCAATAAAATTAGAGCCCCAGCTATTAAAACATTTACAGTTTTCATAATTCTCTTTATTTAGTTTTCTGCTAAATTCATGCCATCTGCAAATCAACATCCCTAATCGACGATTGAGGTTTTATTTATTTTGGAGATTTATCTGTTGAATTACTCCATCAAGCATAACAGATAGCTTTTTTGCACCTAATTTATTTAAATGATCAGCATCATGAAAATCTGAAATATCGAATGAGTTATCTTTTAGTAAGTTTACATAAGTTACATTTTTATAATGAGCGGCTAAATCTGCCATCAGATGAACTGTTTGGTTAAGTTGCTTCACATCCAAGTGCTCAAAATATGTTTTATAAGCAGGCGGAGTATAAAATAGCACCTTTATGTTCCTTTGTTTTGCGAAACTAATGATGCGTTCCAAAACAACTTTATTCTTTGCAAAATATTCCTCATTTATTCCGGTATGCCTTTTTGCAGCGATTGTTCCACTATTAAGGAAAGCTACTTTATCCATCATCGTTTTGTGTTCTCCCCAGCCCAGATAAGAGGAAGTAAGAAGACTATTCTTTTTAATATAATATAGATACAGTTTGTCCATATTCTGTTCAAACTGGCCAAATATTTCAAAGTGACTAAAAACATCATCTGTTGCCTCAATTCCGCAATAGATTGCATAATTTTTTAATCTCCAGCTTTCATCATTATGCCTCAAAGAGCTATATAAACTAAAATAAGAAATAGGCACAACAATGAATTTTAAACTTTTCCAGTTTGTGTCGTATTTTTCGAGGATGTCATCATCTAAATCAAGTGATTGCGAAACATAAGCCGCGTTGAAGGATTTCTCCTTAACAACGGCCGGGTTAATTCCATAAAAAGCATGTGAACTTCCCAGAAATAAAACAGCTATCTCACTTGTGTGCACTTTTAAATAGTTACTCTTAAGTTCATAATCATTAGGAATATGACGAAGGAGAAATTCTTCTAGAATTCCAAGAACCAGTATTGGAAGCAGAAATAGAAAGGTGGATTTCAGAAACTGTCTCATATTAAAACTGGAAATAAATAAATTGTTGTTTTTCGCCGGCGAACCAAACAATTGCCAGCACCAAAGTATAATAAAAGGCCCATCTAACCGGCTTAGGAAAGTTAAACCCGAAATTAGCAATAGCGTACTCCTGCGTTCTACCCCTCCATTCTATCAATATAAACACGGCGATTAGTAATAAGATAGATCGCGGAAATATTTGTGGCTTGCTGAACCCCGAAGTGGAGAACATGCCTCCAAGATATTCAAAAGCATGATGAAGATCTTTTGCTCTAAAAAACACCCAGGCAATTACAGTTAATCCAAAAGTTACCCCCATGGATAAGATTTCCCTTAAATTAGGAAAGACTCTCCCCTGAGCTACCACATCGAGATTTCTCCTATTTGTTTCAAAAAATATTGAGGGCATTATGTATAGGGCATTTAACAGTCCCCAGACAATAAAAGTCCAGTTAGCTCCATGCCAGAAACCACTTACCAAGAATATGATAAATGTATTTCTTACCTTTTTCCAGATGCTCCCCTTACTTCCACCTAAAGGAATATACAGATAGTCTCTAAACCAGCTCGACAAGGAAATATGCCATCTTCTCCAGAACTCTGCAATGTCTCTTGAAAAATAAGGGAATGCAAAGTTTTTCAACAGGTCAATACCAAAAAGACGGGCTGTTCCTAAGGCAATGTCAGAATAACCTGAAAAGTCGCAATAAATCTGGAAAGTAAAAAATAATGCCCCCAATATTAAAGTGCTTCCATTGTATTGGGATGAATTGTTGAATATCATATTGGCATATTCTGCACAGCTATCTGCAATAACAATCTTTTTAAACAATCCCCATAAAATTTGCCTTAATCCGTCTACTGCTTTTGAAGTATCAAAAGTCCTTTCTCTTTTTATTTGCGGTAAAAGATGGGTTGCCCTTTCAATAGGTCCGGCGACAAGCAATGGGAAGAAACTTACAAAGAGTGAATAATCTATAAAATTACGTTCTTCCTTTATTCTGTTTTTATAAATATCTATAATGTAAGACAAACCATGAAAAGTATAGAAAGAAATCCCCACGGGTAGTAATACATTTAAAGTGAGAAAACTTGGTTTAAAGCCCAATAAAGAAATCCCCTCAGCGAAAGAAGTTATAAAAAAATTGAAATATTTAAAGACGGCTAAAAAGCCTAAGTTTATACCGATGCTTAGCCAGAGCCAAAAAAGCCTTACCTTTTTACTACTGGCTTCACTTATTTTTATTCCAGAAAAATAATCCAACAAGGTCGAAAAAATCAATAGAAAGAGGAACCTGTAGTCCCAACATCCGTAAAAGAAATAACTGGATACTAACAACAATCTATTTTGAAACTTGAGGTTACCTTTTGTTGCAAACCAGTACAGCAGAAAAACTACCGGTAAAAAAAGAGCAAAACTTAAAGAGTTAAATAACATTTTACTCAGGAAGCATTAGAGCTATGAATAAATATAATATTTTTTTTTGAATCTCAAGCTCCTTAAAACACTTTTAATTAGACCTTTAAGTTACGGAATCGCTCCCATCCTATTATCTATAAAAAAAGATGAATCTACTTTTATGCATTTCATGAAATTGTGATAACTACACACTTTAAAGATAAAATTATAGACTTTGACTTTTCTAATTTTCCGGAGCCAAGACATGATGGATTAATCAGCGTTGCCGATCAGCACAAAGATGCATTTGTTAAGTTTGTTGGAAAATAGATTTGAAAACTAAAACAACACTTTAAGTATAAGAAAAATGGCGAATATTTTGCCTGTAAGTTTTGATGAAAATTGCTTGGTTTCGTTTTATCCAGTACTTTTTATTTCTGCAAGGTTGGGATCTTTTGAGCAGAAATTTCAAAGCACAGAGACTCAGCCGGTCACTTGTCAACAACGTAATTCAACGCCGTAACACCAGAAGACAATTCCTTAGTTGATAACCGTTTTAATTTGATCTTTTGTTCCAGGTTAGTAAATAAAGGGATCCCAGCTCCCAAAATTACAGGATTGACAAACAACCAGTATTCGTCAATCAGATTTTCCTTTATCAGTGCATGCACAGCCGTTGGGCTGCCAAATATCAGAATATTCTTTCCAGACTGTTGCTTGATACTATTTATTTTCTCGGCAATATCATCGCTAATTAATATCAGTTTATCTGCTTGTTTCTGTAACGTTCTGGACAACACAATTTTACCTACCTCTTTATACCATCTGGAATGTTCAATATCATGTTTTGAAGCATTGGGTTGATCTGCCGCATTTGGCCAGTATCCCTCCATCATTTGGTAAGTAACCCTTCCATACAATGCGGTGTCAGCTTCATCTGTCAACTGTCCAACATGATCAAACAGCTCATTATCAACTTTAATCCAGTCCATTTCTCCATTGGATCCGGCAACAAACCCATCAAGGCTTGTGTGCATGGATAAGATAATTCTTCTGCTCATAACTTTTATTGTCTGTTTAACAATTGAACAATTGCCGGGCCTATTTGTGACCCTATTCTATAGCAAACATACGGATAGAAAAACAAAAAATCATGAAGGAATCGTTTCGACCAGAACCTCTTCGCCTAAATAGTCATAATAGGTGCAGGTCATTTTTTCCGTGCAGACGATCCATTTCTCAATCCCAGTTTCTGCACATTGCATGCAAAAGGTGAAATAGTCAGATCCACCTTTCTGATGATCCTTTAGATAAGATTTAAATCTTTCACTGTCACTTTTTCCGGCAATTCGGAGAGAAGTGTATTGAGGATCAGAAGTAACAAGATAGCCATTATCACCATAATAATCGGTATGACTATCAATCACAAAGGTTTCAAAAGATTTAACTCCCAAAGCGATGATTTCCCTAATGTAAGCTGGAAAATCTGCTCCGCTTTTTACTTTTTGGTGAGCAGTTTCAATTTGCTTAACAGTAAAACGGTTTGCTGAATCGTATTCCGACATCTGTATAATGGTTTTGATCTTCCTAAAATTACTAAAAAATTGGATATATGAAGCGGGGTGAACACAGAAGCAGCAATGATTTTAATAAGCTATTCAGAAATGCCGGGTAAAGGATAATATTCTGGAACTATATAATTTAAAAAACAATACATATCTGTTATCCACCAATCATTGACAGCAAACATTACCTCATCTGCTTTCCCTGATTATCCAAATAAAAGGCCGTCAATACCCCGCTATGGACAAAACTAATGTACTTACAGACCTCGCCGGAATTGAGTATTAAGGTTTTTCTTTTTACCGGCTTCCATTTCAGCATAGACAAAAAATTGTTATTTCTTCTGCATCCAGATCAATATGTTTAGCTACATTCCTGAGGATTAGCTCATCATTCATGAGATACTTCAGCTTATTTTGGCAAGTGGATGCTGCAGGTAAATGATGATCAGGGATAGCAAAAGGAAAGGTACCTCGATCATTACCCCTTTAAAATCTCTATCCAGCAAATGAAAACAGATAATCAATAAAATACCAGCGGCCATCAGAAAATTTCCCCAGACAAAAGTTTTAGGAATGAGGATCAGGGCAACACTCAACAACGTAAAGAAGCCTAAAACCATTACTCCCTGCCTGCCAATGTTCCATTTACCAAACAGCTCCAGCATTTCGCTTTTACCGGAAAACATTGCCCAACCCTGCTTGGTCCCCATATAAGCGGCAAACAGTATAAGTAAGGTATTTATAATTTTCACTATCATCATTTTAAGTTAAGGATTTATCCAGGGAAATGAAAATGTAACCGCAAAAATGGTTTGCCCGGTAATCCACCAGCCATCGGTTACCAAGAATTCAACCAGCGGGCAATGTCCTCAATCCTGGTAAGTGGCTCGTCATGAATTTACTTATCAAACAATTCCTCGTTTATTTATCCACTTTCAGCCAAAGTTCATCACTATCCTTCCTTATAAAATACCAGGTTAAGTGAAATGTGAATCATGTCAGAGATCAGCTCATCCTTCAAATCGGAAAAAAAATTGCCCGACTTATAAGTGATCCCCCATTTTGTTCGGTCGATATCCATTTCGGCCAAAGCTTTTAACCCATTCGCACGGGGACTGATCGTTGCCAGAAAAATCAAGGGCTTAGTCACACCTTTTATGGTTAGCTCACCGGCCACTTTGTACTGGTTTATCCGACCGGTAGCCACAATAGACTTCACACTGATGGTTGAGGTTGGATTTTGGGCAGTGGCAAATAAATTACCCGCCTTGATCACCTGTTCAGATTCCCGGTTCTCATTCAGCAGCAATTTGTCCACCGCGGTGATGGAAGTCATATTCATCACGAAATTGCCATTCAGCAATTTGCCTTTCCCATCCGCATTCAACACACCCAAATTAAACAGTAAAAAGCCATTATGCCCCCCATTGACCTTCGTGGCCTTCCACAATAGCCGGCTCGCATTCAAATCCAATTTGTAAACAATCGGCTTGCCAGCTGGCTGCTGCCTTGCCATAGTCACATTTGCCAGACAGAACAGTACCGCCAATAGCATTAAATAGTTATTTTTCATTTCTTAAGGTTTGGCATTTAATTTTTCCAATGCGGCATAAGCCTCGTTTTGCTTATCACCGTTTGATTTTACAGATTGCCGATAGGCCATTATCGCCCCAGCCGTATTTCCGGCCGCTAGCTCAGCCTTAGCCAGCAGGTTGTAATTCTCATGAAATTTGAGATTCACTTTGAGGTTAAACTTCAGGATCGTCACTGCCTCTCCAATGCGACCCTCGGCCAAAAGCCTTTCTCCTGTTTCCCTCAGACCACTCCGGTTCGGACTGCGCAGGTTGTAAACGTAATAATTCTTGGGATCCTTAACCAAATCCTGATACCGCCTGATCGCTGCCCCAACACCCTCATGAATTACCGCATGGTAAATCAGCTCACCATAGTCCTTCTTCGGTTCATTAAGACCCGGCTTTTTGTCCAGCACATTCCTGAGGTATTCATTGGAGATTGCCACTGATACATTACCCACCTCAGCACCCGCGCTACCAGTAATGATCCCGATCAGATAGCCATTGGAATCAATCACCGGTGAACCACTGCTGCCGCCCTTATGCGTCTTCATATCACGTTCGATCAGGATGTCCATTCCATATTTCTGATAAACCCTGCCCTGATGAACCGTACTGAGGCTATCCTCATAGGCGCAACTTAAAATATATACCTTCTCTCCCGGCTTCACCTGCGTATAGCGGGGCTTTAAAGGATATAAATTAGGCGAGCTCTTTTTTACCGTAAACACAATCCAGTCCCGTTCCTGTACCGTGGATTCCTTGCCCTCCAGCACTTCGTCAGGGTCTTCATTTAGTAACTCGTCCATCACGGCTGAATCCCGCATATCACCCTTTGGCCGCATCAACCATTCTTTAAGCGCGGCATTGACTTCAGTCCCCTTGCTCTGCTTGTTTTTAGCAATCCAGAGAATGTGCTTAGCGGTTGCCGCCAGTGTGTCCTTACCGTTATCAATTAAAAACCCTGTACCCGCGTACTTAAAAGAAGAATGAACATAGCGGTCACCGTTTTTAAACTGAACCTCATTGATCATTGCAATCTTGGGCCACTCAACAATCGGCTTGTCTACCCAGCTTTCCTTTTGCCGGGCAAAAGCCGCCAGCGAAAAGTACATCAGCATCTGAAATAATAAATGAATTTTCATACCAACATTGTTATTTACCCAAACCTAGCTTGGCGGATTCATTCAGGCACCAATAACATTGTAAAAAGAAATGTAAAAAATGTAAATTAAATAAATCTTCTGTATCCAAGTTGCTGATCAATACACGATAAGCTTCTCCCGAGCTACCCGCTCTTGGACATTCAGAAGCTTTAAACTTTGGCTGGTAAGACACCTGAATCTCACAAACCTGGAACAATGGGTTTACATTTTTTGCTTTCCTTATCTTTAAATCATCTGGAAAGAATTTAAAGGATGCAGCTCAAAGATTAATACACTGATTTGGGCAATATTCATGTGTTTCGTATTGGGAATAGGTATGATAATTATCGGTGGAAATGTTTAATTTTAAGGATCAATATGAAAAAATATATCACTAACTTTTATGCAATTCTTTTTGTTGCACTTATTATCCCTTCAATAAGTGCTACCAGTGTTGATAAAAACATCAAAGTTTTAAAACTAAGTACTAAAGTTTTAAAGGATAAGATTAAGGGCGGCTGGGCAGGACAAACTATAGGTGTGAGTTTTGGCAGCTATACTGAATTCAGATACAACGGAACTTATATCCAGGACAATCAAATTATACCTTATCAGGAAGGCTATGTGAAAAGGCTGATGGAAGAATGGCCGGATCTTTTTGACGACATTTATATGGATCTCACATTCGTGGAAGTAATGGAAAAACAGGGTCTGGATGCTCCAGTTGATGCCTTTGCTGATGCGTTTGCAACTGCTTCTTACAGTTTATGGCATGCAAACCAGGCGGCCAGGTATAACATACTGAACGGGATCAAGGCACCTGAGAGTGGTCATTGGTTAAACAATCCTCATTCAGACGACATTGACTATCAAATCGAAGCGGATTTTGCAGGACTTATGACGCCGGGTATGCCCAATACCGCGAGCCAAATCAGCGATAAGGTAGGCCATATCATGAATTATGGTGACGGCTGGTACGGAGGTGTTTTTATGGGCGCAATGTATAGTATGGCTTTTACCAGTAACGATGTCAATGTTGTAGTAAATGAGGCATTAAAAACCATTCCTCAAAACACGCTTTTCTACCGATGCATAGCAGATGTCATTCGCTGGCATAAGCAGTTTCCCAGAGACTGGAAACAAACTTGGTTTGAAGTGCAAAAGAAATATGCTGCAGAAAATGGTTGTCCGGAAGGCATATTTACTCCTTTCAATATTGACGCTAAAGTGAATTCTGCATACGTAGTTATGGGGCTTTTATACGGCAAAGGTGATTTTGCAAAAACACTGGAAATAGCCACCAGAACCGGACAGGACTCAGACTGCAATCCTTCTTCAGCAGCAGGTATATTGGGTACCATGTTAGGTTACGACAAAATACCGGACTATTGGAAAAAAGGGTTAAAGGGCAGTGAAGATCTGGACTTCAAATACACCTCCATGTCATTGAACAAGGTTTACGAAATTAGCTATAAACATGCGCTGCAAACCATCATTAACAATGGTGGCAAGGTAAACTCCGATGAGATTGAAATCGCCGTACAAAAGCCGAAACCGGTGAAATACGAACAGGGTTTTGAAGGTGTACATCCCATCCTTAAGACCATTTTAAATAAGAATATGGGTTTAACCTATGACTTTGACTTCGAGGGAACCGGATTTGTCTTGCGCGGAAGTAACGATAAGCATGATGCAAAGGCAGCAGATTACAGTTTTAAAGTTAAGGTCTACATTGATGGAATACTTCATGAAACTGCCGTTCTTTCCTCTTCGTTTAAAACACGCAGGCATGAGCTAACCTGGAAATACCAATTACCAGAAGGTAAACATCATATTAAGCTGGAAGTCACAAATCCTGATTCTGGTTATCATATCAGACTCTGGGACTGCATTATTTATGGGAACAAAGCAGTAAATGGATTAAATGCACATACCCACAATTAGCTCTCAGATGAAGCTGCAACTTTTTCAAATATCACATATAGGGTAAGAACGGGGCTTATCATTCACTGTTCAGCTTTTTTAAAGCATTAACACCGCTGCTGAGATTTGGGTTAAGCGCTAAAGCTTTTTTATACATCAGCATTGCATTTTTTTTATCTCCCGAATCCGCCTGTGCCATTGCCAGGCTGTCGGAGAAGGTAATTTAGGCTATTTCGTCAAAATGGTAAATAAAAAGGAGCAAAAGAATAACTGGTATTATGCCAAGGGCAAATGCGGAGTAGGGAAAGGCGTACCCCTAACCGTTCCGAATCCTTATAAAATAAAAAACAAAAACACAAAGATTGCGGTATTAATAGGCCCCAGGACCAGCAGCAGTGGCGAAATGACAGCAATCTCTTTCATCGGAAAGAAAACCACAAGACTCTTTGGAGAATAAAGCCACTTTCTTGTTCCCTTTTGTATCGCAAGCTTCAAATCTTCTTTGGAATCCACTTACCATTATCGGATTTGTTCCACAGGCGCCAGAAGCGTTTTGAAAACTTGAAAGGCAGGGTTTCCTGGATGCCTTCAATATATTTTAAGTTGTCATCTGTCAAATGATCGAATGGAAAGGCAAACCAGACAGATGCAGTCGATTTCGTTGCTGAGAGCCATAGGTATACCCGTGAGTTTTCTAGTCGGGCATCAAGGACCGGCAGTTCTGATTGTCCTGGCAAAACCCTCCTGGTACGAGGATCTATGAAATTAAACCTCCAGTAGACAGAAAGGCCCAATTCCCGATGGCTGACTATCTGATCGACATAATATTCAATTTTTCTCAAATACACGTTCCAGTAAGTATCTTTAATTCCATTCGCCAAATAATTGTTCCAGTCGAAAGAAGGAAAGCCAAACCTTAAAGAATATTTTATGATATTTCTAAAGCTGAAATCCACCAATTGTACTCTTACCCGGTCAGCTCCCTGAGTATCCGTATACAATTGCAGAAAATTAAGCATCGAGGCACATACCTCTGTAAGTGGTTTTGCAGGCAGTTGATGCGCTCCCCCAGAATTAAGCGGCAGACCTTCGTACGTAATAAATGCTTTCATTCTATTGGTTTTTTTTATCAAATATAAAAAATCACCTAACTACCCCAGAGTAAACAACGTCCTATAATTTCATATACCGGTAATTGCCGAACTGATCTCCCTGAACAAAACTTGTACACCTCATTAGGATTTTCAATCGTTTTTTCAACACAGCCTGACAAAAAAAGAATAAACAAGAATACTGCTGTTAGTTTAGAAACCACCATAGCATGACCATAAGGTTTATCAGATAGACAAAAGACAAGCAAATAAGTTACAACATTAGCATAACAGCTACCTAATTGTAAGGCGCATTTGCAGATCCCCCGGTAATTTCCGATGCAGTTATATTTTTAAGCGCATTGAAAATTCCTTCAAACCTAAACGTCGAAAAAGCTTAAGAAGCTTTGGTGTGCTCCGTTTTGTTCATAATAGTAACAGAATAAGATCAGTCGGGCAGGCTTACCTAAGGGTCTTCCCCTTTTTCCAGCGAGCGTTAGCTTCGTTTTCATACTGTTAAAAACCAACCTGTTCAGTTTCCCGTTCTGGAACTTCTTAAGCTGTTTAATAGCGGCAATCGAGAAGTCGGAATTCACATCCACTTGAAAAATTGCGAAGCTATTCTCATTTTTATAACCTTTGAATGTACCGATCTCACTATTGTATGCACGGATCAAAGAAGGGTTGGGGTTAAAAATCTTATGGTTGCTAAGAAATGTAATCGCGCCTTCTCTTAGTTTAACGGTATTGCCCCAATTCTTTCCTGCATTTGGATACTCAACAGGGTCGAAGTATTCGTCAACTTGCATGCTGCCAGAGCAGAGCCCAAAACTCAACACTCCCTGCCATGTACTTGCAAATATGATCCATGTTGAATTTTCATCCGGCAAAAAACCGCAGGAAGTATTCAGTGAACTCATGATTTTGATCTTATTCTCCCGCTCACCCTTATATAAATTGATGATTTCTATTACCGCATCATGGTATTCCGAATTTGCTGAATCCGGTGTTATTTTGATGATTTTAGCTTTTGCCACAAATTCGGATTGCTGAAAGTTATTGACCACACCCTCATTGGCACATGAACAGGCAAATAAACCACCAGGAAGAAGAAACATAATCAGAAAGCATAAGCGTTTGAATTTTATCATGATTTTTAATGTGTATGACCGTTAATATATGCTACAGGTTGTTAAAACAATGATGCTTTTTCAAGATCATTTTCCATAAAATTAGTCATTTTAGAAATACATTTTTTATGTGCATAGAATCGAAATGCCCAACATATAAAATAGATTTTTTGGATTGAATATTTAGTCCCCTGACTTGCACCAATGATTGGAAAGGTACACGTTGCCTATATTCCCGACAAGCAGGTAATTGGATTGTCAAAAATCAATCGTTTGGTACAGTATTACGCAAAACGTCCACAAGTGCAGGAGCGCTTGACAATTCAAATTTCAGAAGCTTTAAAAGAAGTTTTGCAACATGATGATGTGGTGGTGGTGATTGAAGCAGACCATTTATGTGCCGCTTCAAGGGGAATTAAAGATACCAATAGTGCAACGCAGACTGCTCACTATTCGGGTCAGTTTGAGAACAAAGCTGTAAAGCAGGAATTTCTAGTTCACATTTACAACAAAAGATAAATTACAATGGAACGAATTAAAATAATTTTTAAAAAACTGATTAAAAAGGGTTATATTTTTTAATCAGATAAATCACAAATTGTCTAATTCGAATATTTACCCGATCCAACATGAGCTGGTCATCATATTGAACCAAAGTATTAACCAATATAGTTTTAGCTTTTAAGGTTTTAGAAGATATGGCCGCTACCAACAGGTTTTGGCCATTCTCTTCTTCATCTTTAACCATATAAAGCGAATCAATCTTGAAGTCTTGGGGCATGGGCATATCATTAAATGAGGCTTCATAAACACACTTAAAATCAATCAGATATCCTTGACCTAATAGAATTTCAACTACCTCATTAAGTGTGTGATAAACTTCCATATGCTAAATCTATTAAAAAGGTGCCGGCTGATCGGATCTTAGATAAATCACTGTCCGGTTAATGTAAGGGAATAGCGCAACCAATGTAATCGTAAAAACCAGCATCCAGCTAATCATTTCATAATAATCCATAGCATACCGTATTTGACCTTGAACATCAATTGATTTAACAAGCAGCTTTTGAGCAACCTTTATTGCCTTATCAGCATTGGCCCCATGATGTACCAAAGCCTGCGTTTGTTTAGAAAGTGCCACTGAAGTAACCGGATTAAGCTGTGTTAATTGTTCCTGAAATGTATTGTAGTGTTTGCTTTTAGAAAACAATTCATAAAAATTCATCAAAGCGATGCTGGCATAAAACCCAAAACACCGAACAAATAAGCAAATTCCAGCTGCGGTGGCTCCAAAACGTACCGGTGCTGAAGAAATCATAAAGATGATGGTCGGCGTCATCAACATGCCTACCCCCAGCCCTTGAATAATCAACGGTAAATAGAAGATGTTTTCATTGGCTTGAATATTTAGAAAGAAAAACATACCTACATGATACAGCAATAGCAAACAAAAACCATAGATCCATATTAACCTTACCGGTCTCTTTTGAAGTACCATCACACAGGAGGTAATTACGCCTATTATAATTCCAAGAATATTAAAGAGGTTGATGTAGGAAATATGTATGGGGTCTAGTCCTAAAACATTACTAAAATAGGCAGAGGTCAGACCTGAAGCAAACCTGCAAATGTAGAGTATAAACAGAATAAGTGCCCCTATTTTAAAGTTCCTGTATTTAAATACTTCCAAATCAAAATAAGGCCGTTTCAATACAAATTGCCGCAGTAGAAAAAGTAACAGAGATGAAGCAGAACCCAACGTATTGTATAAAATTCTATTGTCCTGGAACCAGTAGTATTCCTGCCCGTATACCAAAACGTAACCTAAAAGAGATAGGAATATGGCGTATAGAATAAAACTGGCCCAGTCCAATAAGTATAATGGAAATTTTATATCCAGCCTGATGTTGTTCATGATTACTGAAAGCAATATCAAGCTGGGAACATAAGAAAACATGGCACCTTTATATAAAACATTGAAATTAAAGCTGTCAATCAGATCAGCAGTGATGAAATTGTTAAAAGGAAGCATACAAATCAACATCCCGAAGTACACAGAGTAGCCAATTTCTCTAGCCCTTTCAGTTTTTAGTCGATTGTAAATTAAGGCTAGCGCCAGATTTGCTGTACTGGTTAAACACATTCCCTGGATGAACCTTAGCAAGAGTAAGAGTGGTAAGCTTTGCACCTGATAACAGCCAAAAGAGGTTAGTATCTGTATTAAAGTGAAGATGAAAAAATATTCTTTAGCAGCCAGATAACGAAAGAAGCGTCTTTCAAGCGAGAAAAAAGAAGTATAACCAGCGTAAAATACAACTACGGAATATTGTACATCAGCCGGCTCAATCCCGTAATAGCCTGCCGCGGCATTTATGTTAGCCAACGGCAGAAAAAAAAGCACTAAACTAGGCAACAAAACAATGAACAAAGTTACCTTGATGAGCCACTGAGGTACCCATAATTTAAATAGCGGGATCAATTTACTCATGAACTTTTTTTGCTGATGGTCACATTAACGTTCATTCCAGCTTTTAACAAGTCGATTTCTTCCGGTTTACCAACCAGCCTAATCCTGACCGGAACACGCTGTACAATTTTCACATAATTTCCTGTAGAATTATCGGGAGGAAGCAAAGAAAAACTGGATCCTGTGGCTGGTGATAATGAAATAATCTCTCCTTTAAACTTTTTGCCGGGGAAAGCATCTGCCTCAACTTCCGCAAACTCGCCAACATGCATGTTCCGAACCTGTGTTTCTTTATAATTTGCAATGATCCATTTGTCGGTTTCTTTATTTACGATATAGGCCAACACCTGCCCGGCATCAATCATTTGCCCCTTCTCTACCGTCCGCCTGCCAACTCTGCAGTTATAGGGAGCTGTAATTATGGTATAGGTAAGATCAAGTTGATGACGATCTAGCAGCGCATCCAACCGTTCTACCTCAGCTATGGCAACTGTTTGCTGAGATTTAAAATCGTTTACTTTTGACAAGGCAGCCTGATAATTTTGCTGTGCTGCCTGAAACTCGGCGTCAGCCATATCCATTGAGGCTTTTATATTTTCCAATTGTTGCGCTGTGGCTGACTCTACTTCAAACAACTTTTGGTAACGATCGTAATCCAGTTTCTGCTTCCATAACTTAGCTTTTGAGGCTGCAATTTGCGCTTTTGATACCTCTGCTGTTTTTTCAAGTGTCAACACATTACTTTGAAGTACCTGAATTTGTGCCTTAGCGGTTTGCAGCGCTGCTTCTGTTTGTTTTTCCTGTATCTTATATTCTCGTTCATCTATCACGAGTAAAGTATCCCCCTTTTTTACCTCCTGATTTTCATCATATCTTATTTCTGTAATAAAACCACCTGCTCTGGAGATCAATGGATTTATATATTCCTGTACCTGAGCATCGTTGGTTTGTTCATATTTATACAAACCCCAAAGTGACATTATCCCCCAGACTGTTAAAACAACTGCGGTTATACCTGCAATCCATGCAGTAATTTTTGTGATAATCTGATCCGTTACTGTGTATTTATTTCTTTTGCGCATCTTAAAGTATTCCTATTACATTTTGAAGTTTAAAATATTGGTATTGTGCCGTGATTTGAGCGGTTGCGAGTTCAAATTTGGTTTCCAGGAGCTGTACATCTGCATCCAATAAATCGGTAATTAATGAAGTTTGGTTGAAATAGGTATTCTTTATGATCCTATAGTTTTCCATTGCCTGACTAATATTTGCTTTTGCTACCGCTATCCTCACTATGCTCTCTTTGAATCGTAAATAAGCCTCATTTACTTCTTTTCTCAACTGATCTTCACTATCCGAATGTGCTATTTCCTGTTGATGCAGTTCCAGCTCCGCCGCCTTTGTTTTATGCTTATTATGGTAAAACGAGGATATAGGAAATGATGCTTTTAGTCCAAATATACCCAGGGAGTATAAATGGGGATTATAGGGGTAAAGAAAAATCTGAGGGTTTGCAAAATAGAAATCGCCATATAAACCAATTTTGGGCGTAACATTGGCTTTCACATTTTTAAGCTCTATTTTACGCAACGAGGTTTCCTTTTCTGAAATCCGATAAGGATAGGATTTGTCCATAGACTCTAAAAGATATTCCTGATAAGGTTTTAGTACAATCTGATCAGGTGCAATGGCTTCAGTGGGACTTACCTTATTATCGTCAGGCTCACCAATCAGGATATTTAATTTTTGATTAGAAAGCAGGATGTCGTTTTCAATCTGAACAAGCGATAGCTTTTGTCTGGACAGTTTTAATTCCGCTCTTAACACGTCACTTTTTAAGACTACTCCATGTTTTTGAAATGCTATAATCTCTTTTAATTGTATCTCCTGCTCATCTATATCCTTCATTATCAACTCTTTAAACATCAGACTCTTTTTAAGTTCCAGATAATAGGCAGCGCACATGAGCCTTACCTCTGAAATGGTCAGATTCTGTTGTTCGGTAGCGATTTCGTGTAATACCTCCTCTTTGTTGATATTTATATTTGTTTTACCTCCGTTGTAAATATTAAAATATCCTTCGGCATTAATTTTATAGAGTGTATGGATAACTTCATGTTGCGTTGGTTTATGAAAAAGACCGTTTTCATAGATAGGGATATTGGTTGCTTTCTCAATGTTTCCTCCTACTGACAATTCTGGTAATCGCTCAGCATAGGCGTCTTTTACCTTATGATGACTGGCCTCGAGACCTGTTTTTTTAATTTGAATCGCTTTACTAAAGGCATCGGCCTTTTGCCACACTTCTGATAAGGATAATGGTACTGCTGTTCTTGTTTCAATTTGTTTTTGGGCACACAAAAAAGTGGTTTTTAAACCCATTAGCACACAAATAATTGCTGTATTGGTATAAAATCGCATCTGATAATTTTGATGCAAAAGTAGGTTCAGCCTGATAATTAAATTTTATGTAATAAGCCATATATTTGATGATTCCAGCCAAATTTATAGTTCTTGTAATTAAAGTACATAGATTTAGTCTGCTAATCCTAAAGCCCCCAATGAGTTTAATAGCCTCTTTACCCGAAATCGATAAATCTTCAAGTGCAGTTTATGTCATGCACGAAAGATCTGAAAAGCATATTCCTATGCATAAACATACCAAAGGACAACTTTCTTATGTAGAAGGCGGGCTCGCTTATGTTCATATTAAAAACCAGATACTGGTGATCCCGGCCAGACATTATTTCTGGATTCCTCAGGGAATGGAACACATATTAAGAGTCGGAAATTCGGCAACAGTACTTAGGTCTTTGTTCTTTTATGCCTTTGATGATGATAAGGATCCTTTTTACACAAGAGTAGGAATTTATCCCATTAATGATCTTTTACTTCAAATGCTTAAGTACACCGAAAAATGGGAAGGCCCGGTAAATGTAGGTGATCCAAGATACCAGTTCCTGGAAACCATTAAGAACATTTTACCTGCAAACAGCACCAGAGCATTGCCCATAGCCCTACCCTTTACAGAGAACGAGCGCATGCAGATGATTTTGAAATATATGGATGCCAATATAGCAGACACACATACGATGCTGAGCATTGGCAATAAATTCGGGCTTAGCGCGCGCTCCTTATCAAGGCTTTTCCAGACTACTTTAGGCATCTCCTTTCTTCAGTATCTGAAGCTTTTAAGAATTGTAAAAAGCTTAGAAATGATCCTGCAAACTGATAAATCGCTGAGCGAAATTGCTTACGCTATTGGCTACCAAAGTCTTTCAGCTTTCAGCAATTCCTTTTATCAATTTACCAGAGTTCGCCCATCTGACTTTAAATCTTATTAGAAATCATCAGCCCATTACATTTACGATTTATCGGCCTCCTGAGATTGAATTAACAGACAAATGCTATCCGCTATTGCTTCTACACTATGAAGAACCTTCTTTGGTATTTCCAAATCATCAAACTGATCAAGCACAACTAAACGTCCCGCTTCCTTATAGCTTACTTTCCCTTCAATAACGACTAATTTAGTCTTTAAAGGTGTTTGATGGGCTCTTAATACCATTTCCTTTTTAAAAGCAAGTACGATCACTTTAAACTGATCTCCCCTTTCTAATACTTTAATTATCGGTCCCGTTTGCGACTCTGCTAACTGTGCTAAAACTTCTTTTATAATCATGATTTTGATATTTATACATTTTCCTATAAAAATTGTCACCAATTTCTATAGGACCATAGTAATGTGGTTCTTTAAAATCGTCAGTACTTCTTGTTGAAGCCATTTGTTTTTTGCCTGCCAGATCATTTCTTGGTGGGAGATCACCCGATTTCCCCTTTACGGAGAAGCAAAATTCCATGGGCATTAAGGCAAAAATATCTTCATTATAAAAGGTTGCCTTATCCACACCTAACCAGCTTCTTAAATTATCTCCACTTTTATCGTTCCAGGGAATACCTGTCTGATGGACAATTCGACCCAGCGCTTGGCCAATGATCACAATTTTGCTTTTCGAACTTGCCGAAATTATTGGATTAGCTCCTAATTCAAGATAACGTTCACATACTTTACAATTTCTGATATCTCTTAAAAGTTTGTCCATGAGGTGTTTTTTAGACTATTTTAACAATCATTCCATTACACTGTTCATCTATCAATAACTGACACGCCATGCGTATGTTAAGGTTATTGACACCGTGTTTAGCAAGTGTCGTATTTTCATTTCTATCGAAATCAGTTAAAGTATGACCTTGAATAACTTCGACCAGACAAGTACCGCATTTTCCCATCCCCAGACATACCCCAAATTCCTCAGGGCCTATCCGGTCAAAAATCAGCATCATTAAACTACGGTATTCATTGGGAAAGGTTTGTAGCTCATAACTTATTCCATCCCAAATAACAGTTAAGCTAATGTTGTTTAAACCATGACTATTTCCAAAATTCATCCGGATAATTGTCTATGAATTCATGATGTTGTTTTTCCAGAAAATATCCAATACCATTTAAGGTCGACTCAGATAACACGTTTTCCAAATATGGAAAAACTATTCTTTCTTCAAAGCGGATATGGTCATTAAGAAAAGTGATCAGTCTTTCGTATACCATATAGTCTCCATGGTCAGCGGAATTCACAGCATCTATGAAGTTAATGATCTGTTGATGATCCTTTTTTGCCTGTACACATAGTTGTTCCGGGTCGAACCGATTAAATAACAAAACTTCCTCATCCAGAAAATGATCTTTCAAATGCTGATGCCAGAAAAAATTAAGGTAACTCTTCATCCTAATGGTAGCTACCTTTTTTGCCATTCCCTGTTTTATCTTCCAGGAAAACAGTAAACCAAAATGGTGGTCTCTGGACAGCAGCTTCATATCTTCACTGCGTTTTATAGGTTGATTTTTCATAAATATCTCCTGTTGTATCCAATGCCAGGTTGCACGGTCAAACCAAACCATCCAATTATAAATAAAGAAAGCATTTTAATCACTTCTACCGCTACATATCCCCAATGCAACGCGCTGGGTGCTAATTCATCCCCTTTCTTAATAATCATTACAGCCCTCATATCCAGTCGGGGTAAAAACCATAATGTTTGTAATAACAATAGCACACAGACTATAATTACCATCAATCCTATAAACCTCGATATTGGCCCCAACAATAGCGTAATCCCTATTAGCGCCATAAAACCCCATTCACATAGATTTAGGGTACTAAACACCAACCTGCCTAAAGACAAACCTTCAGTCAGACTCAGGATTGAAAATTTTAAGGGCGCCTCCATAAAACTAATTGACATGACAAAGCCAAGCCAAAAAATGGCCGTTAGGCATCTTACCTTATCAACTCTGGTTATCGACTTCAACATCTGAAATTCCTTTAACTGCTTTCATGATTCTTGCGATACTTAAGGCTCTCTTTTTTGCATTTTCAGCAATTTCACCTACAAACGACTCATCAACTGTTTCATTAAATAAGTGAATCCACCTGTCAAAATGAGCTATAGAGAGTTCAAGTGGCAGATGTTTAGATAATGGGTCTGCATTATACTTTCTGGTATACAACAATAATGTCGACCAAAAATCCACCATAAGTTTCAGGTGGGTATCCCAATTCCCCTTAATAACCGGTGCAAAAACAGCATCTAAAAGGGCATCGTTTCTGACTTTGGTATAAAACCTATTTACCAGCAATTCCACATCAGTTTCGTTCTCTATATCTTTTCGTTTTTCTTCCATCATATCTGATTATACAATTACCGTATCTGTTCCACCTTTCATATTTTGTATCCTGTTCAAGAACATCTCAGCCATCAGTTCAGCTTTCTTTTTAGCTAAAGCAGCCATTGCTCCGGCATACTTTTCGTCAATAGTTTTATGGAATAGAACCAACCAACGGTCAAAATGTGCTTTACCAAGTGATAATGGTTCATGCCTGGCAAACGGATTGCCCTTAAAACCAGCAATGCCAAAGAGCGCTGCATTCCAGAATTTATACATCTTTTCCAGATGGGGTTCCCAATCATCAATTACCGCATCAAACACGGGCCCTATCAGGTCATCTGACTGTACCTTGCTGTAAAATGAATCTACAAGCCATACGATATCTTCAAAATTATTAATGTCCGTTTTCATATAAATAATTTTACAGATGAAGAAGTAACCAGGTAATAAATGGCCCACCCCACAAAAAGAATTAATAAAATAAATATCCAAAATGGAATACTTTGTGGCGTTTCACTTCCAACAATTAAAAAGTTTTTTTGATTGCCTTTGCCATAGGCATTGATCATGATGGGTACAATGCCATCAACAACCGCATTTTCCTGGATTCCTTCTATCGCAATGGCTGGCCCATTCCTCACTTCAAAAGGAATCAGCCTGATTCCTTCCTTGCCTGTTGGATCCTTACTTACAATTCTAAGGACATGTTTACCGTCAACCAATTTTGAGGTATCCAGTTCAAAGTTGACCGGAGAAATTAACTCCGCTATCGGCTTAAGCTCGTGGTCAATAAATATGAACACTTTGCTTTTCTCTTCCATATTAGTCCAGATTTAAGATTGAAAATTTGATGTGTGTTGCAGATTTTTCTCCTGGTCTTAGCAGCCATTTAACAGAGAAAAAAAGACAAAACAAAACGATGATGGCCGTAATACTGACAATCACATAATCCCAGTTACTATCCGGCCCTGCCCCATGGGTTATTACCTTCAATAGTTTAGGTTGCTGCTGCTCACAGGCTGGACAAGCCATAGCTGTTGCCGACAAAAACAAAATAATGCTCGTTAAAAATATTTTTTTCATGAGATCCATGCTTCACAACAATACTTTATAGACACTTTTTAAATGCTGAACAATTTTCCTTGCCTGCTCATCTGCATATACATCATAAGCATTTACCAATAAGCCTGCTACCGAAAGCGCTTTGGAGGATATTGCAAAAACGGCCATTTCATCCCCCGGATCTGTTTCTCCTTCAAAACAGAACACCTCATCAAGTTTCATAACTTTTCATCATTTGGCAGCTTTAACTTTTACCACATCCATTAATTTTTTCACCTGTTCGGTTGTCACCTTTTTAGCTGAATTCCCCCAACTCGTTTTTTCATGATTCATAATCGCAGCAATCTCCTCAGGCTTCAACCTGTTATTGGTTCCAACTGCTGGCATTGAACCAAAACCTTCACTTTCCCTTGCACTATAACCATTCATTATGATGTTCACCATCAGTTCTGCATTCTCGTCAAGTACAACTTTACTCCCTTTCAATGCAGGGAAAGCCCCTTTTAACCCCTCTCCATTGGCCTGATGACAACTCTGACAATTATTGGTGTACAACATGGCTCCATTAAGTTCTTTAGATGTCTCCATTTGTGTTGAGCCTGAGCCAAGTTCTCCAACTTTCTTATATAGAAAATCAGGTTCAGGTGTGCCATCGGGCAATTTTGTTTGTTTTAATGCCTTTAAATAAGCGACCAGCTGCAATACTTCGGCACTAGCAATGACTTTCCCCTTGCGCCCATTTCTAAATTCTTCAGGAATATTTACCGCCACATCGCCTTTTTCCAGCTTATTTTTGATCTTAAATAAAAAAGGATAGGCAGGCATTATAGATTCCTTTACGACAATACGGGGGTTGTACAAATGAACCAGGTGCCAGTCTGCGCTGGGCTGACGTTTCCCGATATTGGTTAAATCAGGTCCTGTTCTTTCTGTACCCATCAGGGTAGCGGTATTGCGCCAGAAATCCGTTCTATGGTTATCTGCATAATCCGCTGCAATACTGGGACGTGATCCCCAGACCTTATCCATATCTACATTGCGTACCTGCTGGGTATGACAAGCGACACAGCCGTTCGCAACAAATACTGCCTTACCTAAAATTGCCTGTTCATCCAAAGGAATTGAATTAGGTAAAGGGGCATTATTTTGCTCATTATTTAAAGCCGGAATGATGCATACAAACAGCGTAAGCACTACGAATAACAAAAATGCGCCTATAAAAAGTTGTCTGTGATTGTTAAAAAAATCCATATCAATTAGTTTTAAAACTTTTTTTCTGTTGAGGCATCCGATTGATTCAACTTTTTTATAGCCGCTTCTGCAACATCAATGGTTTGATTACTTCCTTTTAGCATTTTGTAGAAATTATAGGCAAAGAACAAATGTGACAACCACATCAGGCTTCCGCCTATGGCCCGCCATAACCAATACGGAGCCATAAACACCACACTGTCTATAAATGGTTTACCATCCATCCACATTAATCCTTTCAATGTGCTTCCGTACATCAATGGAATGGTATAAAACATCAAACCGATTAAAGCCAGCCAAAAATGTGCACCAACGGTAATCTGGGGTGCTTCTTTTCCAGTTAACCTTGGAACAAGCGCGTAAATACCTGCCCAAAGGAAGAAACAGATGATCCCATACATGGTTAAGTGCGAATGGGCTACAGTAAAGTCAGTGAAATGCCAAATCAGGTTTGTGGAACGAAAAGCTTCTGCAGTACCCTGTAAGGAACCGGTAAAGTAAAAGATAATCCCAACGATAAAAAAAGGAAGCGTATAGCTCGAAGGCACCTTGTGCCATGCTCCCTTAAAGGTCATGATAAAATTGGTTGTACCAGCCGCCACTGGGATAACCATGCCCATACTTCCTAAAATGGCTACTGTCTGTAATGACCAAGGGATAGAACTAAATACAAAGTGATGTGTCCCAATCACCGTGTAAAACAAGATCTGCGTCCAAAACGCGAGAATACCGAGGCTGTAAGAATAAATGGGTTTGTTTAATTGCTGAGGCAGGAAATAATAAACAATGCCCAGGGTAAAGAGCATAAACCACATCCCTACACCCTGGTGCATATAATAGCCTTGTATAATGGTCTCGCCCAATCCATCCTGCCAGAAGGGGACATAAGCTACAAAAGCAATGACGATGACAAAAATGACAGCTGCAATGATGTACCAGTTGGAAATATAAATTTCTTTAGTAGTCCTTCTGGCAACAGTCTGCATAAAGTTGATTAAGGTAAAAATGACACCCAAACCAAAAAAGAGCATTACCGGCCAGGTGTACTCTCTGTATTCGCCCCCTCCATTGTTAATTCCGGCCATAAGACATAAACTCCCGATAATTACTGCTGTATTAATAAGCCAAAAGCTATACCAGCCTAGTTTGAGACTCGCAAGTGGCGCATTGCCAACCCTTGGAACCACATACAAGCCGAGTCCGATCATACCCAAAGATGCCCAGCCCCAGAATACGGCATTGGTGTGTACCGGGCGCAAGCGGCCGAAACTCAACCAACTTAACTGATCTGCATCCGGCGCAACAAATTTTATCCCCAGGTATTCTCCAACAGTAGTTCCGAACAAAAGCCAGCATGTAGCGGCACCCAGATACCATAAGATGAGTTTTGACAACCGGGGGTCAACACCGGGCCTTTTTAAGGCTCTTTTCTTCAGAGATACAACAGGTAATCCCGGATCACTTTGTATTTGATGCAGCAACCCTTTATCATCTTCAGCAGCTATTTCTCCAGATAATTCATTATGCTTTAAAGTATAATCGAGCGCCTTTTTGCGTTTACTCAGTAGCTCTTGCAAGTCCTGGGAGTCTGCCTCATCAATCCATCTGGCCAATTCAGAGGCTTCCTGTAAACGCTGTTTATCCTGATACTGGCGGAATATGTTATTCACTTTAACCATCATCAGCCATATTCCAGCCAGTATTGGTATTAATATCAAAATCACGGTAATGATCACCCCTCCATCAGCCCAAAAAGAACCAGTAGCTTTTGTGCTTTGAGAAAATCCAGGTTTACTACAAAACATTAAAAAAATAATCATACAAAGACTTAATAATCCTGAGTTGGTCATTTTAACTGAAGCTTTCAGTTTTCTTCTCAAATATTTCTGAAAGGCTTCAATCTGACTACTATTAAATGTATATAGATGTTGTTGTAGCAAAGACGCTTTCTCCGCTGAGTTTCTCTTTTTATAGAGTTCACTTGTCGCATTAATCCGGTTGTAGATAAAAACTGCAGCCACCAAAGTGATCAATAGAACAAAAAAGGAGACACACAGCAATACTGAAGTAAAACTTACGCGTGTAGAGGCCAACACTAAGCCGACATTTATCAAGAGGCACGCCTTAATCATAATGTGTTATTTTTTATCATTTTATCTAAAAAGAGAAATCATTGATGGTAATCGATACTTTTTAGCTAACAAATTAATTCAATTGAAGCAGGGCTGGTCCGAATTCTTCGAATAGAATTGACTCCTTTTCAATTCCTTTGGCAACAAGGTCCTTGAATTGCTTTTGAATAAATGCTGAGGGCCCGCACACATAGTATCTTGTTCCAGGAAACTGAGGTAGGGAAGCTATTTTATTGATATCCAGAAATCCTTCCAATACGCCTTCCTGTTCATCCACTGCCGTTAAAAGATCATAAAAAATATATTGGCTTACCTGCTCATTTACCTTTGTAATTTCGTCTAACTCTGCTTTAAAAGCATGAACCTTACGGCTTCTGCATCCATGCAACCAGGTAATAGAATGGCTATATTCTTTTTCAACTAAATTCTGCAACATACTCATCATAGGTGTTAAACCTACACCTCCGCTAATCAATACTACAGGAGCGTCTAAATCCTCGGTTAATGTGAAGTTACCAGCCGGAGCAGTAAGGTCAACTTTATTCCCTTCCTGAATAAAATTATGGAGGTAATTACTGATCTTTCCATCGGTATCCAGCTGAAGTCCTTTTTCCATTTTTACCGAGATGCGGTAATAATCATGAGTTGGCGTACTTGAAACACTGTATTGACGTGATTGATACAAACTCAATTCTGGCAAAAACACACGGATACTGATGTATTGACCAGGTATATGAGGCATTACCTTTCCTCCATCAGCCGGATAAAGGTAAAAAGAGGTTATTTCTGCCGACTCTACTGTTTTTTTTCCAACAAAAAACGGTCTCCAACCTGTCCAGCCATCCTTCTGTGTTGCTTTTTGTTCATATAATTTTGTTTCATGTCCTGACATCAGTGTTGCCAGCTGTTGATAAGCTACTGTCCAGGCCTCTAAAATATCTGGGGTTGCGGCCGCTCCTAAAACCTCCTGTATCGAAGCAATTAAGTGGCGTCCAACAATTTGATAATGCTCAGGTCTGATATCTAAACTCACATGTTTATGCCCAATCCTGTCTACAACAGGCATTAATACGCCTGGATTTGCAATGTTCTCCGCATAAGCCAGCACAGCCATAGCTAAAGCCGTTTGTTGTTTCCCACTCTCCTGATTACCCATATTAAACATGTTTTTAAGTTCAGGATTGTGTGTAAACATTCTGTTGTAGAAGTGTGTGGTTAATAATACTCCATTCTCTCTCAGTACCGGTACTGTAGCGCTAATCAATTGTTCTTGTTTGATGTTCATAATAAATATATTAATACCTTTTTATCTTTTATTATAGTAATTTTTTTTATTTCTTATTTCTTCAGTTTAGTAATACCCAGATTCAGACTTTCACTAAAATCAGCAATGGTTGTTTGCTCCAATAAATCTTTCAATTGGTTACGAATGGCTTTAAATTCATTGTGCAATGGGCAAGGGCTTGTTTCAGAACAATAAGCAAGACCTAAACCACATCCGGTAAAAATACTCTTTCCATCAACTGCTTCCACTACCTCTGATAAAGGTCGTTTAAGTCCACGTTCATCTATGTAAAAACCACCATTAGGACCTTTAGCCGATTGCACTATACCTCTTCTACTCAGATCCTGTAGGATTTTGGCCAGAAAATGTTCAGGAGAATCAATGCCATTAGCAATTTCTTTTATCCCAACCCTATTGCCCAAAGTCGTACGGTGCGCGATAAAAAAAACCGAGCGTATAGCATATTCACATGTTTTTGAAAAGACTCCCATAAGCATTACAAAACTACATATATTTATTAAAAATAAAAGACATTTTCATCTTTTATTTAAAAAGTATTGATCAGCACAGGAAGTGTTAGCATCTTGTACAAAAGGCATTCACATAATTAACTACCTTAGAATAGAATTGCTTTTAAAAAAACAACAATATTCGTATACCATTTGGCGAACCTAAAAAAGAATTTAAAAGAATGTCCCAACCTGAATTTACTTGTCGTGTAAGCAAATCTGGTAAATATAGAGATAAAGGAAAAATAGGGTGATCGTGTCCAGGAAAAAGAATGATGCTATTTTCCCTATTTATAACGGCGCATCAAACGCAGGAGTTGAAAACGGAAATAGTCATAAAGTAACACCATCACTAAAAGTAGTACAGGAAATAGAAAAGCATTAAACTGAACCCGAAGGAATAAAAATGTGCCCATTACTCCGCCAAAGAGAAAGGTAGAAATGACGACTATCCTGAGTAAGATAAGCCGTTTTAATCTTACAGTTGATTGCTCTCGCCGGATCACCACTGTAGAGAGATCTGTCCCCAAATCAGTAAACATCCCCGTAAGATGGGTGGTTCTGACCACAGAACCTGAGATTACCGAGACCAGTGCATTCTGCATTCCCATGGCAAACAGTAAACTACCTGCTAAGTATTCCGTCTGGTGCAGGGAGCCATTATAGCCATGGCCGTAAATGATGACAATGGTTAGTATCAATAGGATGACACCTATTGGAAGGACATAGGCTGATGGTTTTTCTCTGCCCACTATTTCGATGCAGATTCCCGAAACAAATGCCCCGGTTAAAAATAACAATAACCAAAGTGCAACGATACCAGCTTCTCTGAAATGTGTTTCAGCCAGATTTACGGCAAATAATGCAGCATGTCCTGTTACATTTGTTGTTAATATACGGAAGGCCATAAAGCCTGCACCGTTAATAAACCCTGCATTGAGCCCTAGAAGGATAGCCAGCCTGAGGTTGTGACTAAAGCTTCTTTTTTGTCCTGTATGTCTAAGCATCGGTTCTTGTGTATTCAGTAGGTTTTATCACTATCATCAGCATCAAGGAAACCTTAATTTCTATTGGAGCGTTTTACGAGTTTCTCAATATCCTGTATCCATATTTTTCTGCCTTGCGTGCTGATGATGCCCTCAGATTTAAATTCTTTCAAAAGCCTGATTACATTTTCCTTAGCTATTCCGGCGATTCCAGCGAGATCACTTCTTGAAATATTGATTACAATAGGCACTCCCTGAGAGAGGCCTGCCTTTGATTTTTCTCTGAATACAATAAGGGCAATTGCAAGTCTTTCCACTGCTGAAGCATCCGAAAATGCGGAAATGTTATTGGCGAATACTGTAAATTCGTGACTCAGGGCCTTTAACAGACTGATTGCAAATTGAGGAGAGCGCTGAAGAACTTCAAGAAAATCTTCTTTCGGGATAAAGCTGATCGAACTATCTTCAAGGACAGCTGCTGAGTCCTGATACCGTTCTTCAGATAACACCGCATGGTATCCGATCAGTTCCCCCCTATTGGCAACATAAATGATCTGCTCCTTTTCAGTAGCTCCCTTTTTATATTTTTTTACTTTACCGGAATGGATATAATATATTCCTGAAGGAACCATTCCTTCCTTGAATACCGTTTCCCCTTTCCTGTATTCCTGAATATCCTGTCTCCCGATTAAAAAAGCATAATCCCGCTCATTGAGCATATTGAGGACAGAGCGGGTCGAGAACAACCATTTCTCTATTGGGAACAGACCATCTAAGCTCATGAATGCAAAGTTAGCATAAATAAAGACGTTTTTAATGCCGTCTGTATTTTCTTAAAATACTCGCTTTTTCACGCAGGCATATCAGCGCATAGCGAAAACAGCTCCATTGGGTACTGTTTAAATCAATTGGAGAAAGCCCCTCAATGGCAATTTCGAGTTTGCTAAAACATTGGGATACCGGCAAGACCCTGACTGTCGCTATTCTGGAAATATCCAGTATCAAAGCTTCCACCTGTTCATAGTTTTGCAGGCCTGCAATCTGGTAAACCAGAGAATCTACCAGCTCATCAATTGTTATTTTCTTAGGAATGGGATGGGTCACTCTTGATGTACATTTTAAGGTAATTGTTAAAGCTGGAGTCAATTAACTGATAGCTTGAGGGAAGATCCCCATCATTTCCGTGATAAGTGACCAGCCGCGTCCCATTTTCCTTATTCTCCAGGATCTTGTAAAAGTAGTTGGCGTAATAGTTATATAAGCTTGGAGAATACTGCACGGAGTTATCAATCCGGCCAAAGGTACAGAGGTTTTCGGCAAAGGAATTGAAAAAGTAAATTCCATCATAATTGTTGTAGTCGAGCTCAGTGAAATCGCCATGTATGAAATGCGTATTGGATACTACCGAGCTATTCTGCCTGGATAACAATGCAATTCCATGAAGATCTTTACGCTGCTCAATACCATAGAAATCGCAGTCAGGATAATGCTGTGCAGCAGTAATACAAAATTTCCCGATACCGCTGCCAATATCGATGACCTTACTGCCCGGTTTGTCACATAAAAAACCGGCAGCAGCCCTGATTACTTCCAGCGGGCTCCAATGTAGCTGGGAAAGCCTTCTCATTCTTGGGGAGAGCTGACTGTCATAGTGTTCGTCGTCAAGGTAAGATGTGATGGAAAGGCGCACTGTATCCATTGTTTAAAAGTTTGTAGCCACGAATTTAGTTGATAGATTCACTTAATTCTATCACAAAATATCATTGAAAAAAATGATATTTATCATTTTTTGAAGCAGAACCAAGTACACATCCCCCCGAACAAAGTAGCTTAACACCTTTGCTTTCATCACCATTATACAGTAAGACCTGAAAGGCTATATCCAAAAGGTCAATGGATACACAAAAAAAATTGTACCCCAAGACATTAAATTAATGACTGGTTAACCAGTTAATGGGTTATTGATCTTTAAATTCTGTTGGAGTGACCTGTTGGAAAAACCAAAATGATTGACCCTGCTCCACCAATTTCAAAAAAGCACCTAATATATTGATCATCAAGACTAATCGGAGACAATTCAAAATTGGCGTAGGGGGATCGGTTTCACGTGTTTTATCCTGTAAGGGATCAAAGGCATAAAATTTTAGCGACAAAACTTGCGGCTATTGAAACAAAAATTGAAAATAAACTTTTCGATGGGGTGATCAATGATACGACATATAAGAAAGGAATGAAAAAATTTGCGGCTGAAAAAGCGCAATTGAAAGATGGGTTTAATTTCCTGGAAACCATGGAAGGATATTTACATCAGGAATTGCTTGTTTTACCCTATATGTTGAATTTACCTCCGATTTTTGAGGATTCTACAATCGGACAGCAACATGCTATTATTAAACAGGTGTTCAAACAGGGTCTCACGTTCAAATAGGGGTCATTTAGAACACCCTGGATCAATCCAGAATTCGAATCTAACTTATGATACTAAAAGAAAAAGGGCTACTCTTTTTGGAGCAACCCTCTGATAAAATTTGTGGAATCCCACTTGGCGGGGTAGCCGGGAGTCCCTTGCAACACCTAGAAGTTATTTTGTCGATCATAATGGAAGTTTATAACAAAAAATGAGAGATCAGTCTGACAGACACACCAAACGCATAAAGCGATTACATTCTAATACCGCGCCAAGTTAGGCTTCCAACATATCTACAGTACTAAAAACAAATTAGTGTGCTAAAAAATAGAGTTAGCTCTAAATTTAAGACTAACTCCAACCAAGTGCTCTCTGATATATTTCGAACACACCAATTTCTGCAAGATTTGAAGGTCGTTGCAGACATGAAACAGTATATTGAAGACATGAGAAGTACCCGTTTTACATTCTCTAAACGCTGATTACGGAACTTGCATCTATCATGAAAATCGTCATCCCATGTGGGAAATCGGTAAAGATCCATTTTCCCACATGGGATTTTAACCACAACACATGGATTAACTTGTAGTGAAAATCGTGAACAGGGTAGCCGTGAGTCCCTCGCAACACCTAGAGGTTATTTTGTAGATCATAATGGAAGTTTATAACAAAAAATGAGAGGATTATTTTCCAGGCTACTAGCCGTTGAGTACATCAGAATGTACATTACTATGAAAGAAAATACTGCCATAATGAGCAGCTTTTTGTAATGGTCGCCCTGATTTTGTAGCATTTCCATTTGGTTGTGATCTTTATCTTCCATAATTAATGTGATTAAATGTATTTAATTAAAAATTAGTCAATTCTTGCACTCTTAAGGCGCAGTGAGTTCAGAATAACGGATACTGAACTGAAGCTCATGGCAAGCGCAGCTATCATCGGTGACAGTAAAATTCCAAAAAACGGATATAAAAGCCCCGCAGCCACGGGTATTCCCAATACATTATATCCAAGGGCAAAGAATAAGTTACCTTTAATATTGCCCATTACCTTGTGGCTTAACAAACGGGCTTTTGCAATACCATTCAAATCGCCCTTTACAAGGGTAATTGCTGCACTTTCAATAGCAACATCTGTCCCAGTACCCATCGCAATGCCAATATCAGCCTGTGATAATGCCGGGGCATCATTAATACCATCGCCTGCCATCGCCACTTTTTTTCCTTCAGCTTGCAATTTTTTCACTTCGTTCAATTTATCTTCCGGTAACATCCCGGCTTTGAAGCCATCTAAATTTAAGGTTTGACTAACTGCCCTTGCTGTATCCTCATTGTCTCCTGTAAACATGATTACCTGTAAACCCTCTTCCTGAAGTTTTTTGATAGCAGCAGCACTAGATGGCTTGATTTTATCAGAAATAACCACAAAGCCAACAGCTTTATTCCCAACAGCTAAATAAGAAACTGTTTTACCTCCTTTTTGTGCGGCCTTAACCTGCTCTTCTAATTCAGGATCAATTTCAGCTTTAACGTGTTTCATTAATTTCTGGTTGCCTAAAGCAAGTTTTTCCTGTTTTAATGTACCCGTTACACCTTTACCGGTTACAGCTTCAAAATGTGAGATAGGCTGAATACTGATCTTTTTCTCTTCCCCGTAACGAAGCGTTGCCTGCGCTAAAGGATGTTCACTGCTGCTATTTAATGCAACTATTCTTTCTAGGACTTTCTTTTCATCAAAATCAGGATTTATACCAACGATCTTTTCAACTGATGGTTTCCCTTCGGTTACTGTTCCGGTTTTATCAATAATCACTACATCAATAGCATTCATTTTTTCCAACGATTCTGCATTCTTAATCAACACGCCAGACTGTGCCCCTTTTCCTACGCCTACCATTACAGACATCGGGGTGGCCAAACCAAGCGCACATGGACAGGCTATAATCAATACAGCGATGGCATTTACAAAAGCGTAGACATACGCAGGGTCAGGCCCATACATTGCCCATACGACGAATGTAGCTATGGCAATCAATACCACTACAGGCACAAAATAACCTGAAATCTTATCGGCCATTTTCTGGATAGGCGCTTTTGAACGACTTGCAGAATTAACCATTTCAATGATCTGGGAAAGCAGCGTTTCAGAACCTACCTTTTCGGCAAGCATGACAAATGTTTTATTACCATTGATTGTTCCAGAACTAACTTTGTCCCCAGGTTTCTTTTCCACCGGAATAGGTTCACCTGAAATCATAGATTCGTCAATCGTTACTTCCCCAACTTTAATACTGCCGTCAACAGGTATCTTTTCGCCCGGTTTCACCCGTAACATGTCCCCTTTCTGAATGTCATCTATGGAAACTGTCGTTTCTTTTTCGCCTACAATCCTAGTAGCGGTATTGGGTGCCAGTTTCAACAGCTCTTTAATAGCGCTATTTGTTTTTCCGTGTGCTCTGGCCTCTAAAAGCTGACCAAGCAAGACTAAAGTCAGGATAACAGTTGCTGCTTCAAAATAAACATAGACCGTACCATGATGGGTTTTAAACTGATCAGGAAAAACATCGGGAAAAAGAAGGGCGACAAGGCTGAAAAGCCAAGCTACCCCCGCACCAATTCCAATCAAAGTAAACATATTTAATTTCCATGTAATTATGGATTGCCATGCGCGCTGAAAGAACATCCATGTTGCATAAAACACCACAGGGATAGAAAATGCAAACTGAACCCAGTTCCAATATTTCAATTCCATCAATTTGAAAATCGGATTACCTGGTATCATCTCAGACATTGCAATCAAAAAGACAGGTATGGTAAAAACCGTTGCGACCTTAAACTTACGCAAAAGCGTTTCATAAATTTTATCCTCCTCTTCCAAATTTACACCCAATGGAACCAAATCCATTCCACATATCGGACATGAACCAGGCTGATCTCTGATAATTTCGGGGTGCATAGGACAAGTAAATTGAGTGGCTTGCTTTAATACCGGCTGCTTCAGCAAGTCCATTCCACAAACCGGACAATGACCTGGTTTACCATAAGTTTTATCTCCTTCACAATGCATCGGACAATAGTATACCCCTCCGGTTTCTTCCTTATTAACCTTAACCGGAGTAGCGCCATGACCCTGAGGGGCTGAAACATGATGTTGGTGACCGGAATGATCTGGACTGTGTTTATCTGCGGCAATCTTTTGAAAGCCGGACATTTCAATCCTGTAATTTCCAGCAGCAGAAAGCGTTTCCTGCAATTTTTCAGTAGTAATATGCTTATCCATCCTAATCGTTGCCTCAGCTGGTTCCAAGGTAACCTTAGCAGAAATCCCGTCAATACTATTCAAGGCATCTTCAACTTTACTACGACAGCCCTGACAGGTCATTCCGATTATTTTATAGGTATGCTTCATGATGTAAAGATTAATTGGTTAATAATTTAATGTTAGTCCGGCGCCATAACCCATATCACTGTCATAGTGGGTGGACAGGCCAAAATATTTGGTAACGATGTATCTAAACCCCGCCATATACTCTTTATCGGTATTGACCATAAATTGAAAGCGCAATCTTTTGGATATAGGTACATCTTCTCTCATCAATTGAAATCTCACGTTTCCTTTATGATCGACAGAAGCATCTGCAACAATTAACATTGGTAAAGTGTATTGTACCCCCAAATGAAATACCTGTCTAAAGTTTTTGGTATTGCCCTGTCCGAAGAGATTATCCCCGGGTGCTGGAGATTGCCCAAAAATATTCTTTTCCATCGGATCAACCGTTCGTTTACGGAAATCCCAACCAACATAGGGAAAGAGCCATTGATTTCTTCCAAGGTATCTCCCAAAATGACTTTCGCTTTCATAACCATGATGGGATTTAAAGCCCACTCTCCATTCGGTAGTAAAACGGTATCGGGTATTGGCCAGCATGATTTCACCGTCACTTCCATTGCTTTCAATTCCAACTCTCGCCATGGGATGAAATTCCCTGTCATCACTAAACAACTTACGCTGCGCTAATTTTGGGTTAGGAATTTCTGGATTAGGCGGAGAGTTTTCATAACTGAACACTCTGCCCATTCCGCTCATCATGTGGTACAGAATATGGCAATGGAAAAACCAATCACCACCTGGTTCTGATGCTGCAAATTCAAGAGTATCCCTTTCCATGGGCATAATGTCGATGATGTTCTTCATGGGAGCATATTCGCCTTGTCCATTGACAACCCTGAAATCATGACCATGCAGATGCATAGGGTGGCGCATCATACTGTTGTTAAACAAAATGACCCGAACGTTTTCTCCTTTCTTAATCAGGATTTTATCACTTTCTGAAACCGTTTTATTATCTAAAGTCCAGACATATCGGTTCATATTCCCTGTTAGATCAAACTTTAGCTCTTTCCACGGGCCATTAGGTAAAGTCGTTTTCTTTGGATCACGAAGCATATTATAGTTCAACGTAACGATGTCAGGACTTTCCGCTGTCATATCCATACCTGCCATGTTTTTTTCGTTAGACATTTGCATCCCCGGCATAGCTGCTTTTTTGTTTTCTTTTTTCGGGGTCTCTTCACCCGTTACTTCGGGATACATTACCGTGTTCATGTCCATAACCTGGTTCTGCATTTTCATGCCCTCCATTTCGATCATGTTGCCGTTCATATCCATCATGTCATTCATCATCTTCATTCCGGCAAAATATTTCAGCTTAGGCAGTTTTTGAGCAGGAACTTTTTCTCCCTTACCCAACCAAAGGGAAGCAGATTTGGTGCGGTCTTCGGGCGTAACCAAAAATTCGTAGCTTTTATTTTCGGGAATGGTGACCACCACATCATACGTTTCGGATACAGCTATAATTAGCCTGTCAACTTCTACAGGCTCGACATCATTTCCATCGGTAGCTACCACGGTTATTTTACCACCGGAATAAGTTAACCAGAAATAATCAGATGCCCCGCCATTGGCAATACGAAGTCTTACCTTATCTCCGGCTTTAAATTGTGGCTGCTCATTTTGGTTCTTACCATTGATCAGAAAAGTATCATAGTACACATCACTTACATCCATTGCATTCATACGCTTCCACTCATTGGCCACTTTGGTTTTAAAATGACCTGTTCTAATGGCTTCGGCATAACTTTGGGTCGTTCCTTTTTTAATGGCAAACCAATCGTTGGCATTTTTCAGGCTTCGGTGTACTTCTTCTGGTTTCATATCTGTCCATTCACTAAGTACCACCGGAACGGTTGGAATGTCCCATTCTTTTCTTTTGTTCATGATAAAAGCACCATACATACCAATCTGCTCTTGCAGTTCGCTATGGCTATGGTACCAATGAGTGCCATGCTGAACAATTGGAAATTTATAGATGTACGTAGAATGCGGCTTAATGGGCATTTGGGTTAGAAATGGCACACCATCCATTTTATTCGGCAAAAACAGGCCATGCCAATGCAGAGATGTTTCTTCATCGAGTTTATTATGTACATATATCAATGCTGTATCGCCTTGGGTAAAAGTGAGTGTTGGCATTGGTATCTGTCCGTTTACAGCTATTGCCCTTTTTGTTTTTTTTCCAAAGGTTACTGTAGTATCGGCAATATAAAGGTCATAGCGAACAGTACGGGGTGGTTGGGTAAAAGCAATGGTTTTGATGGGGCCCAAATTTGATTTGGCTTTTTTAATGTTTTCCATTGTAGCACTATTGTCTCCCATCTGCATACCTTCCATGTTCTCCATTCCATCCTTTGGAGCATCTTTCATAGGCATCTGCATTTCGTCATGTTTGGTGGGAGCTGCTTTAGCTTTTTCAGGTACCAATTTCATTCCACACTTAGGACAATTGCCTGGCTTGGGTGCATGAATTTCGGGATGCATTGGACAGGTGTAAGTTACCTTCTGCGCTGGCTCATCGCTGTCTTGCTTTTTATCAGGTATTTTCATATTTTCCATACCTTCTTTTTTTGATGGATCCGTCTTTTTCTCTTTTGCCCCAGGTTTCGGTTTAGCAGCCTTTACCTTTTGAACAACGAGTTTCATTCCACATTTAGGACAATTACCGGGCTTGTTGGATTGTATTTCCGGGTGCATTGGGCAAGTGTAAATAACCCGCGACTGCTTCGTACTTTCATTGTCAGGCATTTTCATTTTCTTCATATCCTGGGCAGAAACCGCAGAATAGAAGATCAATAAGAAAACCGTTAGTATATTTTTCATTTCTTTGATGATTAATGGTTAGTTAAAATTCTTTTTGTTTAAACTATCCTTTGAATTTTGCACCCAGTTCATTAGCAACAATTTTTCCGTTTTAGTCAAAATGGCATTTCTATGGATTAGGGTATAGGAGTTCAGGGGCATACTGCCATCCTTTAAACTATTTTCTATTGAGCGCAGTTTACTTTGCTGTCTTCTTGAGGTATAAGAACCAAATTCGCTAAAATTTAATTCAGCTTTCCCGGATTGAATATGATTGTTCATAAACCAGTGCATGGGCTGCATATTAACATACCAGGGATACTCAGTATTATTACTATGGCAGTCATAACAGGCTTTTTTTAGAATACCCTGTACATCTGAGGGTACAGAAACTATTTTAGAAATATCATTTGGCATAACCTGCCTGCTTTTATTGCGGGCAGGTTGTACAAATTGAATAAGTATAAAGATCACCAATAGTCCAAGAAGTATTTTCTTTATGCCTTTCATGGCCTATTATTTTAATTCTTCTTTAACAGTACCGCAAGTTGGCATGGCTTTTCCCAGATAAGGGTTTTTAATATCCTTTACTTCGCTCAACCAGATTGCTCCCTTATTGTTATTGTACATCGGGCAGTGATCCACATACAGCGATTGATTAGCGCCAAGTAGTTTAACGAGGTCGTACATATCCTTACTCAACATATCAAAATGTTCACGCTGGTGTGCAATATTTCCAACATTAGCTCCAATATGCTCGGCATGTTCTTTAGCATCATCGTATATATCGGTATAAGCTTTATCCTGTTCTGGAGTTAAAGATTTTTTGTCGAAACTGGCAAAGGCAGTTACCATTTCATTTCCTGCTGCTGCCGCGTCTTTATCATTGTCATTTGTAAAGGCATTTTTTAATTTGAGGTATGAGGCTAATACTGCGGCAGTAGAAGTACCTTTTTCTGAAGATCCAGATGCAACGGCCGTTGTTACTTTAGCATCTGCAGAAGTGGTTGATTTAGTTTTATTACTGCCATTAGAGCAGGCTGCTAAAAATAATAAGGAAAAAACTGAACTATAAATTAATGTTTTCATCGTGTTTAAATTAAAATCGTTTTAAATGTTTGATTACCTGCTTAGCGGAACAAAGTGTATTTATGTGATCCTATGGCAGAATTGTTCAGTAAAATCCGCATGTCAATTGTATACCAGAACACCCAATAAAGGTGAAGCTGTGGAATTAACAAACAGAATTACTTTAGAGTTTCTTTAACTGCCCCGCAGGTTAGCATTTGTTTACCGAAGTAGGGATTTTTGATCGCCTCATTCTCAGAAAGCCAATAACTCTTTTTCATTGGGCAATAGTCATAATAAACCGGGTCTTTAGTAAGTTTTACTGCCTTAGCCAGTTTAAAAAGATTTGTTGAAAAATTAGCGAAATGCTCCCTTTGGTGGGCAATGTCTTTTGTTTCTGAGATATGTTTGGCATCAAATGCAAGTTTATCCTGAAACCCCATGAAGGCTGTCATTTCTGCTTTGGGCATAGACTTCATGTCAACACTTGCCAATGCTTTAGAAAATTCGCTTGCTTTTGATGCTGCCACTGCCGCATCAGAGTTTACTAAGGCATTTTTGATGTCATAGTAAGAAGTTAACAATGATTGTGTCTGAGTACTTTGAGCGAAACTCGGGTTGATCCATGCAGTTGCAATTACAGCAACTACTAAAAATATCTTTTTCATGATGTAATAATTTAATGTTTATACTAATTCTTGGCCATAGCAATAGCTATGCGAAGTGTATCATATGCCGATACCCTATTTTACCGGGTCCAACATCTCACATTAAATCTTATATCTGAAAACTTTGAATGTCTATGCGAATGTCCCTGTTAGGCGGTCTTTCTCTGTGATCTGCATAGGCGCCCCGACCAAGTTCAACATCGGTTACGGGAATTAATAAAGAGTAAGAATGATCAGTAAGCCACAATACAGGTAAAACTACCTGCACTTTGCTCATTTCAGGAACTAATTTGCTTTGAGTAGCCAAATCATTCACTAAAGTTTTACAGCAAGGATCTTCTTTTGTAAAATTCTGCCCAGATATTGGGGTAGTTTTGTGTTCATGTCCACCTGCATGATGGTGATCATGATCTTTGTGTCCATGATGAGCAGGTTTAGCATGGTAATGATTTTCATCATGATGATCCACCTCCATTGCTAAAGCACAGCCAAAACCCACAACGGTATTGAGCAAAAATATCACTAACAGAAAGATAGCTTTACTTTTCATGATTAAACAAACCTATATAATTATGCAAATATAAATTTACATAATTCCGCATTTTTTTTACATCTAAATAGCGCCTATACGCTAACAACCCACCGTATGTAGCATAGATTCTTCCAAAATTTGCTGTCTGCCAATGTAAAACGAAACCATAAGCATCTAGTACTAAATGCTCCAATTAAAAAATTTATGCATTTTTCCCACGGAATATCTACCTTTTGCAATACTCTATTTTTAAACCTTCTATCGAAAATTTCGGCATAAATCTCTAACTAAGGAAGCTCAAACATAATTTAATAAAAAACCTGATAATCGTTCAACTAAAGATACATTGCGCTCAAGCATTCTGTTCTAGTTTTAGCATTGATCTAAATCAAATATAGTTCAGTATGAATGGCTCACAGTTAATTGAAACATTTCGCACAACTTTTTGTAATTTCATTAGATTCGTGTTACTAAAATCCAGTAAATAACGCATGGTGATGACCTTGGATTCTCGATTAGGCAGTTCATCTGCATATTTAGTGAATTAGTAATTTTGCAAAACAATAACACTCCATGAAAAATGAAAACTGAAACCATACAAAGCTATATAGACTCCCATTTTTCTTTTTTTGAGCCTGACTTAAAAAAAGTTTTAATTGAAAACGGCACACTAAAAACATTTGTTGCAGACGAAATGCTCATGCAAACGGGGCAAAATATGCGGTCCACGACGCTAATTGTTGAGGGATTGGTGAAGCTGTATCGTGAGGGAGACGACGGCAATGAGTTTTTTATGTACTATCTGCAACCGGGCAATGCCTGTGCCTTGTCTATGATCTGTGCAACCAAGCAAGAAACCAGCGAGGTGATGGCTAAGGCTGTTGAGCCAACAATTGGCTTGATGATTCCAATATCGCTAATGGATACCTTAATGAAGGAATACAAGACCTGGTATTACTTTGTACTGGAAACCTACAGAAATCGTTTTGAAGAATTATTGACCGTTATCGACAACATTGCTTTTAAGAGTATGGATGAACGATTAGCATTTTATCTGGAAAAACAATTCAAGGATTTAAAAACCAGATCAATATCCGTCACACACGGGGATATCGCCAACGACCTGAATTCTTCACGAGAGGTGATCTCCAGATTATTAAAAAAAATGGAGCAGCGTGGCGAAGTCGCCTTACATAGAAATTACATTCAATACCTCAAATAACTCATCGGTGACCTAAGTCACCTTTATTGACTGTCAGAACTTCCAACTTTGTCTTAAATAGATTAGAAATGGAAGTAATTGCATATTTAGCGTCGGCATTTATCGGCATCTCATTAGGTCTGATTGGCGGAGGCGGCTCTATCCTAACCGTACCAGTATTGGTTTATCTTTTTGGGATCGCTCCTCTTCTGGCCACTTCTTACTCACTTTTTATAGTTGGCTCAACAAGCCTGATTGGGGCAGTCAATAACTATCGCGAAGGTCAGGTGAACCTTAAAGCAGCCCTCTTCTTTGGCGCAGCATCAATTGTCACTGTCTTTGCGACCAGAAAACTCATTATACCAGCTATTCCAGAGAAGTTATTCACTATAGCTGGTCATACCATTACCAGCGCGTTAGCCACCATGGTGTTTTTCGGAGTACTGATGTTAACGGCCTCGATAAGCATGATTCGAAGTAAACATGATGATGCACAGGAACAGGAGTGCAAAGACTGCATTAAATTCTTCAAACTTCTAGGCTATGGGATTGCTATTGGACTGGTAACCGGACTGTTAGGAGCAGGAGGAGGTTTCTTACTAATCCCTGCCCTGGTCTTGTTATTAAAATTACCCATGAAAAAAGCAGTCGGAACCTCTTTACTTATCATTGCACTGAATTCCCTGATCGGTTTTGCGGGAGACCTGGGGCATTTTCAAATCCACTGGAAATTCTTACTCAGCGTCAGCGCAATTGCCATAACCGGCCTGCTTGCTGGAAACCTCATCAGTAAAAGAATTCCCGGATCAGGACTCAAAAAAGCGTTCGGCTGGTTTGTCCTGTTCATGGGCATTTATATCATTTTAAAAGAATTTTTAAAATAACAAGAGTTGGGTGATTTTAGTCACCGTTTGGCGCTCACTTTCTGCCGAAATTTGATGTATACAAAAGAATTAAAAAAAAGAACATGATTATTGAACAGATTTATACCGGATGTTTGGCACAAGGCGCCTATTACATTCAATCAGGTAATGAGGCTGCCATTATCGATCCTTTAAGAGAAGTCGCTCCTTATATCGAAAAAGCCGCAGGTAATAATGCCACCATTAAATATGTATTTGAAACACATTTTCACGCTGATTTTGTTTCGGGCCATGTAGATCTGTCTAAACAAACCGGGGCACTGATTATTTATGGCCCGAATGCCAATCCGACTTTCGAGGCGCATATTGCAAAAGACGGCGAGCTTTTTAAGCTGGGAAAACTCACGATTAAGGTTTTGCATACTCCAGGCCATACCATGGAGTCCACCTCCTACCTGCTTATAGATGAACACGGAAAGGAAATCGCATTATTTTCAGGCGATACGCTATTTATAGGCGATGTCGGCCGTCCTGACCTTGCACAAAAAGCAGCACACATGACCCAGGAAGAGCTTGCAGGGGTATTATTTGATTCACTGCGTCAAAAGGTAATGACTTTGAGCGATGATCTTATTGTTTATCCTGCCCATGGTGCCGGCTCTGCCTGTGGTAAAAATATGAGCAAAGAAACTACTGATACCTTAGGACACCAGAAATTGACTAATTATGCACTCAGGGTCGATATGACAAGAGAAGAATTCATTAAAGAGGTGACTGAAGGGCTTACCGCACCTCCAGCTTATTTCCCGTTGAATGTGAAAATGAACAGGGAAGGATACGACAGCTTTACTGCAGTACTGGAAAAAGGCACGCATGCATTAACACCCGATGCTTTCGAATTGATGGCAAATGAAACCAGCTCATTACTGCTGGATACCAGAGATGCCCAATTGTTCGCAAAAGCATTTATCCCCAATTCAATTAACATTGGTATCGATGGTAGTTTTGCACCATGGGTGGGTGCATTGATACCGGATATACAGCAACCGATTCTGTTAATTGCGGATGAGGGACGAGAAGAAGAAGTGGTGACCAGGTTGTCAAGAGTGGGCTATGATCATGCCATCGGTTTCCTTAAAGGTGGAATTGATGCCTGGATTAAAAGTGGCAGAGAAACAGACGAAATCATCTCCATAACAGCAGAGCAATTGGCCGACCGAAGAGAAAAATCGGGGAATTTAAATATCCTGGATGTCCGCAAGGAATCGGAATACTTTTCTGAGCATTTACTGAATGCTAAAAATGTACCATTAGACTACATCAATGAGCACATGCCAAAAATTGACAAGGATAGAATCTATTACGTGCATTGTGCCGGTGGATACCGATCAATGATTTTCAACTCCATTCTGCGTGCCCGTGGTTTTGAGAACCTTATCGATATCAAAGGTGGCTTTAAGGCCTTGAAAGAATCGGGCAAGCTTCAACTATCCGATTATGTTTGTCCAAGTAAAATGACCAATCCATAAACTGTTATGCTGGAACTATTAAGACAACCCTGGCCTTGGTATACCTCAGGGGCTGCCATTGCCTTTATTATGGTTTTGCTGCTTATTTTCGGAAAATCCTTCGGCTTTTCATCTAATTTAAGAACCCTGTGCACCCTTGCCGGTGCGGGCAAAAGACACCAGTTTTTTGACTTTGACTGGAAGACTCAAAAATGGAACCTGCTGTTTCTCCTTGGCGCTGTTCTTGGCGGTGTTATTGCAGCGACCTTACTCAAGAGCGAGATCCCCATGGCTTTATCGCAATCCACAATTGATGATCTGGCAAAGCTGAACATTATTTTTGATGGACAATTGAATCCATCACAGCTGTTCGGATATCAGCTCATTAGTTCCCCTAAGGGAATAGTGATCTTGCTGGCCGGTGGAGCTTTAGTCGGCTTTGGGTCCCGCTATGCCGGCGGTTGTACCTCCGGACATGCAATCAGCGGTTTATCAAACTTACAACTTCCCTCCTTACTTGCCGTAATTGGCTTCTTTACCGGGGGCTTAGCGATGACACATTTTTTATTACCATTAATATTTTAAAAACATGAAAGGAGTAAAGTTTATACTGACAGGAATACTATTTGGTATTGTAATGGCAAAATCTGAGGCCATTTCCTGGTACAGAATTCAGGAGATGTTCCGTTTTCAGTCCTTCCATATGTACGGAATTATTGGGACAGCAGTAATTCTCGGTATGCTTGCCGTATACCTCATCAAAAAAACTAAACTCAGGAATATTCAGGGCCAACCGATCGTCTTGCATGACAAGGACAAAAGCTGGTCGCGTTACCTGATCGGAGGTTCAATTTTTGGGCTGGGCTGGGCGTTAACCGGTGCCTGCCCGGGACCAATGTTTGTAAATATCGGGTACGGATACTGGGCTATGATCATTGTCGTATTGGGCGCTCTAAGTGGAACTTACCTCTACGGTACTATTAAAAATAAGTTACCGCATTAAGATAATAGGAAAATGGCTAAAACCTTAAGGTTAGCCATTTAAAAATGCTAGACTTGCATTGAGAAATGTTTGCCAGTAAAACGGCAATCTCGCCAAGAATCATTTTAAAAAATCACAATACCTACGCTGATGACCGATAGAAAATTACATTGGGAGAACGTATACAACACCAAAGCTTCCCAGCAGGTGAGCTGGGCACAGGATGTGCCGCAAACTCCCCTGCATTTCATAGATAGTTTTGACCTATCGGAAGCAGCCAGCATTATTGATATTGGTGGTGGCGACAGTAAATTGGTTGATCATCTATTGGACCGGGGTTATCGGAATATTACTGTACTTGACATTTCCGCAGTCGCACTGGAAAAAGCTAAAAAGCGTTTAGGCAATAGGGCCAATCTGGTAAAATGGATCGTTTCGGACATCGCCGAATTTAAGCCCGACCAGTGTTATGATCTTTGGCATGACAGAGCAACCTTTCACTTCCTAACCACACCCGAAGAAATTGAAAGCTACCTAAAAATTGCACAGCAAGCCGTAAAAGAGTACCTCGTCATAGGCACCTTTTCAGAAAATGGACCAAAAAAATGCAGTGGCTTAGAAATTAAGCAATATTCTGAGAACCAGTTAAGCCGGCAATTATCCGGAGGCTTCCAGAAATTGCATTGCATTACCGAAGATCATATTACACCATTTAATACCATCCAAAACTTTTTATTCTGCAGCTTTAAAAGAAGCAATTAGCCTGTTGAGTGTCTCTTTCCTGCATAACAATTTTCCGGTTCACAGAAAAAAGGCAGACATTAAATTTATGTATCACATTTAACATGCAAATACCTTCTTTTAGAAAATAGTTGCTTTCATTTAGTGGTACACCATCATAAAAAGAGGTGATTTTGGTCACGCCGTTAAAAACCAACAACAAGTACTTTTATCGCATAATTCTGAACTAAGACTACTACGTGGAGGTAATTAGCGAATCGTATATGGATAGAAAAAGATTAAAAAAAAGATGGAAATGGCTCAGCGTTCTTGGCCCCGGATTAACTACCGGAGCAGCGGATGATGACCCTTCTGGCATTGCTACATATGCGCAGACAGGGGCGCAATTTGGTTATGGTCAGCTCTGGACAGCATTGTATATGCTGCCATTCATGACCGCTGTGCAGGAATCATGTGCCCGTATCGGACTGGTTACGGGTAAGGGAATAGCAGCTGTTGTCAGACAGCACTACAGCCGCCCGGTGCTTTATTTTGTGGTGGGCCTGGTGGTGGTAGCCAATACCATTAACATCGGGGCGGATATCGGTGCAATGGCAGCCGCAGCGCAACTGCTTATCCCCTTACCATTTGTCGTGCTCACCTTCACCTTTACAGGAACCATTCTACTACTTGAAATCTATACCAGTTACCATGTCTATTCCAGGATATTAAAATGGCTTGCGCTCACCCTGCTGGCCTACCCTGTTACCGTTTTTATCATCGATCAGCCATGGCAGACGGTACTCTGGGCCACGGTAATTCCACACTTTGAATTCAACTTTTCATTCCTGTTCATCATTACCGGCGTATTTGGTACAACAATTACCCCCTATATGTTCTTTTGGGAGGCTTCACAGGAAGTTGAGGAAGCGCATGAAAATGGAAGGATAAGAAATGAAAAACACAAAATAAGCTGGAACCTGATTCATGCGATGCGAAAGGACAATACCATAGGAATGATCATTTCTGAATTTACGACCTGGTGCATACTGCTGGTGGCTGCAACAGTTTTACACAACAGTGGTGTGAGAGACATTAAAAACGCCGCTGATGCTGCCAGGGCATTAGAACCACTGGTTGACTCCTTTCCAAATGCCGGTTATTTATCTAAATTAATATTTTCAGTGGGGATCATTGGCCTGGGATTATTGGCAGTTCCGGTGTTATCAGGTTCAGCTGCCTATGCAGTATCAGAAGCATTCAACTGGAAGGCCAGCCTGAATCTAAAACTAAACAAAGCTCCCGGATTCTATGGCATTATCATCATCTCTACCCTGATCGGATTAACCATGAATTTCATCGGCATTGATCCTGTAAAAGCGCTTATTTACACTGCAGTTATAAACGGGATTGCTGCCGTTCCCCTGCTTTTTTTAATTATAAAAATTGCAGCCAGCGATACAATCATGGGGGAATATAAAAGTGGCTGGTTGTCTAAAATCCTTTTATGGATGACCTTTATCATCATGGGAGCTGCGGCACTGGGGTTGATCATACTGATCTAAGCAAGTGATTACTGACAACACTGACAAAGAGAAAAAATATCGTGCTTAATATCATCCTGCTTGATGACCATGATCACCTCCCGGGTGTTCCTTTTCCCTGAAATTTGCTTAACAGAATTGTCTTTGCTTATCAATATACCGATTATGAAAACATTATTATTGCTGACTGATTTTTCCGCTACGGCCAACCATGCGGTAGCATTTGGATATGACTTTGCAAAAATGCTGGAAGCGGAAGTGATCCTTTGCAATGTGGTTAACGTACCTGCCGAAATCCCTCAGTACGAATCTATACTACTTCCTATCGAACAATACAGCCGGATTGAAGAAGAAAGCATTGAGGGGCTCAAAAGATTAAAAAAGCAACTGGAGCACCAGGATCACAGTAAAGGATTCCATCCTCCTGTCAGTTACTTGTGTCAAACAGGTGTGCTTACCGAAGAGATTGACGATGTGATCTCCAAAAGACAGATAGACCTGATCATCATGGGAACCCATGCCAGCAGCGGCCTGAGGCACTTGTTGCTAGGTAATCACACCAGATACATGGTGGATGCTTGCTCAGTACCGCTGTTATTGGTATCACCCGAAGAAAATGTAGGTAAGATCAAATGGATCGCCTTTGCCACCGATTTAAATATTGCGGAAATTCCTGCACTTAACCGACTGGCAGAATTTGCGGCGCGTTTGCAGGCGGAAATCATTCTGATGAATGTTCGTGACGAAAGCCCATGTCTGGAAAAAGATCTTAAAAAGGAACAGTTCCGCACTGAACTTGTAAAAGAATGTCATTATCCCAAGATCTCCTTCCAATCGGTGGTTGACCATTCGATTGTAAAAGGTTTAGAAAAGCTTTGCAGGGAAAATGGCAAAAACGGACTGCTGAGTATTGTGCACCGGGACCGCAATTTCATTAATGAAATTCTAACCGGTAGTCAAACGCAAAAGTTAGCTAAAAAATTGGTTTTACCCTTAATGGTGATGCCTTCAAAAATCAAATGAATCACAAACTATACCGCCATGAATTACCGTCAAATCACTGATCTGGTTGGAACCGATGAAAATCTTTTTACTTACCAGTGCCAGGCCGTTACCAAGCAAACCCTAAATCTTCCCGGGCCAGATTATATAGATCGGATTCTTCTCGCCTCGGCAAGGAGCAATCAGACACTACGAAGCCTTGAAACCATTTATAATTCAGGGAGGCTTTCCGGCACAGGGTACCTGTCTATATTACCTGTAGACCAGGGTATAGAGCACAGTGCTGGCGCCTCATTCAGTGCAAACCGGATGTATTTTGATCCGGAAAACATTGTCAGGCTGGCCATTGAAGGTGGCTGCAATGCAGTGGCAACTACCGTGGGTAACCTTGCCATTATAGGAAGGAAATACGCCCACAAAATCCCGCTGATCGCAAAGATCAATCACAACGAATTGCTGAGCTGTCCCAATAAGCATGACCAGATCATGTATGCCTCAGTAAAAAACGCATGGAATACCGGGGCTGTTGGCATCGGAGCCACCATCTATTTTGGATCCAAAGAATTTTCCCGGCAGCTTATCGCAGTGTCCAATGCTTTTGAGCAGGCTCATGAACTGGGTATGGCAACCATATTATGGTGTTACTTGCGAAACGAGAACTTCGTGGAGGATGAGGTGGATTACCATACTTCGGCTGATCTGACCGGACAGGCCAACTATCTTGGGGTCAGCCTGCAGGCTGATCTGATCAAACAGAAGCTGCCTGAAAACAACGGTGGCTATGAAGCCCTTAACCGTTATGGTAAGGCTTTCGGTAAATATACCAAAGAAATGTATAGCCAGCTGTGTACAGCCCACCCGATTGATCTTTGCCGCTATCAGGTTTTGAATTGTTACTCAGGAAGAATCGGATTGATCAACTCTGGAGGCCCCTCAAATGGCAAAGACGATTTCAAAGACGCACTTCGAACCGCAGTGATCAACAAGCGGGCAGGCGGGACCGGGGTCATCGCTGGCAGAAAAGCCTTTCAAAGACCATTCCCAGAAGGTGTTGAACTGCTGAACGCCATACAGGATGTCTACCTGGAAAAACAGATTGATATCGCCTGAGGAATTGCAAAAAACGATCCCAGTTATTCCAATAAGATATCGGCAAATACTCCTTGAGCAATGTATAAATCTTTAATTTTTGGAATCATGGGCAGCTGTAACCACAAAATGGTCACAGCTAAAGAGCAATACATCTTCATTCGGGGTCATAACTTTCACCGGAATACTCAGTTCGGTCTGGATTTTGACCCTCAAGGCTTCCTGAGCACAAGGCTCCCCATGAACCAGCATAATCTGTGCAGGTGCTTTTTTGAATTTTCTGATCCAGGCCATCAGTTCGGATTGATCTGCGTGCGCGGATAATCCCTCCAGCTCCTGCACCCTGGCCTTAACAGGATAATACTTTCCATGAATTTTAACTTCATGGGTATGGTTCAACAAAGCACGCCCGCGTGTTCCTTCGGCCTGAAAACCAATGATCAGAATGGTATTTCTGTTGTCTTCAAGGTAATGTTCCAGATATTGCAGGACCCTTCCACCGGTTAACATGCCACTGGCAGCAATCACTATTTTACTGCTTTTATCCTTAATGAAGCCTACAGTATTGCTGTAATCCTGATTGATGGTGATGTGGTTGTTCATCTGTTGAAATTCTGCTCTGCCAATCTTCATGTAATCCTCTGCATAAGTTAATGAAATACCTGTGGCAGCTGCAGCCATCGGGCTATCCATGATTATGGGCAGGTTTAAAGGAATTTTTCCCTGTTTCTTTAAACTATTCAACAGGTAGATCAGTTCCTGTGCCCGGCCGACTGCAAAACTTGGGATCAGCACATTGCCTTTGCGGGCAATGGTATCGTTGATTATTGCCGCGAGCTCCTGGTAAGGGTCATTCGTTCCGTGAAGCCGGTCTCCGTATGTGGATTCCATAACAATATAGTCTGCATCGGTAAAATAATCCGGTGGATTGAGGATCGCGCTTTGCGGGCGTCCGATATCACCCGAAAAGATGATTTTCTTTCCAAAGCAGTTCAATTCGACCGAACAGGCACCCAGAATATGACCGCAGGTTTTAAACTGAAAATGGATGTGGTCGCTTAAACGGACAAAAATATTGGGATCCCGAACCGTAAAAAATCTGAATGATGCTTTTGCATCTTCAACCGTATAAAGCGGTTTGGCCGGATGATGTTTTGTATAATGGTGCTTATTGGCATTTTCTGCATCCTCCTGCTGTATTTTGGCACTATCAAGGAGAATGAGCTGTGTCAGCTCGCTGGTAGGCGCTGTCATATAAATTTCTCCCTTAAAGCCCTGTCTTACCAGCAGTGGGATATATCCGCAATGATCAAGGTGCGCGTGGGTCAGAATGATCAGATCAATTTCCCAGGCTTCGATACCCAAGGCAGTCCAGTTTTGTTCACGTAATGATTTGACACCCTGGAACAGTCCGCAATCTACAAGTATTGTCAGCTCTGGAGTTTTCAGTAAATGTTTTGAGCCGGTGACTGTCTGGGCAGCCCCAAGCGATTGAAGGATTATTTCATTCATGACCATATCAATTAGACAAGGTAAAGATGGGTTGATTTTTTGTCAACACCCATGACTGCGGGCACCTGATCGGATGATTTAAATCACGATTTAATGTGCGTCAACTCATGGGATATAAAATTCCGGAACCTGAAATTTACATTCATTAAACCCAATCATACCATGCAGCCAATAGCCATTCAAAGCAGTTCAGCATTCAGCGGGCAACTGACTAAAGAAATTTCTTCACTACGGAAATTTGCCCGGCAGTTTACTTCAGACCACCAAACCATCAACGATCTGGTTCAGGATACTTTGATTAAAGCCCTGCGATATTATCAGCAATTTCAGAACGGGACCAGTCTGAAGGCATGGCTATTTGTAATCATGAGAAATACCTATCGTAACAACTACAAAAAAAACCTCCTGAAACAGGCAACATTCAATTTTATTGAAGAGATCAGCGGATCTGCTCTCCAGCGGGCGTCCTCCCAAAATATGGGTGAGAGTAGATTCATCCAGCAGGACATTAGTCAGGCGATGAAAAAACTTTCGCAAAAACTCTATCTTCCAATTAAGCTCTTCAGCCTTGGCTACAAGTATTGTGAAATTGCCAGTCAGACAGGGGTTCCGATAGGAACCGTAAAAACACGGATTCATCTGGGACGGATCCAGCTAAAGCAATTACTTAGCGATTACAATTATGCCTGATAATAAGATCATCACTCTGACCTTCTCTCCTGCTATTGATAAGAGCGCATCGGTAGCCACATTGATTCCGGAAAAGAAATTGAGCTGTTCTACTCCCGTCTATGAGCCAGGGGGAGGTGGAATAAATGTTGCCAGGGCAATCAAAAGACTTGGCGGAAATGCAACAGCCATCTATTTGGCAGGCGGTTATCCCGGGAGATTTTTCACCCAGATGCTGTGCAAGGAAAACATAACAACCGTTCCTATCCAAACGATCAGCCTGACGAGGGAAAATCTGGTGATCAAAGAAGAAAGCACCCAAAAGCAATACCGTTTTGGGATGCCAGGAGCCATGGTCAGCGCTGCCGAATGCAATCGTTGCCTGAAAGCAATTGAGCAATCAGCAGACTTACAGTACCTGATTGTCAGTGGAAGCCTCCCTGCCGGCGTTCCGGCAACCATCTTCGGCAAACTCGCTGAAATCACCAGGGCAAAAAAAGCAAAACTTATTGTGGACACTTCCGGTCAGGCACTCAGGTATGCACTGCAGGCCGGTGTTTTTCTGATCAAGCCAAATCTGAAGGAACTGGCCTCATTGGTAAACGAAGAAACACTTAGTATAACGCAGGTGGAACAGGCATCTAAAACACTTATCAGCAAATATAAATGTGAAGTGATCATTACCTCCCTTGGCCCTGATGGCGCAATGCTGGTCACCGGTGATACCAGGGTTAGAATTTTTCCTCCGCAAGTTAAGGTGCAAAGCACCGTTGGTGCTGGTGACAGTATGCTGGCGGGAGTCATCATGGGACTTTATAAACAGAAAAACATGGTTGAATCCGCGCAATACGGTGTCGCCTGCGGGACGGCTGCGACATTAAACCCTGGAACTGAACTATGTCATTTGACAGACGTAGAACGTCTATATTGCATGATCAAGGATGCCGACTGCAAGGCTGGCGTGTCTTAAATATGTTGAACCGGCACTTGCAAATCAGCTAGAAATCCTCTTCCGGCAGCCGGACTCAGCCTATCGGCAAATGAACATGCAGAACCCACCTACCAGGGCATCATGAAGGTGAAGGACTGAGCTGCGGGGAAAGTACTCCATTTATATTGGCTATCCCGGCGATGAGTGCATCGGCATTAAACGAAATGCTGTCAATACCATGGCTGACCAGCAAACGCGCAAAAGACGCAGAATCACTGGGCGCCTGACCACAAATTCCTACTTTCCTGCCGCATATTTTACCCTGGTTAATCATCTGGGTAATTAGCAACTGAACTGCAGCATTTTGTTCATCGAACAGGTCAGCTACCAGAGCAGAATCCCTATCAATCCCTAAAGTCAATTGGGTTAAATCATTTGACCCAATGGAGAAACCATCAAATATTGCAGCAAATTGCTCGGCCAGCAGCACATTGGCCGGTATCTCTGCCATTACAAAGACTTCAAGACCATGGTCTCCTTGTATCAGGCCAAATTCTTTCATCAGGTCGATCACTTTTCTCCCTTCTTCCACAGTACGGCAAAAAGGAATCATTAATTTCACATTGGTAAAACCCATTTCATTTCGTACCATCCGCATGGCTTCACATTCCAGTTGAAATCCTTCACGGTAACGCTCATGGTAATACCTGGAAGCACCGCGGAAGCCAATCATCGGATTCTCTTCAACCGGTTCAAAGTCCTGGCCGGCAATAAGACCTGCGTACTCATTGGACTTAAAGTCACTCATCCTCACAATGACTTCCTTCGGAAAAAAAGCAGCGGCAATTGTAGCCACTCCTTTGGAAAGCTTATCCACAAAAAATACTTTTTTATCAGGGTGCTGCAACGTAATCTGTTCCATATCTGCCCTATCCTTTTCATTGCTTATCTTTTCAGGATGCACAAGAGCCATCGGATGAATCTTTATCAGATTGCTGATGATAAACTCCATTCTAAGCAAACCCACACCATCATTGGGGTAAAAAGACAGCTCGAACGCCCGTTCCGGATCTGCGACAATCAACTGTACCTTTGGTGTTTGCGGAATTCGGATATCCTCAAGGTCAGTTACAGATTCGGTCCATTCTGCTTTACCCTGATAAACAAATCCTGTCTTGCCATCAGCACAATTCAGGGTAATGATCTCCCCGTCAGTAATCGTAGTAGTGGCATTTGTAGTGCCCACTATTGCAGCTGCTCCCAACTCCCTAGCAATAATTGCCGCATGACTGGTCCTTCCGCCCCTGTTGGTTACCATTCCTGCTACTTTCTTCAGGATCGGATCCCAGTCAGGACTAGTGGTATCTGTCACTAAAATATCTCCCGGATTAAGTTTTGCTGCCTGCAGGGGAGAACTCAGAATTCTCGCCGGACCGGACACAATACGGCTACCAATTGCCTCTCCGGTGCACACAAGGGTCCCCTTTTGAGCTAAATGGTAAGAGGTCAGCTGCATTCTCTTTTTCTGTGAATGTACGGTCTCCGGGCGTGCCTGAATGATGTAAAGTTGCTGGCCGATACCATCTTTTGCCCATTCAAAATCCACAGCCTTCTGATAATGTCTTTCAATAATGATGGCCCATTTCGCTAACTTTTCGATTTCCTGATCCTCCAGGACAAACTTATTTTGCAGCTCCAGGGGAGTCAGCTTATTGATCGTTGCATTTACTTCATCCTCCTGATCCGCGTAAACCATCATCTGGTTCTTACTGCCCATGTTTTTTTGAATAATTGCCTTAAAACCCTGCTCAAGAGTAGGTTTAAAAACCAGAAACTCATCAGGTGTAACTGTTCCCTGAACGATATTTTCACCCAGCCCCCAAACGCCTGCAATATGTACCACATCTTTAAATCCGGATTCCGGCTCCAAAGTGAAACCAACACCTGAACACGCCATATCTGAGCGGATCATCTCCTGTATCCCAACAGAAAGAAATACTTTATGATGATCAAAGCCTTTATCCTCCCTGTATTTTATTGCCCTGTCGGTGTATAAAGATGCAAAACATTGCTTGACCGCATAAAGCAGGGCATAGCTTCCACGAACGTTTAAATAGGACTCATGGAGACCTGCAAAGCTTGCCTGGGGTAAGTCTTCTGCCGTCGCGCTGCTGCGCACGGCAACCTCCTGTACACCATCCTCAAACATCGCATCGTAAGCTCCGATTATCGACATTCCAAGGTCATTGGTCATTCTGCCGGACATCAACAGGTTCCTGGCCTGCTTTCCAATTTCTGCCAGGTTGGTATACCCCTGTCTGTCCAGTTCTTTCATCAGCGCAGCAAGTGGGAGTTCAAAACCATTGCAGCTGACAAAATATTTATAGGCAGCAGCAGTAACGGCAAACCCCTTAGGTATTAATATACCTTTTGGTGTTAAATGACTGAACATTTCTCCCAGAGAAGCGTTCTTTCCGCCAACCTCGGCAATATCATTAATGCCGATCTCACTAAATTTTTTGATGTAGTTCATCTTGATAGAATTTAATTATGAATTCACTCACCGGGTGATTTTCCAGTAAACACTTTAATAAATTATTACAATTCAAATAATTCATCATTTTTAACGGCTTCTTCGACAAGCGCGAAAAGCGCTCTTTTGGTATGGCGGAATTTATGGGTCAACCCGGTTATCAGCCGTCCCAGCCGGATGTGCGTTGCTTCCAGGTCTTGAGGGTTTTCCAGGATCAAATCCTCTGTGACCAGTTCCTTATGACTGAGGTGTTCACTAAGCAGCATGTCCAGTTCATGTCTTTTGCTTTCTATTTCCGCAAGCTCAGTTTCTAATGCACTGAGTTGTTGAGTAAATCGGGCTGCAGACAAGCGTACAAAATACGCAGCTAGTAGACGGCGGAAGAAAATACCTTCAACCTTAAAAAACTGAAGGTCTTGGGTCCAGCTGTTAGCTGAAGAATCATATTTAATCACACCAGAGGATAGTTTTACAGAGGTTTGCATAACTGAAATATTTGATTATCAAATTTAAGCAGCTGGGATTGGAGCACATGATGGCCATCGGCCAATGCATGGATGCTGATCACATACGGGCTCAGTGGTGAGCAATAAACAAGGGCAGATCCAGCTCCTGCATTAAAGTGTCGGCCAGACTATGCTTAAACCATCTGGAAAGTGCCGTTCGTCTGTAGGCGCCCAATACAACTAGCTTATTTTCGCTGCCAGCTGTTAAATAGGCTAATATTTGCTCCGCTGCTTTTCCGTTTAATAAGGTAAAGCTTGACCTTGGAAAATGTATGTCTGTAAAATCTTTCATCAACCCCTCTCCAGGAATTACCGCTGCATCATTAGCCGTCTCATTTACACTCAAAACCTCCACAGTCAGGGCAGCCCAGTTTTCAAAAAGATAGCTGAACAACTTGATGGCATAAAGCGAAGAAGGACTGCCATCATAAAGCAGCACAATCTGTTCAAAGTCCTTAAAATGATCCGGAATCACAAGAACAGGACATTGAACCTCGGCCAGTAGTTCTTTAAGAAACCCGCTGGGCCGTTCATCCTCACTCCTGGAAAATTTTTCCCATTCGTTAATAATTATCAGATCAGCAAACATGCTTTCATATTGAAGTTCAAGCAAGGCCAGACTGGTATCACGATGGATAGTGTAGCTTACACCGGCATATTCACACGCACTTTGAAATTCATAAACAGCTCCATCCCTTTGCAACTGTTCTCTTTCATTCAGTTCCTTCAGTACTGTGTCCGGATCAGAGACTGTTTTCAACACCCTGGACAGGTTGTAATTGTGATAGAAAAAGGCATCTAAAAAAACTCCGGTCAAATGACCATTACATTTTTCTGTGATCAGCAAAGCATATTCAAGTGTGCTTTTACTCAGCTGATAACCGTCAAAAACCGCAAGAAAATTTTTCATAATATCTCAACTAAATGCTATTTCTGTGAAAATACCAACAGTGGAATTTTAGTGTGTCTGGAGAGCTTCTGTGTATGGCTCCCCCTGAAGATTCGTCCAAGGAGACCATGACGGCGATGACATAGGGCGACCATATCCATATGCTCCTGTTCGGCAAGCCATTCCAGTCCATTGTCAATGTCTATGTTCCAGACATATTCAAACTTAATATGAGGATAATTTATAGTCAGGGCCGCACGATCCAGGAAGGCGTCTATCTTATTTTGCAGTTTACCATCGGGAGCCACCTCCTTATCGGTAATATGAACAATGGTGATCTGCGCTTCAAATGCCTGTGCAAGTTCTGCGATAAATTGCAGTGAAACGATATCCTGTTCCCCGAAATCCGTCGCAAAAGCGATTTTGCGAAGCTTTTTAAAACTCGCCTCAAAAGGCACAAACAACACGGGGCTTTCCGCCTTTTCAATCATCTCCTTACTATTGCTCCCCAGCAGGAACTGGGTCAGCCCACCCGCACCAGCTATCCCCATCACTACCAAGTCTATTTTTCTGTGCTTAACCAGAGATGAGACCACTTCACAAACCGTTCCTGCACTTGCCTCAAAGCTCAAGTCAGGGCAATGCTCCGCTTCAGGGGAGCAGGACAAATCGGTCAGCATTTTAACCATTTCATCCAGATCGCCGGTAACTTCCCTTTTTAAATCGGCATAGTCCATTAAAGGCCATGCGACCTGCGCGGCCATAGGTGCGTCCGCAGGTACTTTAATCGCATTGCAAAGCAATACATCTGCTTTGAGGCCTTTGGCAAGTTCCAGGCCGTAGCGCGCAGCATTTTCGGCCGGAACCGAGAAATCTGTTGGAATTAAGATCTTTTTCATATTACAAAAAATAAATAGATACTGAATAGAAAAATGCTATAACGGTTTGTTTCCGCAATCAGGGGGAAATACCATTAAGGGGATAAAGATTCTTTTTTTGAGTCTTTGGGTATAGCTGCCCCTGAACAATTTATGAAGCACATTGTGTTGACGATGGACCATGGCCAGCACCTGCATCTGGCCATATTCGGCCAGCCAGTCTAAACCATTGTCCACCTCCGTATCCAGCACGTGCTGATAATAAATCTTATGATAATTTACTTTGTTGGTCACCTCATTTAAGAATTCATTTATTTTATTCCGCTGCTGAATACCCTCATCAGGAACTTTCCCGCTGATATGGACAATCAGGATTTCAGCATTAAACATCCGTGCAAAGCCGGCTAACGTGTGGATAATGCCGATATCGGTTTTACTCAGGTCTGTTGCAAAGGCAATCTTGCGGATACCCAAAAATCTAGCCTCGTCGGGAATCAGCAGAAGAGGTGTTTTAGTGGCCTCAACCATTGCCCTGCTACTGCTTCCTATTAGAAATTTCCCTATTCCTCCTGCCCCGGACATCCCCATGACCGTTAGACTTACTTCACGGTTGGCTGCAAAATTTGTTACCGTATCTGCCACGCTGCCTATGCCCACGGCATATTCAATCAAAGGGTGGAAGCTGTCGGGAGCTGTTTCCAGCTCATCTCTTTCCTTTAGTTTTTTGACATAGCGTTTCAACTCCTGCTCAACTTCATACTCCAGACTCTCAAATGTGATTAACGGGGCTGAAACATGTGCAGCCAAGGGAACTTCCAGGGGAACCATGACCACGTTACACAATTTGACATTGGCTTTCATCTGTTTTGCAAGATGCATTGCATAATTGGCCGCATTTTTAGCTGAGCTGGAAAAATCAGTTGGGATTAAGATCTTTTTCATGGGATTACAATTTTGTGTTCAAATACCCGATTACGTTTCAAAGATGCTAAGTAACAGCAGTTTAAATAGTGACAATCATCATCTTTAAGCATGATTATCGGCACTGGAATGCCGCCTGCTAGCTATGCTCAAAAAGCCATTGAAAAGGATGTGGTTTCTGTCTGGGTTTTAACCCATATTGTTTGATGCTTTTTTCCCGAATTAAATCAACAGCTTCCTCAATACTGTCGGTAACCAGAAACAGTTCTGTATCCTGTCTTGCCACCGTTCCCTCCTTTTGCAAACGCAATATATAAGCGATCAGTTCCTGGTGAAATTCCTTGCCAAAGATGATGATCGGGAAATTACTGATCTTACGGGTCTGGATCAGGGTCAGCGCTTCAAAGAATTCATCCAGAGTGCCAAAGCCTCCCGGCATAACCACAAAGGCAAAGGAATATTTCACCAACAAAACCTTTCTGATAAAAAAATGATTGATGTAAACCCATTTATCCAGATATGGATTTGGTTTCTGCTCGGAAGGAAGTTCGATATTGCAGCCCACTGAACGTCCGTTAACATCCTTAGCTCCTCTGTTTGCTGCCTCCATCAAACCCGGGCCGCCACCTGTAAGGATCGTAAAACCAAGTGACGCAAATGCTGCCCCGGCCTTTCTGGTCAGCTCATAATAAGGATGTCCTTCTTTGAAACGGGCAGATCCAAAAACGGTAATGCAGGGTCCCAGAAAATGAAGCTTCCTGAATCCGCGAATAAACTCCCTCATGGTTTTTAAGGTGAAGATAAACTCTTTCCACCTGGATTGCGGTCCGTCAAGAAAGACGATCTCGGATTTGCTCATGTCAGCTGTATTTTAATATTTACCGGTTGTTAATAATTCCCGGAACAAAGAAGATTCAAGAAAGATTTCTGGCCAGGCTCCTGAGTTGCAGGGATAACAGTATTCTGAATATTCCCGACAATAAGAACGCGAAAGCGGTCCAAACGACAATGTTGATGGCGCCAAAAAGAGGATCTGCGATAATCAATACCGACAAAATAACAATCAGTATACCTGTCAGCAAAAGCCAGGCCCAGTCCAGTACTCCATAGGCACGAAGTTCAATAGAACTGCTTATGGCCATAAATCCCCTGAAGAGCATCCATAAGCCAATGATTACCGGCATGATCACCATGGTCAGTAACGGAAGATTTAAAAGATAGCCTCCAAGGAAAATGTCAATCAGCCCACCGCTCAAAGTCCAGCCCCAGCCATGAAGCCTTTTGCGGTTACTTACCGAAAAGGTCACTTCAAAAATCCCGGCAAAAATCATCCCGAAGGCAAACAACAGACTTAGGGAAAGATAAGACGAGACTGGAGCGGCAAGCATCCAGATTCCCAGTCCTATAAATAATACTCCGGAACAAAACATCAGCCACCAGTATTGTGCAGCGTCATTATTGAGGTAGGTTGTTTTCATGATATTTTATATTAAGATGAGGCTTATTTCCAGCTCAAAGTTTCATAATCCCTAAAAAAAAATACATGACAAAGATCACCGGAACCGCTGATGGTGATCACCAGCTGATCCAGAAAATCAAGTTAGGTTTGAACTGCTTACCAAATTATTACAGATGATGAAAAAGATTCTTGTGACAACAGATTTCTCCACAAACTCAAAGGGGGCATTGCGTTTTGCCATGCAACTTGCCATGCAAAGTGACTGCCAGATCACATTTTTCCATTCCTACCAGGTCCCAAGACCAAGCAGATGGAGTGAGAGGGTTTTCAATTCCTTTGAAAACAGCGAATCTGCGAAAATCAACAAGAAACTGCGCAGGTTTGTAGCCGGTGCATATAAATCGCTTAGTCTATCCTTCACAGAACCTTTGCATTGCGTTGCAAAACAGGGAGCAAATCCTGACCACAATATCATGACGTTCGCGAAGGAAAACAGTTTCGATTACATTTGCATCAGCAGGAATGGAAATGGCAAAACCAGTCGATTGCTTGGATCCAATACAGCCACCCTGATCAAAAAATCTGAAGTTCCAGTCATCGCTGTTCCTCCATTCTACAAAAGAACCGAAATCCTCAGTATCTGCTACGCATCAGATTTGTTTGATCTTGACGATGAGCTAAAGAAAGTAACAAGCTTCAGCACCTCGATCGATGCAAAAGTGACCCTGTTGCACCTTAAAACCCCACTGGATTACCTTGCCGACAACCGGACCTTCAACACTTTAACCCAAAAACTCAATAAACACCACATTAGTGCAGTTTTTGACACCCTCGACTATGAAAAAACACTGATCACAAACATCAACAAAAATATAAAAAGCATCAAACCGTCAATATTAGTTATGTTCAGCAATCAAAGGAGAACAATTTTTGAAAAACTCTTTTTATCCAGTATTTCTGCTGAATTTTCTTCCGTTTCCAAACTTCCATTACTGGTTTTCAGGAAGAAATAGCGATACAATTCATTCGCCTGAATTATCAAACTCAATACATTTAATTTTTCCAATCATGAAAGCAATTTTTTACAGCACAAAATCCGTTGAGAAATCCCTGATGCTACATGCCAATAACCAAAGGCATGACCTTGTTTTTACCACACGGACATTGAGTACGGAAACCACCTCATTTGCCGAGGGGGCAGATGCAGTGGTCGTCTTCACCAATGATAACGTCACCGCACCTGTTATTCACAAGCTGGCAGCTTTAGGGATAAGGTACATTGCCACCAGATCTGTTGGAATAGATCATATTGACAGGGTCACCGCAGAAAAATATGAAATAAAGATCGCAAACATACCGGCCTACTCACCCCAGGCGATTGCTGAACATGCTGCCGCCCTTGCCCTTGCATTAAGCCGTCATCTGGTGCAGGCAAGCCAACAATGTCAACATTTTAACTTTAGCCTGAATAACTTAATTGGCTTTAATTTCTACGGAAAAACAGTAGGCTTGATTGGCCTGGGACACATCGGCAAGGCGGCAATACCAATTTTCAAGGGACTTGGGTGCAAAATTATCGGATATGATATCCTCCCCGGGCAGAATTTACCCGACATTGAGATGGTTGACCTGGATGCTCTGTATAAAAATGCTGACGTCATTTCCCTCCATATCCCGTTAAATGAACAGACCGAACACATTATTGACCGCACAAGTATCGAAAAAATGAAAACAGGCGTGATGATCATCAATACCGCACGTGGAAGTTTGATCAAAACAACAGATGTACTGGATGCCCTGAGAACTGGTAAAATCGGCTATTTAGGCCTTGACGTGTATGAAAATGAGCATGGCTTATTTTTTGAAGATCATGAAGCAGACCAGGTCAGGGATCCGCTATTGTCGGAACTGATGAGGATGCCTAATGTACTGATTACACCACATCAGGCATTTCTAACCACCGAAGCTTTGGAAGAAATAGCCCACCAAACGATAAATACCCTTAACAGCTGGGAAAATTGATTTTATTAATGCCCCGGATTGATGAAGATAAAATGGGTGCGGTTTTAAGGTGTATTACTCTTTTTTTTCTATTTGCGTCTCAACAGCAGGAAAAACCAGGAAATTTTTCGCACCTAAGATTCAATCAGAACATGACATAAATAACATAAGATATTGATAAACATTATTATAAACTCAAATAAATACAGTACTTACTTTATATCAATATATCCATTTAAGTGAAGTAGATTTCGGAACAAATTTTAATTTTTATCCGTGTTAATGGAAAATAATTGTCTAACTTCACTTACTGTCAGACTTTAAGTTAACTACCTTCATCCCGAATCATGAAAACTGTGCTAATCATCGAAGACGACAACGATATCAGGGAAGGCTGTGCGGAGATACTGGAACTATCCGGATACAAAGCACTTAAGGCTAATAACGGAAAAGCAGGAATCGAGCTTGCCAGCCAGCATAAGCCTGATATTATTTTGTGCGACATTATGATGCCCGAACTGGATGGATATGGAGTGTTGTATTTACTCGGCAAAAACAGTGCTACCTCTGAAATACCATTTATTTTCCTGACCGCCAAGACCGAACGGATTGATTTCAGAAAGGCCATGGAAATGGGTGCTGATGATTACCTGACCAAGCCTTTTGATGATATGGAATTAATCACTGCAATAGAAACCAGAATCAACAAATGGCAAAAACAGAAAGATGCCTACCGCAGTACATTAAATCACCTGGAGAGACTATCGCTGAACCCTGGAGATGGGATGAACGAGCTTAAAGCGCTTATTGCCGGCCGTAAAATCAAACGCATAAAAAAAAAACAGGTGCTGTTTTATGAAGGAGACAGCCCCCAGGGATTATACCTACTTATGGAGGGCAGCATCAAAATGATCAAACGAGCCCTTGACGGTCGGCAATTGATCACCAGTTTATATAAACCAGACGACTACATTGGCCTGGACTCGCTATTGCTTGAAGAAGCGTACACTGAGACTGCTGAGGCAACGGAACATACTTCAGTTTGTTTATTGCCAAAGGAACTTATTGTAAACTTATTGAACAAATATCCGGAAGTAAGCCGCCAGTTTATCAAAATATTGTCCAAAGACATCCACCAAAAAGAAGAACAACTATTAGAACTGGCCTACCTTTCGGTACGAAAACGCATCGCTCAGGTGCTATTGCGTTTAAGTAAAACCTCAGCCTCTCCAACCCTGTTAAACATATCAAGAGACGAGCTGGCTGAACTGGCCGGAGTTGCCCTGGAAACAGTAAGCAGAACGCTTTCAGATTTTAAGGAAGAGGGCCTGATAGAAAAGAATGGCAATCAGCTATGCCTGATTGACATTAGTCGCATCACCAAGCTGAAGAACTAATCTGCTGTAAAAGGGTCCTGCTGATGACAAGCGCATTTTCATCATTTCGCCAGGCAGTTCGTTTAATTGGCTGCATAAACTAATAATATAAAAACGAGAATTCTGATAAAATGAACCAGCCCAGTTCCAAACTTCTAGCTGAACCACAGACTGGACTGAGGGATGAAGGATCGGTTTGACGCTAAAGTTCAATTTTATCGGTGAGCTGATTATATTCCTCGAGTAAAACAATGTACTTCCGCATCCAGTAATGCACATGCTCTTCTGGAAGAGAGGGGTCTGACAATTTAAGATGCGTTTTATCTACCTTACCAGGTTGATCATCACTGAAACTCAAATCCTCACCAAGCTCTTTGCTGAAATCATGGTTGATGATCCTTCCTACAGCTGATAATAGACTTTTATCTAATGTACGCTGTTCAAACCAGTTATACAAAGTCCTTCGAGAGACCTTCATTCTTCTGGATACCTCACTAATGCTTATTTCCTGGCGCCGAACTGCACGTTCCAGGATTTCCCCAACATATACTTCCATAATAATTCTTAAGAAAAGTCATCATCGTAAATTATCGGCGATCCTACTCTCATCCATTCCATACAACTGGTTTTCCAGGGTTTCATCCAAATGATAAATATCCTTGTAAAAAACCGGCAGTCCATCCTGGATCTCACAAGTGAGGTATGTGACCTTAACCGGGACCGGGCTACTCAGTATAAAGTTCCTTTTCTGATAGGCATTTACCGACTTCTGCATCAAGGGAATTTTACTTTCTGAACCATCGTACTTTAGTAGCAATTCAGCCAGTCTCTCCGCCTGCTGAACCCGGATGCATCCATGACTTAGCGCCCTTAGATCTCGCTCAAAAAGTGCTTGATTGGGGCTGTCGTGTAAATAAATATTGAATTTATTTGAGAATTGAAATACCAGCGCGCCTAAAGAGTTGTCGCAAGCATTGGACTGCCGGGCAAAATACTGCGCCGGATTACTATTTATCTGTCTTATCCTGTAACTATTTATTGCAATATGCTTTCCCTTGATATCGTATATTTCATAGTGATTGCGCTCAAAAAAATCCGAGTTTTTAATTGCCTGCGGCAACAGCGTTTTAGTAAAAACACTTTGTGAAACCTTGCGGTCTGGCCCAGTAGTAAAATGAGTCACAATACTACTCAACACAGGTGTTTGCGATTCAGCTTTGCCCACGATTGCCTTAAAGTCATAAGTGGTATCTTTTTCGTGTAGCTTTACTGAATAGGACGGAATATTGATGTGGATATAATTAAATCCATTAATATTCGCCCATCTTAGTCTCTCCATATTAATGGCAATTTTTCTTGCCTCAGTCTCGGGCACTTCATAACAGTCGTCGACATATTGTCCCTTTATCAGTCTCATATAACTTTGTAGTTGCTCATATTCCTTAGTCTTTGGTTGTACGCTGAGCAGGGTCAACATGAAGTCCTTTCCTTTTAGCGCACCGATGAGCTCAGATTCGGCACTAAATCCCTTTAACCCTCCACCATCTATCTTTGCTGAGCTAACTTCAGGGTTGAGCTTTCCGTAATGCAAATGGTTCATAAAAGTAATCAGCGCATCAGTCAGCAACAGATCATACTGAACTTTGGCTACCTCACTGACCTTTTCAGGCTCATTGATCATGGTTCTTAAGCTGTCATAGGACAGCTTTTCCGGATGGTAATCGTTATGATTAAGTCCAAACTGAAGCACACAGTCCAGCAAAAGCATCCCCGTCCAGGTTTGGCCCGCCTTGTCTTTAGGTTTGATCCATGCATAATTAAAGCCGTTTGCCTTATAAAACCTTTTGACCGAGTTTGGATAACACAATTCAATACCGAAGGTTGACTTTTTCATTTCAGCTAAGATTGCCTGCTGAGATTTGGCTTCCTGGCATTTTACAGATGAAATAGCACATAACAAAAACACCAAATTCACTAAGATCTTCATATCCATTAAATTAAACCCTAAATTTCCAGGTTATTACGCGACTATTTAATGATCCGCGTCACGGATTAACTTGATTTAACACAGCTTTTTAAACCAGGAAGATCTGTTAAAAGACTCCTTATCGATTAAATTCCATGAAAGCTGTTCAGTGGTCTTGTCATTAATAAATAAGCAAAACGATCTTTTCTGAAGACCCCAGTCTGAAACCAAGCCATTTTCCGCTCAAAACGTGATGAATATCATGTATAAAACTGAGCTCCATCAATTGAAAAACAGTGAATTAAGGGAACATTTACACATTATTAAACCTTATGTTATGACACCTGCAACAACAATTGAAAACAATGAACTCGAAACAGAGTTACAGGAACTATTCCTCATTGGCAAGCAATGGACCACTGACCTGTCGTTTATCGAATGCGAATTGACCACGCTTAATAAGCTCTTTAAAAAAGCTTCCTTTATGCTGGTCAAAAGTGATTTTGACAGACTTTCAGGTCTAAACCGTATTTGCGCAGATTTGAAAAATAGACTACGCGAATATTTCGGGCAACTTAAACCACTGATTACAGATCCAAAACAAACTATTGACTTCAGTTTAATAGATCAATATACGTTGCTGGAACGGGAATTGGAAGAGGCTCTGCAGCGCCTGCAGATATTCAAAAACAAAATCTTTCAAACCAATAAGCATCAGCTAAAAAATCCCAGTTCAACTACATCGTAAATCTGCTGAAGCGGATTGCGATCGGGAAATATGGGGGCCAACTTCAAAGAGTCTTCAGATTTTAATATCATATTTACGTATGAAATTTCTAATTGTTGAAGACGAAGAAGGCTTAAGAAAAAGTATTGACCAGTATTTGACAGCTGAAGGAAACATTTGTGACTGTGCGTCAAATTATGAACAGGGGTATCAAAAACTGTCTATTTACGACTATGACTGCGTTTTACTGGATTTAACCCTTCCTGATGGAGAAGGGCTTCAGCTCTTAAAGTATCTTAAAAAGATCAATAAGGCAGATGGCGTACTAATCATTTCAGCGCGCAATTCCCTGGATCAGAAAATTGAAGGATTAAGCCTCGGTGCTGACGACTACCTGATCAAACCTTTCCATTTATCCGAACTTTACGCCAGAGCGCTGGCGATTATAAGACGACGTAATTTCAATGGAAACAGCCTTTTGAGTTTCAATGAACTGGAAATTGACACCGCCTCAAAGGAAGTCAAAGTAAACGGACAGCTTGTGTACCTAACCAGAAAAGAATTTGACCTTCTTTTATATTTCCTGGTCAACAAAAACAAGGTGATTTCCAAATCTGCAGCAGTGGTGCACATATGGGGTGATGAAGCGGACATGGCAGATAGTTTTGATTTCATTTATACACATATTAAAAATGTAAGGAAAAAACTGACAGATTCCGGCTGCAAAGACTATTTTCAATCGGTTTATGGAGTAGGTTATAAATTCACCGATGCATGAAATTATTTACCAGTTACAACAGCATTTTATCTGTCATTACCCTTACAGGCCTCTTGATTATAGGATTCTTATTTTATCAAACATTAGGTCAATATATCAACAGGCAGATTGAGGACCACTTATATGAGGAGCTCCTGGAAGTAAAGGACTTTGCTCATGTTAAAAATATTCTGCCATCTCCCGAAGGTTTCGATGATGTAATCGTGGAGTATAAAAAAATACACAGGCTCACCAATAGCCACAGATCATTTGCCGACACGAATTTCTACAATCCTAAAAAAAAACACAATGAGTCTGCAAGGTACCTGAAAACACAATTGGTGCTGAACGGGCAACCTTACGAAATACTCATCATCTCCTCAAAATTTGAACGTCAGGAACAGATCAAAAGCATCATCCTGGTCATTTTATTACCTGTCATAGCGTTGTTATTGATTTTGTGGCTGGTCAACAAAATCCTGATCAGAAGAATGTGGTCGCCATTCAGACAATTATTAACAAACATCAAGGCATTTAACATTAATCAGGAGAAGGTTTTTGAGCCAATCCAAACCAATATTGAAGAATTTAAAGAACTGAACAAAGCTGTTCTTGAAGTATCCTTAAAGGTAAAATCGGACTATAAAGAGATCAAGCTGTTTACTGAAAATGCATCCCACGAAATGATGACGCCTCTTGCAGTGATCAACTCCAAACTTGACACCCTGCTGCAGTCCAATTCACTGGGGAAAGAAGAAAGTGAAATCCTGTCAGATCTGTATAAAGCCACCTCGAAACTAACAAAATTGAATCAGTCTCTTTTACTCCTGGTGAAAATTGACAACAATCAGCTCCAGGCCAGGGAAGAAATTAACCTTAAGACTTTAATTGAAGAGAAACTCGGTTACTTCCAGGAACTCATTCAAAAAAGGAATTTGAACATACAATCAGAACTCGCTGAATTTATCATTTATGCCAACCGCTCCTTAGTAGAGATTTTGGTGAATAATCTTTTCAGTAATGCCATAAGACATAATTACGACGGAGGGTCCATTCGGATTACATTGACCGAAGATAACCTTGAATTTTCCAACACCAGCACACAGATGGGCCTGGATCCTTTAAAAATCTTTGAACGATTTTATAAAGACAACGCCTCTGATGGTACAGGACTGGGACTGGCCATTTTGAAACAAGTATGTATAAGAAAGAATTATCAGTTGAGTTACTGCTATCAGCGGGAACAACACCACTTTAAGATTGTCTTTAAGCATTCCGAAAATAAAAATTAGATGACAAAACCTTAACATATTTTAACACACAACTTCACAATGTCTTCAGAATTCCCATAGATATTAGATTCATCAAAAGGCATACTGATGAAAATATTACTAATTACACTATTATCATTTGTTCCAGCTTCCTTAATCTGGAATGGCAATTTCAATGAGGCACAGCAGCAGGCTAAAGCCGGTCATCAACAGATCTTAATCAATTTTTCAGGATCTGACTGGTGTGGTCCATGCATTCGTTTAAGAAAAGAGATCTTCGAATCCGAAACCTTTGAGAATTATGCCAAACCACATTTGGTACTGGTGCGCGCAGATTTCCCCCGTCAAAAAAAGAATCAGTTGTCTGCAGCACAAATTGAACAAAATGAGGCACTGGCAGAAAAATATAACCCGGACGGTAAATTTCCTTATACCCTGCTGGTGAACGAAGATGGAAAAGTCTTAAAATCCTGGGATGGCTATCCAAATGAAAGTCCTGAAAAGTTTGTTCAGGAAATCAAAACCACAGTATCCGGTAATTAACAAACAATGAGAATCAAAGAATCCTGTCAGCGCATATTGAAGCTAATGGGCAATCGGTTTGAGTTCACGGTGATTGCTGAGGATGAAGCTGCCGGCCAAAAGGCAATTGATGCAGCTATAGCAGAGGTGAGACGGATTGAAGCGCTGTTCAGCACTTTCAGAGACAGCAGTCAGACCAGCCTGATCAATCAGCATGCGGGTATAAAACCCATAAAGGTAGATAAAGAGGTGGTTTCCCTTATTCAGCGAGCCATAAAAATATCGGATATTACCCAGGGCGCTTTTGACATTACTTATGGTTCTATTGATAAAAGCCTGTGGAATTTTGACATCAACATGACCTCGCTTCCGGAGGTTGAAACTGCGCTTCAATCGGTAAGTCTGATCAACTATCAAAACGTAATAATAGACACAGAAAATTCGACAATAATGTTGAAAAACAAGGGTATGCGCATTGGATTTGGCGGTATTGGCAAAGGGTATGCCGCAGACCGGGCCAAGCTTGTTTTGCAAAATATGGGTATCAAAGCTGGAATTGTTAATGCCGCGGGTGACCTGGTGACCTGGGGCATGCAGTTAAACGATAGGCCCTGGACCATAGGCATCGCTGACCCGAACCAAAGCAACCTTCCCTTCTCTTCATTAAACATCAGCAACATGGCCATTGCAACATCTGGCAATTATGAAAAATATGCTACCATTAATGGCAAAAAATATTCGCATACCATTGATCCTAAGACCGGTCTTCCGGTTAGCGGAATCAAAAGTGTAAGTATCCTTTGTCCGAGCGCTGAATTGGCTGATGCCCTGGCCACACCAGTAGTGGTAATGGGCGTTGAGGTAGGTCTTGATCTGATCAACCAGTTGCAACATGTCGCATGCATCATTATAGATGATTTTGACCGTTTGTATACTTCCAAAAATATTAATGTAAAACAATGATATGAAAACGTCAATTCCAATATCAGTACTTCTAGGTACGAGCCTTTTTGCCCTCAGTTTGCTGAGTGCGTGCGCAACAGTGAAACCCTATCAAAAAAACAAGCTCAACGACGCCGAAATGACCTTATCGTCAAGACCAGCTCAGAAATTTGAACAAAGTTTCCAGCTCTACCGGGAAGGCGGATCGGGTGCCAATGGCGGAAAAAGTGGTGGTGGTTGTGGTTGTAATTAGCGGAAATAATGAGAAAAATTTATCTGCATGTACTCATGCTGTTCCTCGGTGTATTAGGTGCCAACGGACAAATTAAAATTAAAGCCACTCCTTCCGACACGAGCAATTACCAAAGCAGAAAACTCAAAATTGATGAAATTAACCTGGTATCAGCATATTACCATCAGGATGGGAACAATTCGGCTGTAACGGGTGGTATAGGAACTGAAAAACTAACAGATTTTGCAAACACCTTCGATTTGCAGCTGTCTAAATTCAACAAAGCAGGGAATAAAAACACTTTTCTGTTTGAACTCGGTGTAGACCATTACACTTCTGCTTCATCGGATAAAATAGATCCAGGCACCATCTCTTCTGCCTCCAGGGCAGACACGCGTGTCTACCCTTCGCTAAACTGGACACACAATAATGAAAAAACAGGGAATGCTATTGGCTTTACAGGATCCTTTTCAACAGAATATGACTACCAATCCTTAGGTGCAGGATTTAACCTTACTCGTTTATCAAAAGATAAAAATACGCAGTTTGATTTCAAACTGCAGGCATTTTTGGATACCTGGAAAGTCATCCTACCCGTTGAACTGAGATCTGAAACCAATCCAGGCAATGGCAGGGAATCAAAAAGTGAGGGATCAAGTCCAAGAAATTCATTCAGTGCCGCTTTCTCTCTTTCCCAGGTCATCAACCAAAAGCTGCAGGCACTGATCATGGTCGAGCCAGCTTACCAGAAAGGTTTACTGGCCACCAAATACCAGCGCGACTATTTTACGGATGGCTCTTTAAGCGCAGAAACCTTGCCCGACAAGCGTTATAAGCTACCTATTGCAGCCCGGTTAAATTACTTTGCGAGTGATCAGGTCATCATCCGAACTTATTACAGATATTTCATGGATAACTGGGGCATCAGGGCCCATACTGCCGAAATAGAAGTTCCTGTAAAACTAACCTCATTTATCTCTTTAAGTCCTTTTTATCGTTATAACAAGCAAACCGGATCACGCTATTTCGCTCCCTATGGCCAACATGATCCTTCCGCTGCCTATTTTACCAGTGATTATGACCTATCTACTCTGGACAGTGATTTCTATGGCGCAGGGATACGCCTGGCCCCACCCCATGGAGTATTTGGCTGGCAACATCTTAACATGCTAGAACTGAGATACGGACATTACAGCAGATCTACAGGACTGGTTTCTAACATTATTACCTTAAATTTAAAAGTAAAATAAGATTGACACAATCGCCATGGCTATTATCGAACCGCTAAGAAAAGATATTGACGACCCATCTGATATCAAAAAACATAGTGCCTCTGTTAGGGTATGGCATTGGCTGAACCTGCTAATCGTTAGCGGATCATTATTAACAGTCTTGTTAAATTCAACCTTGTTAGATGTAAAAGGCAATACAAGCTATGTACAACAACAATTGCAGGAATCCGGTGTTTCTGTAACCCCCGGGCAAGCTAAAAGCGTAGCCCATGGCCTTGAAGACAAGGTTTGGGGCATCCATATCTATTTTGGTTACGCCCTGGTCGCAATATTGTTGTTCAGGTTAATTGCTGAAATTTTTCAACCTCGTAAACAAAAATTTTTCAGCAGCTTGAACAGTGCATATCAGACTTATCGCAGGCACAGTAAAAAATCCAATCTGGCTTTGCACGATCTTACCGTTAAAGCACTATACCTTATTTTCTACCTGCTGTTAATTATTATGGGCGTTACAGGACTGTCTATGGCATTTGATCAGGAACTGGGTATCAGCAAGGGGACAAGCCACAGCATCAAAGAATTTCATGGTTTCTGTATGTATTTGATCCTGATCTTTATTGGAGTACACATTGCAGGGGTATTACTGGCTGAAAGAAAAGAAAACAAGGGCGTCGTATCAGACATGATCAATGGAGGTAAAACATCGTATGGAAATTGAGGAACATTATACCAACAGAAGCGGCTGGTTAAGGGCTGCAGTTTTAGGGGCAAACGACGGCATCCTTTCTACTACAAGTCTGGCAATAGGGATTGCAGCAGCAAGTACCACACGGGAACCGATTGTTCTTGCTGCACTGGCAGGACTGGTAGCAGGAGCATTATCCATGGCTGCAGGGGAATATGTTTCAGTAAGCTCACAATCGGACATCGAGGTCGCTGACCTGACGAGAGAAAAAGGAGAGCTGGAGAATACACCGGATGCGGAACTACAGGAGCTGGCCAATATTTATCGCCAAAGAGGCCTGGATGAAAACCTGGCCAAGCAAGTGGCAGTCCAACTCACTGCCCATGATGCCCTGGGGGCGCATGCTAAGGATGAACTGGGTATTAACGAGATCACCCAGGCGAAACCGATGCAGGCAGCATTAGCCTCAGCAGCTTCCTTCATCATTGGTGGCTTGCTCCCGTTGCTGGTTTCGATATTTGCACCAATAAAACTGATGCTCATTTACCAATATGGCTTTTCTATAGTATTCCTGGGCTTGTCAGCATTGGTTGCGGCAAAAGCAGGTGGTTCTAGCCGGGGAAAGGCCGTCCTGAGAATTTGCTTTTGGGGAACGGCAGCCATGGTCATGACCGCATTGGTTGGCTATCTTTTTGGGGTAAAAACCACCTGAGCAGGAATCAAGCAAAACAATGATCTGAATCACTCCTATGCTCGGGAATATAACCGATTTTTAAAGTATCAATCTTAAACAGATGCCTGCAAACAACTTTAATATCCCCGGATTATCGAAGCAAGAAGTGATTGCCTCAAGATCAAAAAATGGCGATAACCGTTTAACCTCTAAAAAGGAGTATGCGCTTATAGATGCCATTAAAAACCTGGCAAAAGAACCAATGGTTATTTTACTGATGGCGGCCGCGGTTATTTACCTCATTAGCGGTCAATCGTCAGATGCCATTTTTCTGGCATCAGCAGTTATTTTAGTAGCGGCTATTTCACTTTATCAGGACTCCAGAAGCAGAAATGCTTTGGATAAACTGAAAACCTACAGTCAGCCACATTGCAAGGTCATCAGGGATGGTCAGACCACCGAGATTAAAAGTGAAGAAATTGTAATCGGTGATTATCTGATCATTGAAGAAGGTACCTCTGTTACCGCCGATGGCAGTATTGTTCATTCTAATGACTTCTCTGTAAACGAGTCTATACTTACCGGGGAATCCTTTGTGGTATATAAAGACAAAGACAGTACCGATCACGAGGTTTTCCAGGGCACCACTGTAGCCAGCGGGCTGGCCATAGCAGTGGTCACAGCGATTGGAAATGGTACCAAATTGGGAAAAATTGGTAAAAGTCTGGAAGATATCAAAGAAGAAAAGACACCACTAGAAATTCAAATCAACAATTTTATCAAAAAAATGGTGGTTGCCGGAGCAGCCGTTTTTTGCATCGTATGGGGCATTAATTACTTTAATTCCCTCGATGTACTGGATAGCCTGTTAAAGGCACTTACCCTTGCCATGAGTATATTGCCAGAGGAAATACCGGTGGCCTTCGCTACTTTTATGGCACTGGGGGCATGGCGCATGATGCAAATGGGGGTCGTGGTCAAACAGATGAAAACCGTAGAAACGCTGGGCAGTGCGACGGTAATCTGCACAGACAAAACCGGAACAATCACCGAAAACAAAATGAGTCTTGCCAGACTATATCTGTTAGCATCCGATAAAATAGCAGCTCCTGACCAGGACCTTAATGATGCAGAAAAAGCCCTGATCCGAATGGGGATGTGGGCCAGTGAACCTATTCCATTCGATCCAATGGAAGTCGCCTTACACCATGGTTATGCTGAAACTACATTCTCCGATGAACGCCCGGACTATAAAATGGTTCATGAATATCCTTTAGGTGGAAAACCGCCCATGATGACCCACATATTTGAAAATAAAAGCGGGATACGGATCATCGCAGCTAAGGGCGCCCCTGAAGCCCTGATTGCGGTATCGGAACTTGAGGCTTTTGAAAAAGAAAAGATTACAATGGCTGTTAACTCACTTGCCTCACAGGGATACCGCGTCCTGGCAGTAGGCCAATCGGATTATACGGGATCTCAGTTTCCGGATCAGCAGCAAAAATTTAAGTTTAAATTCATCGGTATGCTGGCCTTTTATGATCCGCCCAAACAACACATTGAGCAAGTATTAAAGGATTTCTACCAGGCTGGAATTGCCGTTAAAATCATCACCGGGGATAATGCGGCAACCACCACCGCTATTGCCAGACAAATCGGGTTCAAAGGGTACGAAAAAAGCATCAGCGGTGATGAGCTTATGAAAATGCCGGAAAAAGAACTTCAGCGCACTGTAATGCAAATGAACATATTTTCCAGGATGTTTCCGGATGCGAAGCTCAAAATCATTAACGCCTTAAAATCAAACAATGAAATCGTTGCCATGACCGGTGATGGAGTAAATGACGGTCCTGCCCTGAAAGCCGCACATATTGGGATTGCAATGGGAAAAAGAGGCACAGAAATCGCCAGGCAAGCCGCTTCATTGATCCTGCTGGAAGATGACCTGGCCAAAATGGTAACTGCTATAGCAATGGGCAGAAGAATCTACACCAACCTGAAGAAAGCAATTCAATATATCATCTCTATTCATATCCCTATTATACTCACAGTATTCATCCCATTAGCCCTGGGCTGGGTTTATCCAAATATCTTCTCCCCCATTCACATTATATTCCTGGAACTGGTAATGGGACCAACCTGTTCCATTATTTATGAACATGAACCGATAGAGCAAAACACCATGCTTCAGAAACCGCGTCCTTTTTCTACCACATTTTTCAGCAGCAAAGAGTTGACTACAAGCATCTTGCAGGGATCAATGATCACCGCAGGAACCCTTTTCATCTATCAATTTGCTGTTGAACATGGTTATAGCGAAGGCCTCACAAGATCCATGGTATTTACCTGTTTAATCGCGGCAAATGTATTACTCACTCTGGTTAACAGATCTTTCTATTATTCTCTACTTACTACCATAAATTACAAAAACAACCTGGTATTTCTCATAATTATGATCACTATACTTATTTCAGGTGCTATTCTCTACATCAAACCATTAACAGTATTCTTTGGATTTCAGTCACTTAGCTTAATCCAGCTGTCCCTTAGTATCGGCATCGGATTCTTATCCGTAATCTGGTATGAATTTGTTAAGTGGAAAAAGAGGCTTCAGTCGGTAACATAATGTTGAGTCATCGTAAATGCCAATTTTCCTACTGAAGTTTATAAAGATTTTCCAAAAAAATATTCATTCTAGAATTGCTTGTCAATCTATTATTAAGTTATTAAATAATATTTCATTGTGGGAACAACAATCAATTTTCATCCTTTTAGAAGAAATTGAGTAGCATACAAACTGTATATTTATATATCCGGGTAAAGACATATGAACAGGCTACAAAAGGATACTCAAAACCAAAGAACTTATACAAAATGGAGAAATTGAAAATGAAGATTTCCTGATTATTAAGAAAGACTGTGAGCAGAGTATCATGAGTATCTACAAAGCAGTAGGAATACCATGTTTATCAAAGAAATGGTAGTTTTAGCATTAACAAGAGAAAGACGTAAAACCCTAAAAAACAAAATGTTAAATCACAAGAAACACTAAGTTTTCTAGTAAACTTTGCTAGGTTGACTATAGAAAATACGAACTGTCGTTAATAGTACATACAAAAACCTTAGTATTTGGATCTATGAAGGTGTTCGAATCCCATGTCCCTCTTACAATTTTCAGAATTTCAATGTTGCGTCCTCATTCTTTCGTATCAGACAAAAAAAAGCAACATATTGAAATACAGAAAATTAACTTAAAAAATATTTCTAGACGCTTAAATGAGATTGCTGAGTAATTTTATCTCTTCTATTTTTAGAAACTCAAAAACAAACACAATTCATTCGTTTTCAAATAGATATAAAAAAACCGGAAAAGTGTTCTAAAAACAGACACTTTTCCGGTTTTGCGGGGTAGCCGGGAGTCCCTTGCAACACCTAGAGGTTATTTTGTCGATCATAATGGAAGTTTATAACAAAAAATGAGAGATCAGTCTGACAGACACACCAAATGCATAAAGCGATTACATTCTAATACCGCGCCAAGTTAGGCTTCCAACATATCTACAGTACTAAAAAACAAATTAGAGTGCTAAAAAATAGAGTTAGCTCTAAATTTAAGACTAACTCCAACCAAGTGCTCCCAGATATATTTCGAACACACCAATTCCTTAACGATTTGAAGGTAGTTACAGACATGGGAAAATACATCGATGAAATGAAAAATAGGCGGTTAACATATTTTCAAGGTGATTCTTAGGGGAGCAATTACCGTAAAAATCGTCATCCCACATGGGAAATTTATAAAGACTTGATTTCCCACATGGGATAATCACTGAATCCTCTGAAGTGCTCCACTTTCGAACTGAACTCAAAAAAACTATAGATGATTTGAAGAGCTAATTTTATTGACTAATTCAGGTGCTTTAGAAACATATCCCTTTTCATAATACCTATCATGTCTGACGCAGGCGAATACCCGGCAGATTAACTTGAACTTGATGGCGTTTATGATGGACATCTTATTCTTTTTATCCACTTCCACACGCCTTTTATAATAGGCTCTGATTTCTGGATCAAATCCAATACAAGTTCTAACTGCATTATGCAGCAAGGATTTAATTTTTTTGTTAGCAACAGGTGATACACGAGCAGTTTTCTTTACGCTCGTTCCCGAATCATATGTAAATGGAGCTACTCCGCAGTAGGACGCAAAAGTTCTTGCTGTTGTTATCGATTTAAACTCATTGGTGTGAATGAGCATCTGTAAAGCGATTACATCACCTATCCCCATTACAGAAAGCATTACTTTCATCAACCGATTGCAACTATCATCCTCTGTCCAGAGTGCTTTAATCTTTTGTTCAATGTTTTTCACCAATTCATTGACATCTTTTATGGATTGGTTACAGAGTCGAATGTTTGTCAGGGAGATTTTTTCATCTATAAATCCATCATCCTCATTCAAAGGCGTGGTCATCATTCCGCTGATCCTTACCATCCTCTCCCGTAATGTTGACAGGCTGCTCAACTCATCTATTATTTTCCGTCGCGGCAACCACAATTTTAGTTCAGGAAGGTTTTTGATGAGATAGCGAGCAATCCTGGCTGCATCTAGTTTATCATTTTTACCCCGTATGATACCAAGGGAGTTTTTTATCCGCATCGCGGGTTCAACGACAACTTTACCCCTTAATTTTATTAACGTGTTCATCAGTACTAAACCATATACTCCGGTAACCTCCATGCCGAAAACAGCACTGCCCATTTTAAATCCGGAAATCTCCTTAAGGCTTGACACAAATTCTTTAATAGATTCAATATTATTGGAAACCTTTCCGTTTATAATACTTCCTCCTCCATAACGTATACAGTAATTAAATGTCGCCTTAGAGACGTCTATGCCTATGAAATATTTGATAAGGCTAAGCTTCTTTTCTCTCATACAGTAATTTGAAACAACAAATCACTCGAAAGTCCTTGATTCTGCTCTAGGCTTAAATCTTTACATGATCAATAGGTCGCTTCTTCCATGATATAATAATCATCTTTGAGCTTAAAATCGTCCATAGTTTTGCCTATCATGATGGATAAGTCTTTCTCCAAAATGTTTATATCAGTGGTTGAGTGATTTGTTGATACAATTTAAAGAAAATTTATTTGATATATTAATTTGGTCAATTGGAAAACCGTTAGTCAAATAAGCACACCCTTAGTCTCCCAAATCCCATGTTCAAAATAACAAGAGTAATTATGGAAGAGATACCTACAGTAAATAATACTGCAAATACACCAATAAAAATTTCAGAATACCTGCCCTATTTGAGTTCAGTAATCACTTTCCTACGTGTTTTTAGATTAACGATAGCTTGGGGATTTTAAGTAAATGTGATCAACTAAACCTACCTTTATTTTAATCAGACTGCTATTTTGTAGAAGCTTAATTTGCACATGTAAATAATAATACCTATCATCAATTGTAATGAACCTAAAAAACCGAAAATGCGATTGAATGATGTAAACCCCCTAGATCAGATTCCTGTACCGGCAGTTCCCATCATACTTATTCATACCGATTCTTTTATTGAAGAAATAAAAAATGGAGCTGAAAGTTTCAAACGGTTATTTAAAATATCATCTTTAGATACTACTTCCATCGTCTTTACGCCAACAAACGACCCTCGTGTCAACCAAATCCTCCAGGAACAGGAAGTGGATCTCGCAAGCTATTATCTTCAAGGCAATCAATACATCGTAAAAAGCAATTATATCCATGCGTTGTTCTCTTACGAAACCGAAGAGGAGGATGCAAAGAATTTTCTGCGTGAAAACGGATATACTTTAAACGATAGTATGCTTATCGGCAATCGGTATTTTCATTATTATGTATCTACCCTTATCAAAAATGCCACTCCGATTGACAAAATATTAGATGTATTACAGGTATTCCATGTTAAAAACGGGATTTTCAAATCTGACCGAAATGCCAGCATCGGCCAATTTTTCTATGATTTGATTGCCGTTAACAAACAGCTCCCCTCCTATAAAAACTTGTTTATACACTTCAACCATCTAAAAACCGGATACCCGGATGACTTTGACACTATAGAAAATTTGCTGCAAAGTCTAAATGACAGGATGATACTTATGAACAAGGCCGTGATTGAGCTAAAATACCAATCATTGCGCACAGTAACTAACAATGCCTCCACTGAGGTCATGTATCACCTGAGCTACTTTGTGGTACTAGTGACTGGTGTCTATGATAACCTTGCCTGGATAATCAATTACCTATATGGATTGGGTTATTCTTTGGAGCATATCAATAGAACTAAAGTCAAACTACAAAATGTACACAATCCAACTAATAAGCCAACTGAAGCATACTATAAAAATCTCTTGCATAAAGCACCTGGCATCTGCAAATATTTACTCAGTGACAAAATATCTTGTCTGATAGATTTCATCTATCCATTACGCGATGCGATACAGCACCGAAGTTTCATTAAGCCTTTGACCGTTAGCAAGGTCTCATCAAGCAAAAAGAGCCCTGTTAAATTATTAATTCAGTTTCCCAAAGATGTGAGAAAGATCTTGCATCGTCACTTTTCTCCAATAGCATTCGGTTTTGAAGAAGATACCTCCCGTTCTATGAGGCGGGACTACTATGACATTCATATTTTTAGCAAGACCCTGCATTCGGAAATCATCGACCTTGTAAATATCATATGTGCGAGAATTGATTTGAGTGAGCTTATAATGCTTAGCCCGGAACAGCAGAACAATATCGAAAATGCTATAAAGAATTATGAAAAAAATCCTTTCGTTGGATTAAGTGTCCAGCAGGACATGGCTTATTGAAAAGACAAACAATTTTTAAGGATCACTTTATATCCATCCGCAGCATGCATATTGGCCGACCATAAATATTTTTGAATTAACGCATCAAGGTGAAGTTTGAAGCCTCCTGCATCAACATAATGTAGCTGATGTAGACTGGAAGCATGAAGAATTCAATCCCTACATTTTAAGTATTCAGAATTTTAAAACTGAGTTTTATACATTTCCAGATAAGAAATTCTCTACAATGATCAAATGCTGGCTTCAAAGCGTTATTGGTCGACAATGGTATGTCTTTTATAGATACGAAGCCATTTGAAGCAATGACGATCACCGAATTTGGCAATAAATTCATCCATTTTATCATGCGTTATCCACAGAGTCCAAAATGTCAATTGATATTGGAAGTACCAAGTAAAGTATACTTTAGGTAATCTTGAACTGTCATTAGACCGGCTTATTAAACTTCGAAATGGTTAACATTATAGTCACAAACTAATTGGTAGTGGCTCCTCTGTAAAATCTAAATTTCAGAGGTAATAGTTTGAATAAAAAGAACTTTCGATATAATATTCAAATCGTTTGACTAATGCCGATTCAGGAACCTCTAGATCTTTAAGAAGCAAATAATTGATCAATACTCTACAAGATTCTGTTAAATGCATGAGTTCATCTCCAAAAGCTACATTTTTTTTGCGCTTTGAATTATAGTGTGTATAATAATTCCTTGAATTCTTTACTTTAATGATAAACTGCGAATCATATTTATAGTCAAAACTGATATGGAAATTCATGGTCCTGGCTACCAACCTTTTCAATCTATGATCTAAGGTAAATTCGTTTTTGTATTGCAGATATTCTTTCACCTCCTTTTTATAGATCTCGGGGACACCGGCTATAATTTCATCAAGTTTGTTTTTGAAATCCTTTTCCGGCATAACTGTGCCTGGAGACTTAAACGCATCATAAATTTCTAGAACACGGATCAGATTTAAAAAATTATTTTCTGTAAAAGCGCCTCTATGAAAGTAATCATGAAAAACAAGATTAAGAATGTGCTGAGCATTATTGGCTAATTCAAACCATTTTTTAAAAAACGAAGATAAATTAGTTCCAATATCATTTTTAGTGATCAGAAACTTGTGCAGATGATCACTCGAAGAATACTCAAACTTGTTAAAAGGAATTGCCCCATAAACCATCGTACCCAAGAACTTATTTTGTTGGAATCCCTTTTCATCCGTATAAACACGCACAGCTGAAACATTGGCTCCATCCCTAGACAAAAAAGAAACGAGTTGCTGGAAATGCAGAATATACTTGAAAAATTGAGCCAATGCTAACCCCTCCTTATTCAGGCAGACAAAATGTACAAGCGAAAATTCATGCAGATTAATTTTGTTCTTGTTTTCTGTTGTGGGGAGGAAACACTCAAATTGGATATGTATTTTGACCTCTTCGTTAAGGATACACTCAATCTCTTCGGGCGCGTTATAGGTGATGGAAAATCCTGTATTAATTATATCCCTTTTGAAGCTTTCAGCACTAATCCATTTGTCAAAGAGTGGAACATGAACTCCCAGAATTTGAAATTTCTGCTCATCAAATGGTTTGTAGAACTGATCACCATAAAGCATAATTTTCACATCAAAGGAACCTGAAAAACCACTGCATTGGTATAATGTTATCCTTTCATTATAGCTACCTATGCCATGGATAATCGGGTAATTCTCCATATCGATACTATCGTGCCGCTTATTGGTTAGTTGCCTACCATCTGGATCAGTGAGGTGCAATTCAATTATGAAGTTAGTTACACGAACATATCCTTGCACTTTTTTTTGCTCCTCAGGCAGGAACCATACGCCATAATAGGTGTGATCTGGTGTTTCAGTCATAATAACTAATCTATTAGCATAAATCTGAGTAAAAATATCTTTAAATCTGAGATTATGTTCTGATTTGTTTAAATACAACAAGATAGGGATAAATTTCATGTTGCGATTGACCTAATTTATTGTTTAAACAATAATAAGGGAGTAAATTTATGATGTCCACTCTACAACATTAACCAAGAAAATACTTGAAATATATTTTAGCCAACGTAGGCTCGAATTCAATCTGTAACTGCTTTTCTAATGATATCCTGATCTCATTTTTTCCTGCTAGTTTCTCTAGTATAAAATCCTGATCAACAGCAATCAACCAATCTACTTCGAAACTATTGTAATCAAAACCCATCGGGTTAACTGCCCAGGCTTCAAATGGGCAAAGATTCTCAAGTATTGATAATTGCTCTTCGTTTAGACAAATATTATAGGCATAAAGTTGGTAAATTAGATTAATCATAATCACATTTTTAAAATCAGCTTTTCCGTTTGCTATTCCACCAAAACCTTGACCCTTTGATTGGTTGACAGATCTAAGGTAAATAGGAAGATAGGTCTCATCAAGCGTTACAATGTCAAGTGCCAGCATTTCGATAAGAAGAAAGTCATTAAAGTTGTTAGTCAGATAAGCATTTAATTCCCTAAGTAGCCGAACCTTACCATCATCATCAACAATGTGGTAAAGGAAGATTAGGTGTTTTGGATCTGCCTTACCATTGCTATCCATAGAATTTGCTATCGCCCTATGAACTAGACTTTTATCCTCAAGCACTCGATCCGGATAAAATTTTCTATAGGCCTTACACAAAGACCGGATCAGGCTATGGTATTTATGCTCACCATAGGAGCTGTTGTTAATTGCATGATTAAATAGTTCCAATACCTGAAACGGTTTAAATATCGCTCCATGCTTTTCAATAAAAAGGCCCAATTCTTTGAGATCCGTCCAGCTCAAGATGTTCTCGGTTTTAACAAAACTCAAGATCGGCCTAGCGAGGATAGCCACATGATCTGTATGTAAATCTATTTTCGAAAGTACAGTAAACATATTACTGAAAATGCTCGTAAAGTTATCCTGAAACCGATAGTTAGACAATTGGGCAACAAGAAGTGGTTCGGTCATATCAAAGCCCATAAACCCTTCTCTGGCGAATGAGTTTAATAACTTCTCAGCTTTACTTACAAGCTCTCCCTGCGCAGAAGAATCGACTGTAAGATCAATGTTTCTCAGAATATTTTGAAGTTCTTGGGAACTAACATAAATGATCGCTTCAGCAAGGTAAAATTCGGGAAAATTAGGAAGTATTTTTTCCGACGACGTGTAGCATAGGACAAATGATTTAAAGATCTTGGTCACAAGTTGAGTGAATTCAGAAAAAGCATCGTAGACAATCCTGTTATTGTGAAAGTGTGAATAAAGGAAACGGTATTTTGTATCGATTTCATGAATGTTGCCGTTAGTCCCTTGGGATTTCTCTAATTTATCCAGTTCAGCAGTTACAAACTCCTTAATTTTGATGAATATTTTGTTCTCTTTAACTTCGATCAGGTAATTGCGTACATCCCCGTCCACATAAATATCCAGCTCATTGTGTATGCTTCTATCAAGATCTATGCTTTTAATGTCGCTCAGGATTTCTTTCTCCTGCGGATCATCACTATCGGTTGAAATCAGATTGTAAAGATAAATCTGATTAATTTTTGAAATAAAGTACTGTATTTTTTTATCCTCTTTTCCTTTAGTATTGATGTCTGTGTTTTTGTACTGGAAATAAGCTTTTCTATAATTATCTGTTGAAATAAGATAGTTTCCATATGCAAGTTCTAATGAGTCCATTGTTTGCCTTTGTTCTGCATCCTTCAGTTTTTTTATGAAGTGGATAAAATCAAAGCTTCTTAAAAGACAGTTCACACACTCGCATTTGTCTATTTCAGCACCTTTTGTTGGCAGAATGATCAGTTCTTTGTCCTGTATATGGTGGAAATGCCGTAAGCTAAACCCTATGGATTTTAGGGCTCTTTTTTTTAGGCTATTAAGATCTAACGGAGCACAAACGTACTTTATCATGCAGTTGTGAAGCCTTCTAAAGATATAGTGAATCTTCTCTTTGGCCTCGACAACTTTCAGTCTTTTGGTTTCACGAATAAGATTGTCACTGAGAATAATGTCGTCATTAGTTAAACTAAGTTGCTCAAAAAGAGAGGTGACAAGTGGATTTAGAATTAGTAGTCGACCTTTTTCGAAGTGCCAAACATGATCTTCAATAGTTTTGAATGGAGTAACATTGCACAAAAAGTTGGGATCCACGAAACCTAGCCCTTCAAATTTGTAGATGGCATCGTAAAGTTGATCAATGATATGTTTCTCGGATTGTTTCCGCTGAATTCTCTTTTTTCTCAGATCAAACAATTTTTCTGTGGCAGATTTATCGCTGTGCGTCAACCGATCTTTATGAAAAAGAAATAAAAACTCTTTAAGAATATCTTCTTTATTTAGGTCAGCTAGGTTAAAAACCTGATATTCCCCTGGCTGGAGTAATGATAAAATCTGATCTCGGTAAAATTGGAGACAACGACCCATTTACAGTTCCCCCCCATTTTAGAAGCGTACAAGAAGGCCTGACTAACAGGTGAGATGTTAAACGCCTTTCTATTTTGGGGTGTATCCAGGGAAGTATTTGCATCCTTAATCTCAATCACTACTTGAACATCATTATCTATCCCACTTTCATTGATATGGAATATTCCCAGCGCAGCATCTGGTTTAGTAGCATCAACCTTAGATTTGAGTTCTTCCCTGATCAACCAGTTACTTGGATTCTTATAATTGAAGCCAAGAACGTCACCAAAGATTTCGAGAATAAATCTGGATTTGGTTTCTTCCTCCTTGACAGCATTAAGTCGTTTCGATCTCAGCATAGCTATCCAGGTGTCAATAATTTCCTTTTTTCTGTAAATATCTGTTTCAGACTGAAGCCGGAAGTCTTTTAAATATTGTGATAAGAATGTTTGTGAAAATATCGCGTTCCCCATTTGAGTAATATTACAAATAAATATAGTTTTTTCTAATTAGGTAAGCGACTGTAGTTAAAGTCATAGGAAATAAGGATAAATGAATGACGGAATTTATTATTTTTATGTTTTAGTTAATTGACATGGGTAAAAATGAACGTCTTTTCAGCGTGTTCTCGGAGAATTTAAAAAATAACTTTAAGCGGTTTGGGTTGAAGGTTCAACATCTGGAAAGTGATGTCCTGGATGCATTGTACATATGTCCAATTTCACTTCGTTGTTATACTATTGAAGGTTCTAAGAACCGTGATCTGACAATAGAACATGTTCCGCCTGAGAGTTTAGGAGGGAAAGGCATTGTTCTTACAAGTAAGGAAGCAAATAATATGGACGGACAAACTATGGACAAAAAATTGTTGAATTATTTTAAAAGCGAAAATTTTAAAACTGGTGCGGGCGAAATTGATGTAGTGATTTCCTCAGATCAGCTCGAATTCAATGGTGTTAAAGCAAAGTTCACTGTAGGGGAAAAGAACGGAAAGCCTCTGGTTAAATTATCTTCATCCATGCAAAACATTAAGGTTCTTGATTTTAAGGGCCTTTTTGAGAATTGGGATGGTGGTAAATTCAATTTAAAATGGCAACAGCAGGTAAATATAGATAAGAAAGCCTTGTTGAAATGCGCCTATTTGACTGTATTTTCAAAAATTGGATATGAATTAATTTTTGATTCAGCAGGGCTGAAAAAAGGCACCTACGGTATGCTAATTGATTATTTACGTTCTTCTGTATTAGAGATTGACTTTCCCATTGTATACATAAATCAACACGCGCCATTGAATAACTCGACAGTCGGTGTGATTACAGCTCCTTCAGAATTTGCAACTTTCGTAGTAAACCTTACGTTTAAACTGAATGGAAATGAATTTAAATATGCTGTTTTCTTGCCGCATCCAGACTGCACTAATCTTTCTAACCTCAAAAAGCTGGAGGAACTGATAACGACGGGAGACCATACATTTAATTTTAAGATTGCTGAAGTAATGCTAGATATCTGTTCTTAAAACCACAAACTCAGCATTTAAGAAAGTATAATCTGGACAAGCCAGCGAATAAATAATGGCTCCTCGCTCATGCTTAAATTTAAGCCTCTGCACCAATGATCGAGTAATTTATAGCCTAATGTATGCATCAGACTGAACACCTTGTCATCTCATTGAAATCATAATTTCCACTGACACCTAAAAAGCTAAAACTCCAACATGACAATAGACAAAAAGGAAGCCGGCATATCAGCGTTGAAAATGCTATTTTCTACAATACCCTACGCAGGGCAATTGCTCAACGAAATAATTTTTGACTATCGCGGACGAATAAAACAAAACCGCCTTAACAATTTCACAGAACTTTTGTCCGATTTTTTTAATATCCATCCTGATATAGACCTTGAAAACCTAAAATCTGAGGATTTCAGTGATGTTTTTGAATTGGTGATCATCAAAGTCGCAAATACAAAATCACTGGCTAAGCAAAAAAGATTCAGGGACATCTTAACCCATCACATTCTTTATCCAAGATCCAGTACCGACAATGCAGAAATTTACCTTCAGCTAGTGGCTGAGCTGAATGAGACTGCCATTAATATTTTAAGCCAGTATCAAAGATTCAGTATCGAAAGTCAAAAAATCAGCCAACAACTGCAAGAACTTGACAAACGTAGGCAATGCCTGGCCAGCTATCACACCAACATCACCAGCGATCAACTTGACGAACAGAATCAGCGACAGATTGAAGAACAAATTGTAGACATCGACAAACAGATCGAGGCATTAAATACATATAATGAAAGTATCCAGGACTTTAAGAAAGCTGAATTCTACCAAATCACAGAAGGGGAATTTTTATACAATAAGCAAATGCTCTCAGCAAAAGCACTGCTGGTAGATAATGGCATGTCCTACTTTGACATCAAGCCCTTTCAGGCAATGTCCATTACTGAATTTGGAGACCTGTTTATCAGATTTATATTGAATTGATCTAATCGATCGCCACTAAAACATAAATTAATATCAGTATAATCTAAAAACACTTGATGCCCATTAGGGCCGCTCCAAAAAATTGATAGCGACTCCCTAATGGGACTTAAGTTGTAATTAAACTCTAGCTTTAAATTAATGGTATAACTCCTCTCTACTAAATAGACTAGATTGTTAAATGTGATCAGTATTAAAGGGTTCTGTTTTCAAAATCTCCGTTTCCAGTATTTTCACATTTTCAGTACTGCCAATCCGGTAATTGGTCTGCTGTTCCATTTCCTGTATAGCATCTGACAAGCTATCCAGCTAACTCTCTCCCTCTACACGAATGCTAAGTATTAAATGAATTGTTCTCATGCTGATGATTGATATTTTTTACATTTCTGACTCTTGAAACCAGTATTTCCGTTTCAAGGATATTGATATTGGCCGTATCCGACAAACTCATTTTGGAATGATTTTCTACCTCCCGAACGACTTCTGAAATCTGAGTATGGCTCGTATACACCTGCACACGCACCATAATAAACAAGGTTTCATACTTCATAATGGTAATCCGTGGTTGTTTCTAAATTCCCTGAACTGATTATAAAAAGCAGTGGGATTGTCCCGCTCAAACTCCTCTGCATAGCCCTCCCAGTACATCTTATCCAAAAATTCTACAAATGCGTCTAACATGATCTTTCTTTTTTAAATGAATAAATAAAGCACCTCCCGAACACATCGGGAGGTAGCCCGCATTTACAGGTTTAAGGAAATTTGCGCTTCCACCTCTGTTAGTTTTTCAGTACAAAGACCTTTGATGTTTTTGGATACCTGATCAATAATGAAAGGATTTTTAGTACTGAATACATTTCCGTTGTCATCCGTGATTTTCAGTTCACAACGCTGAAAATGATTCAGATTTGTTTCTTCGGCTTCATCCTCCTGTAAAATCTCAAAACCCTCTAAATTGTCAATCGTCACGATCAGCTTTTCCCTTTGGTTAGAAAGCCTGTTCAGGTCTTTAATCTTCTTTAAAGTCTGCTCCAAATTCAAAGCAGGTTTCTGCTCTGCCAAAGCAGCCTTAATTTCCAGTTTGCTGGGCTCGGTCGTGGTTACTTCCTGCGAAGCCACCACAGGATTTTCTGATTCTTCCTCTTTACCCACTACCTTCTCTTGAGCTTTCGCCACCACGTTAACCGGATTACCGGCCACGAATTTTGGGGTTTTGTCTGCCTGAACTGTGTTGACTACTTTAGCCGGTCCGTTGTTTTTTACATTAGTTTCCATTTTAAAAATGATTAAGTGTTTAAACCCTGCTTACTACCTTTCGGCGGGAGCCATTCCTGGCTTTTTGTTAAACACCCTCTCCTGATTTAGCAGGGAAGACAGACAAGGCTTTTGGAACAAAAAATACTACCCAAGCGCAGCGCAGGTGTGGAGATTATTTTTCCAAAACCAGCGGAGCAAAGCGAAGCCGCCTTGACTGACGAAACTGCGGATCAGAAATTTGTTGCACAAACAGCCTAATCCTTCCCATAACAAAAACCTAATCCACATTTCATTCGGGAAAAAGCAAAAAACAACTCAGTTCCCCAAATCAAAGAAACCTGAAGGGCGGCCCGGCTTTTTATAGAGATATACCGTTTTGTACCGTACCGGTGTTGCTGCCGACAACCGCAAGGCCAGTTCCATCGCCGCCATTACCGTACTGGATTTAGCTATTCCCATCCCCTTAAACTGGCACAGCTCAGCAACGGACATAACAGAAAGATTTTTAAGGCTCCCCCCTGCGCCATTCAATATTCTTTCCGCTAACTTAAGCGCAGACTCATTTGGAGAACCGGAACCAATCAGCATCGCCAACAGTTCACTATTCTCCATTTCCGATCGGCCACTGGTCGCCATCTTTTCCCGCGGCCTTAACTCAGGTGGCATCGCTTTGATACAACCTTCCCCCTTAAACTCTTCATGCAGCTGCTTTACCGTCACAAATCCCTTCCCCTGATAAGCCGCAGAACGAAACAAAGAAGCAAATGCAGAGATAAAATCTTCGAACTGGTTCTCAAAAATCACAAATGACCAGCGCTTATAACTGCCATTCCCCTGCTGCTCACTCCTAGTAAACTGCACATAGTTACTATTGTTACCGGCTAACTTAAAGTCCAAAAAATAATGACGCCTGCCGCGTGAGAAAGATTCTGATGCTAAGATTCCATTTTTATTCATGATGCTATTGATTTGATCAGCCCAAAGCTCTGCACCTGAATTGCAAACAATAGGTACAAAATCACATTACCCGATCCCTATCAACCAAACCCGATCTGAATTTCCTTTACCCGATCTTAAACAGGTTTACGAGATAATTCCGATATTGTATGAATCATCCTAACCAGCATGAACATATCATCAACTGTTAAAACCTGCGAACTGTGCAAAAAACCACTCCATGGTAGACTTGACCAGCGATTTTGCAACGACACCTGCCGGAACCAATACAACCGTTCAAAGCGGCAGTTTGAAAAGGTAACACCACATCCCAACGCAACCGCGATCTTCAAAATCATTAAAACCAACTATGAAATTTTAAAGAAAGGCATTCCAGGTCAAATCCCCGAATACAATGCTTTCACCTGTGACACAAAAGACTTCATCGCAAGTGGGATAAACACAAAGTTTTATACCAGCTCATTTAAAAGTGGCAAAGAAGAATGGTTTTGTGTGTTTGACTATTGTTATTCCTTCCAAAGCGAAGAAACCACTCAAATTCTCCAATTACGCAACCAGGCAGACTTATAAATCTGTTTGACATCTACCTTCACATCTGTAAAAACCATGCAACTGTATATATGACCCGGATAGAAGCATTTAATAAGATCAATAGATACAATTACCTGGTAGGTCGAAAAGTTGGTCAGGATTCTATTGCTGCAATTATGCCAATACCAATCGACCCAAATATAACAGTAGAACAGATTTTCACCTCCATTTTTAATGACCTTCCGATCGACAAAACATTCAGCAAGTTCTCAAAATTCAAAATAGCAGTGATTTTTAACTACCAGAAATTTCTCGACCATGGAGAAGTGATTTGGAAGGACCTTGATCAGGTCTTAACGATGCTGGACATAAGGGAATGACCTTCAATTACTGATCAATTGAATGGATTACCAACATCATAAACTTAGACAAAGCCAAGCCAGATAGGAAGGTGAACATATGCAAAGACCTACCTATCCGGTATAGATATCGTATTTAGTCATCGGTAATACTACTACCTCGTTCACAAGTTTAGCATGCTGAAAAAACATATAAGTTACACTGCTCATCAACAGGCCTGTTTCCACAACATGGAAATCGGATTCAACGATAATTTCCATAAGTTCATCGACAGTGTACTCGAAAACCTGATCAGCCGGAATATAAAAAAGAATGCAATTATTTTTTCCCTCAAAGACATACCAATTCCTTGAAGCAAAATACTTCGCCAGCAATACCGCTCTTGCCTTTACATAGGGACTGGATTCTTTGGGTTCCATCCTATGAAGTTAATTAAAAAACAAACCATCCTAAAACTCAGCGAATACCCTCCCCATTTACAGACCTGCCTAGACCAGAATAATGATTATACAGATTTCAATCCGGATTTTTTATTCCTAAACCAAGCATCCACTTTAATAGGGACCAAAGAGAAAAATACTTATTCCATAAAAGCTTTTCTGCCAACAAAAAAATAAGCAATAAGCCCAAACAACGGACAGAACAATACAATGTTCGTCCATTTACGTTTATTGCGATGAAATCTAATTGGAAACTTTGAAATCTTGGTCACCACCCATAGATCGAGAATGACTATGACAGCAAAAAAGAAGAAGATTGTCAGGTTATTTTCCATTAATTTAGTTTGTATAAATATACAATTCGGATTAAAAGAAGAAATCGACAGCGGTCACTTTATGGCTCCTGGCCAGCCCCCCCCAGCATTACCAAGTCTCTTTTAGTCCAAAACAACAAACGGGAAGGATCATTCCGACCTTTCCCCCCATCTAAATTAACGTTCTAATATGTAAATAGGGCAGAACAGTTGAAATATCTACATCTGGGGAATTCAATACGACCCTTAAACCGACCGAACCTAGCTCATTTTACAACAAGTATTCCGGAACAATTCTGGCATATTTCTTACTGAAATATCCTTTGATGGCTATTTTCGGAAATTTTAATTAACCGACTTTGGTTTTTATGTTTTTTCCCATTATTCGATTTAATAACTTCAAAAATCTCATCTTTTAAAAAATCGCTTAGGATATTCTGTTTATACCGTTTTATTGTTCTAAGCAAACTGAAAATTTTGACAACTTCTGACGAGGTATTTATTTTAAGTGTTGATTTCCAAGTAAACACCACAATAGGGATATATTTAATAGAGGGATAGTTTGATAAAGTGCTTTTTAAAGCCTTAATGTGACCGTAATTTTGTAAGATAGGGTTGTATAGCTTTTTCTTACTTTTATAAATCACCTGCGTCCAATATTGTGCACGTTCGCTACCTAAAATCCAGCCTTTATAATTCTTTGTTTCGATAACAAAAACACCAAATTTTGAAACGACAATATGATCAATTTGGGATTTGTAGCCATCACCATATAATGTAACATCATGTATTACTCTATAATTTTTCTTACTAAGGAATTTTAAAACGAAGGCAACAGCTATTTCGCCAATTATACCCTTAATTAGCGGACGAATAATTTTGATTACTAATGTCAGAAACAATAACAACCAAAGCGGCCAAAATTCTATTACCTTGTCAACCATCTGCTAATATCTAAGCGTTCAGTGTATTCACAAAATTAGTTTATTTATGGTCTATGTTGTAACATCAAATGCTCACTCTGTTAATTCCATGCGGTTTACTTTGGAAAAAGTAGTTTACAAGGGAAGTATCAGGTGGTTGAGCAAACTAATGCTTATCTTTGAGTAATAGTTAATTTGATTAACACTCTCATGAATAGATTAATAGTTGTAGGCAATGGGTTCGATTTAGCCCATGGAATGAAAACAGGTTATAATGACTTTATACTATGGTATTTAAAGAAGGCTTTCTCTGCTTATAACAAAACCGGTAGTTATATTGATGATTTAATAGAGATCAAGAGTGGTAATCTGACTTTATTTAAACGCGAATTAGGAAATCTTACTGTTTCAGAATATGTGGATAGTTTCTACCTAAGGAATGAGCTTGATATTTTGCTAAATACTCATACACGGAGTATAACTTTTGGCTGGACTAGTGACCGCAGAGAAAGGAAGCCTGAAGTGCCATTCGTCGTTAATGTCAAATCCGAGTTACTTTCTAGCATTATAAAATGCTGCTCTACTATAAACTGGGTCGAGATTGAAAATCTTTATTATGATGAATTAAAGAAAGTATTAATTGAAAAGAATCAATCAAAACAAGAAGATGTCAGGGAATTAAACCTTACAATAGAATACATAGTTGATCAGTTGAAGATTTATTTAAAAGAACTTGTTATCGGTGACAAAATAGGTTATAGAAAGATATTTACCGACAAGGTTGATATATCCGAGATTGTAGGCCAATCTGAGAACACCCTGAAGCTTAATGATTCAACTAACGAAACTTTAATTCTGAACTTCAACTATACCAAAACTGCTGAACAGTATATAGATAGAAAAGAGATGATCTATATACATGGTGAACTAGATAATTCATCTAACCCTGTCATATTTGGATTTGGAGATGAATTAGATGCTGATTATATTGCCTTAGAACTTAATAAGACCAAAGAAATATTTAATTACATCAAATCATTTTGGTATTTCAAGACATCAAACTACCATAATTTAATGCGATTTATTGAAAGCAATAAATTCCAGGCCCGAATACTTGGACATTCCTGCGGACTTTCAGATAGAACACTGCTCAATATGATATTTGAACATAAGAATTGTGTTTCTATAAAAATTTTCTATCACCAAACCCCAAATGGCGGCAATAATTATACAGAACTTACACAAGAAATATCGAGACATTTCAGAAATAAGCAACAGATGAGGATGAAAATTGTACCTTTTGATAAGTCTAGTCCTATGCCTCAGCACGAAAAAATGATCTCAAGCCAAAACCCACTAAGCATAGGAACCACAGAATAACAAGGATAATCTACCGCTCAAGTTTAGCTGACAAATACGAATTATCCCCCTGCTTTCTTTGAGAAAGCTCTGCAGAAAATAAAATTAGTTTAATAAAGAATCCACTAAAAATTTTCCTGTGGTTTAAGTGACCCAAGTTTGGTTTCCATAAACTCCTGAAAAATGTATATTTAATCCGAAAACGCTTTTACAGACTCATGAACATATCCGCTGACGCCATTACCAACAACGATACATTAGGACGTGAAAATTTCGCCCGTCAAATGGTAAACAGCCTGATCACCGCCTTTACTGGTGAACAGGAAAGTCTGGTAGTAGGTATAGCTGGCAGTTGGGGTTCCGGAAAGTCTACCTTATTGGGTTTTATTAAAGCGCACCTGGAAGCCGAGTACAAGGACAAGCCCGAAGACTTGAAAGTGGTAGAATTCAACAGTTGGGGAAATACCGCAGAAGACGATCTGGAGCGTAACTTTTTAAAAACGATCCTCAATTCCCTTCAAGATCCAACATGGGCTAAACCTGCAGAAGAAGCCGACAAAAAGCTAAAAGGATACCTGAAACACCTTCAGCGTGTGCAATTCCTGCGATACATCCACCCCATCGCAAATAATTTATTCGAGGGGCTAGATGACTATCTTAACCAACATGAGATGAGCTCGGTTGAAGAGATCAAATCTGCAGCAAATGAGCTACTCCTAAAGAATGCCGGAAAGCTTTACATCTTAATTGATGACATAGACCGGCTGACTCCAAAGGAGATCACGCAGCTCTTCAAAGTACTCAAGGTAAATCTTAACCTGAAAAACACAGTCTTCATTATCGCCTACGACAAAGAAGTGGTCATCAAAGCACTGGAAAATGAATATGGCTTTAATGGAGAGAAATATCTGGAAAAAATTATACAAGTTGATTTCACAATGCCAACGGTAGAAAGCAGCCAACTCGAGCTGCTGTTTTTCAAGCGTTTAGATGATTTACTTAAACGACTGAATTTAAGCATTGATATGAGTGACCTGAAATCCATCTGGAACCTTCATGGACTCAAGGAATTTTTCTCCTCCATACGGGACCTCAACAGGTATTTTAACAATTTGATCTTTACACTCCCCAATATCGCACAAAATGTGTACCTGCCAGATTTTTTATTATTGGAAGCTATCCGAACTTTTGATCATAAGGGCTACACGCATCTCTACAGTGGATTTTTACTCACAGCACGTAAGGGGATTTGGGAAAGCACAAACTTCAGCAATTTCATAAAAGGGTCGCAATTCAACGAAACAACAGCAGCTATGCTGAACGTACTATTTGATCGCACCTATGGACAAGACCATATCCCTGATAATCGGCGGCTAAAGGATCCGAAATATTTTGAGCGGTATTTTTCGTTATCCCTACCTGTTACTGATGTTGACGAGGCACATATTCACCAGTATTTCGCAGCCGGATCCAATAAAAAAGCCATATTGAATACCATCAACAAAAATGGAAAAATGAAATCCTTCCTGAGCAGAATTTCCAATCCAAAACTACCAATTAACCTAACAGAAAGCAGCGATAAGTACCTGGAACCCATAATACACTTCTGGAACACCACTACCACACCGATCGACAAAGATATCTATAAGGGAATTACCTCTGCATTTTATCAGATACTTAATCACTCTGAGGACAAGTTCGCAGCTGCACGTACAGCGGTCAAGCTATTAGAGATGGATCCTAAGCATACCAATCAAAATGGCACCTTCCTATTAAATGTTGCGATCAGAGATGATGCTGACAGATACCCAACCTCAAAAATGATTAATGATCAACTAACCCTAAATCCGGAATTTGAGGCTAATTTTAGCAGTTATCTCGAATCTGGTTTAGATATGGCAACCTTACTGATAAAAGAGGAAAATGGCAACTGGATAAGCAATTTCCATTTCTATGCTGCAAACCGTTACAACAAAAGCAAGTACCAATCCATTTTATCAAAAAACATAACCAAGGGTTGGTTTCTCAACTTCTTTGTAGACAGGAATTTTCTTGGAAAAGATGAAAAAGGTAATGCCGGCTTTGTAAGCCCGGATTCAGTGGCGCAATTCCTTCCGGGCGAATGGTTACAACAAGCAGTAGCTGCTATTGATGGATTACCAGATGGCTCTTTTAGCGAACAAGCACTGAGAAATCTAAGATTTTTCGCAGCTAACTGCCGACTAAAGAATACCAATAATACCATTCATGTTGAAAAAACAGAACCCACAATATTATCAGGACGCTGATTTAATTGAGGGACTAGCAAGGGAATCAGGAAAACCTTTTGATGGCCTAGAGGTTTTTTTGTACATTATTTATAATTATTTTTAGCTATGGAGAAACAGATACTTGAAGAACTGAAGGAGTTAAGGGTGGCGATTGTAAAGTTGGCTGGCACAACAGATCTTCCAAAAAATAAACAGCTTTCACCCGCTGTACTAGAAAAGGCAGCTAAAGAATTCCAAAAACTGAATCTGGAAAACGACGCATGGGTAACTGAACATGATCTTTATAAATATTTTAAGAACGCTCATTATGGGGTGGGTAAATTCATAAGGAAAGAATTCAAATTTACCAATTTTTTCATCAAAGGGAAATCACACTACTATAACAAGGCCGATATCCAAGCCTTAGCTAAAGAACTGAAAGCGAGAAACGTTAACCTAAAAAGGTATATGGAACTCAAGGCGGATAAGGAAAACTTTAACAAAAAGATAGCCTCCGCCCTATCGAATAAAAAGCAATCTAAGAACAGTCCTTATCTACTAGAAGAAGGTCTATCTGACATAAACACTTCCAATCCACCTAGACCTTCAGCTGAGATCATCAAAGAAGATTTAAAACGATTGGAAGAAGAGTTCTTTGAATATAAGCTGGAAGAGTACATCGATATCTACAAGGGCAATTATGCTATGGTCAAATTTGAATATCACTTTTCCAAATACTTAAAAAGCGAAATAAAATCACGAACTAAAAGATGGTGCGAAAATTTCAATTACGCTAATAATGCTCTTGAACTATTGATCAGCAAAAAATCCAATTTCATACCCATTAAGGAAGAAGAAAGATATCAGCTTTAATATTCGGCCCTTCTTCGGCGAACTGGTATCTTCAGTACTTCTGACTCCAAGTACATAGCCTTTTTTCTGCCCTTGACCAATTGGGGCTTGACCACCCCGTCATTGATCGCCTTTAAAAAGACGGCATTGCTAGCCCCCGTTATTTTCAATGCACCTTCTTTAGTCAATAACTGATCCTGTTGTAGCGCACTTTTGAGTTCCTCTTTAATAATCGACCTCATTTTTTCGAAAAATTCATCCACCGTAAAGGATTGTAGCAGAATAGTTTCCATTTAATTAATGATTAAAAGCTGAAGATATAAATTTCCAATAACACAATAAATCTAAACACCTATGTTCTTTGTTTGCAAATTGCGAACGAAGAACAATTAAACAATATTTTGAAGAGCTGACTTAAAACTGAGTTTAAGGCTAAACTGGTTAATCTTTTGGAGATAAAAGATTAATCAGTTCCCTAGTGGAACTACTGCAACACTAAGATACTTCAGATAGCAATAAACAAATTACCATACCCCTGAAATACGGTTAAATAGCTTCAGAATTTTCCTCCAGTCCTTGCCTCTTTCCAAAGTGATCATCCTTCCGGTTGGCGACACCATAACTTTATAAGGATATCCATCTATATTGTACTTGAACTGTATTTTGTTATCAGACATCAGTACAGGGATTTCGTAGTTATTTTTAGTCAGAAACGCTTTAACAGTTTGTTCATAATCTTTACAGGCAATACTTAAGAACGTAGCGCCTGGGTACTTACCTTCATCCAACTCTTTATTAAAAGTATTAATTTCAGGAAGTTCTGCGACACAGGGACCACACCAGGTGCCCCAGAAGTCTATGACCATCCACTTTCCCGAATAATCCTTCAGCGTCCTTTCGTTATCATTAAGGTCTTTCAATTTAAAATCCGGTGCCTTCTCCCATGAAACAATCACCTCATCACTCATTAAGGCTTTAAAGTCATTCTGAGGAAAATGTCTCAGGTACAATGATTTCATCTCTTCAAGACTTTCCGGTTCTGCACTGATATGTGCAGCAAAGGTTTTGAGTGCCTGTTTTTCATTACCGGAGCTGAACAGCATTTCCACAAAATCCTGCCGGTAGGTTTCTTTCGACTTCAGGAAATGCTTGTCATATCTTGACATCCTGCTTTTATCTGCAGGCCCGGTGGGCGAATATTGTGCCGCTAAAGACAAGTACTTGATCGCATTTACATCACCCGAGCCTTTCCTGGCCAGGTATTTCAACTGGTATGCATGGGCCAAAATACTCCTATCATCCTTTCTACCACCATATAATGTATCTACCACTACCACATGCAGTTTATCTAAGATTGCGTCCAGCAAGTGGTTTGCTTCTGCTTGCTTACCTTCATTTACCAACAGTTGATAAACCAACACTCCATACCTCCCACCCTTACCAAGCTGCATAGTCTTATTATCCATTTTCGACAATGCGTTGGCTGAGCTCAACAATTTATTCAAATCCTTTGGATTTTTATTTGCCTGAGACCAGTAGAACAAGGGATCAGCAGTTTGACGCATAGCAAGGTTCTTATCTGTATGCATCAATCGAACTACTTCCAGTCCATTGTCCCAGCTTTCTTTATTTGAGCTATAAGAACTAAGAAAATTCTGCGCCGATGTTTCATGCAGCCAACTATTGAAATCTTTAGTTTGATAAAAATAACCCGCAACTTCATAGGCAAGACGCGCATCTTTCTCGAAAAGCTGGTGGAATTTATTTATGAGGTGATGGTAGAGACCTGGCACTGAAAGATAAGCATTCGGGATAGACATCAGCAAATCACTGTACAAGGCCTCTGCCTTTGGATTCTTGCGCAGTTTCTGGAGAAGGGAGAGCTTATTTACCTGGTAAAGGGGAGTTTTTTCAAACTGAGCATCTTTTGTCTTGAAATATCGCTGCATCTTCTCCAGATTGTAGTCCTGACCACTTCCAAATGCAGCAGACCATAAGCCCGTTTTTATCGCCATGTTAAGCCAGGCCGTATCCAGATTGCTTTCTTTAGGATTCGTTTCCATTACTATTGCCAATTCCGATACCTCACGATCGTTTACAGAGCTATAGCTATATTCAAAAGACTTGTTTTTGCTAAAATCCCGTACCAAACCAGTTTTAGGATCTAAAATATAAATCCCTTTTTCTTCCACATCGCCCTCACGAACAAAACTAATTTGCAGTAGTGATTCGTTAGAAAATGAAGCTTTATTAAATTCAGGAACTTCTTTATTTACTTTCACCGCCCCACGGGGATGTCCATACAATCTTTCCATTTTATAACTGACTCCACGTTTATCCTTCCATTCTCCCGAACTACCGATTGGCTGGTCTGGAAATTGGAAAAACATATCCTGAATATAGTAACCCAGTGATTCTTTACGGCTTTCGATCTGACTCCTTATGCCCTTTTGAAGTTCCCAGTCCCTGTCCACACGTGATAAAACAGCATCGTAGCCATCAATATCCAAAAGCTTTCCTTTCGCGCTAACTGTTACTGTAAGGGGTTGCTGCAATAGCGCCAGAGGTGTTAACACACCCGAATTATTAAAGACTGTCGCTTTAGGATTATCGGTATCCAAGTCTGGACTTGCACCAGGATCGTCTTTTTCAACCGCTCTCACTAATTGACATTCGAACACATTATCACCTTTGTCATTTCTGCCCAGTGAGCGAAAAATATAGGTACGCAACTGATCATATTTGTGTCCGCCCTTTCCCACTACATGCCAAGTGTAGGCGAACTGCTGGCCGTTTGGCACATTCAACTCCTGACAAAGAGCGGAATAAGGAAAACTAAAAACAAAGAGAAGCGTTAATAATCTAGACATAAACAAGAGCATAATTACCCTAATATACAAAGATTTAGCAATATAATTATAGGATTGTTGCAAAACACACAGATCATATGTCAAGTCCCTTTAGAACCATATAAAACTACCGAGATTACTTGTTTTTCATAACCAGAAAAACTATCTTACTAATATAACTCGCGCTCATGAAAAATCTTCTTTGTATACTCAGCCTTTTGTTCCTCTTATCATGTAAACAATCTGCTGTCAGCTCAATAGGTACACCCGCGATAAAAGCAGGTACAGCCAAGCTAACGGGAAGAATAATCAATCCGGACGGTGCTCATCAGGATAGCGTACTTTTAACCATCGGCGTCCCCCATCCAATTTTGGGCGAGTATGTTAAGCAGGAAGCGCTTACCGACCGGTCAGGAAAGTTCGCTATCGATGTAGCTGTCGAAACAGACATCACGCTGATTAGCTTGTACACCAGTTTAAGGCGAAAACCCCTTTATGTTAAATTGACGAGTGCTGGTACAACCAACATTGACATTACTTACAATTCAAATTTTGAGATCAAAAATTTGGACGTCAGGCCAGCTGGCCTGTCTCAAGCAGACATGATCAACAGTATAGCGATCATAGATGAAATGTTGGATTATCATGGAGCACCTACATCTTTATACGACAAAAGCACGGATGTATTTCTGACCCATGCTAAAACTGCGGTATCGAAAAGACTGGAAATTTTAAATAATAGCCAACTCTTGTCAAAAGAAATAAAAGGCTTTCTTTCTAAGGATTTTCGGTTATTCCAATATAGCAGCTTTGTCTTTGACTACGAAAAATACATGACCATGAATTATCGAAACATCACCCGGGACACGGTTAACAAACCTGCGATCCAAAAGATTGACAAATCTTATTATCGCTTTTTAAAAGATTTTAAGCTCAATGACCCGCAATATCTGAATTGTTATTCCTTCCTTGAAGCTCAAAAAAAAATTCTTCAAAATGAAATATTAGACCTCCCTCAGATCGGAGAAACTGACATTCCCTCCTGGCTGGCAAAGGTGAAAGTTATTTTAGCGGATCTGGTCGGCTTCAGTGATGGTCCATATTATGATATTTTAGTCGCTAATGCCTATGGCAGACAGCTAAACGAAGAAATAAGACCACTATCCGAAAAGCAAAAAGAGAATATCATAAGTTATTGGAAAAAAGGAGAAATTGCGAAAATCCTGCTTAGAAAGAACAGACAGGTGGTCGAATTGGATAAATTCAAATCACCGGTCGTTGTAAATGATATTTCGTCAGTTCCAAAAGAACAGGTTATGGAAGCAATTCTTGCTAAACACAAAGGAAAAGTTGTTTTTATCGACCTCTGGGCGACCTGGTGCGGGCCTTGCCTGGATGCCATGACACAATTCAGAAGCACTAAAAACGAATTTCACGATAAGAATATTGCCTTCGTGTATTTAACCAACGGGTCGTCACCCCGAAAGCTATGGGAAGAAAAAATTAAAGGAATAGGAAGTGAGCATTATTATCTGACAGGCGATCAGTGGGAACACGTGATGAGCAAATTTGAATTCGAATATATTCCGTCCTATCTGATCTATAACAAGCAGGGCGTATTCGTCAATAAGTTTACCGCTTTCCCTGGAAATGACAAATTGAAAACGATAATTAAAGGCTTGTTGTAAAATGAAAGATATGCTGCGCTAAAGGGCGAACAAGGAATTGGCTCAAAAATGGCATTTACCTAGGAAAATGTAATCCCCAAAAATCCCATAATCTGAATATTAAGGCAACATTTAATTCCAGATGTTGTTTAATGAACCGTAATAAAGTTTGGGCACGTCTCATAAATCTTTATCACTTACTGGAACCAGTTTAAATACATATAATAACGCATTTAAAACAAAATTTATATGCAATAAAATATAAAATATTATCTAAACAATTACGATCCAAATCTTTGGAAGTTTAAAAAACCGACTATAAAGTTATCGCACGACGAGACAGAGACTTCCTTTCCCGACATTCAATGGTCATCTCCAAAGCCGCTATACAGCCATTTATGGAAAATAGCGATTTGTTACCTTTTGAAATTAAAATACGATTCGAATAATTCGTCGATTTTTAAAATAGATATCCGATCAGGTCTTCCTAGACAGACTCCTTCTTTCTCGAAATATCCTGGGGTCTTACTTGATATTCCCTGGAAGGATTAATCGCGAATGCATGAATTGAAAGAGTAAAGAGAACCAAAAGGATAGCAAGTTTTTTCATTTAGGACGGTTTTTATTTAACGCTAAATAACCTCTCCTTCCACGATGCAATTTCTCTAGTGAAACGAACATACTGACACAGCAGGAACTATCCTGTCGGGTATCACGATAATAATCGAAGTGTGCTTTCTAACTGGTGGCATATTTCGAAATCAATATCGTTTTGTTAGATGTTCAGATTCCGATCAATCTAAGTGCTCCCCGGAGCGATAATATCAAGAAGATAAGCGAGTAAAGATTTTGCTTCCATATATAGACAATAAGAATGAAAATCAAAGACCATTGACAAGGCATGAAAATATTTTTACGTTTTTTTCTGACGCATGATTTTTTCCACTTCGATCGCAAAATCATTCCAGTAATTATTTTCTGCTTCGGGCATCTTGTCAAATGCAGCATCAATAATGTTATCGTCCATGAAAAGAGCGAAATTATCCGACCAAATCCGGTCCTCCACAATAATGTCTACATCACGCTCAATACAATCTTTCAGCTGTTCGTAAGTGTATGTGCTTTCTAACCTATTCTTGTAAAACTTCTCAAACGATATTTCGTATTCTTCAAGCCTGTCGCTAATCTCATCCCAGGATTCTGGATATTCCCGGTACGATTCAATGATCATTATCTGATTTCTGGATCCGATCCAGTTTTTTATAACTGATTTATTAATAGGAAGTGGAAACTCGTGATCTCTCAGTTTCGTATCAAACTTATATTTCCGGTTAAAGATAAAACCCGGATAGTATGATAATTCATCATAATCCCCTACGTCATGTGTAAAACAATCACCGATCACAATCTTGTTTTTATAACTATTGTACTGGGCTTTACTGAAAGAAAAATAGGTGGAAAGCAGTTTCTGTGCAAACAATGGGTAATCCAGAAGCAATTGCATATTTTCATCGAAGTAACTTTCATCGGTCATCCTTCTGAAAACACGAAAATGCACTTGAGCAAAATTAACGTCAATCGTCTCGTTTAAATTCTCAGCATTGAACTTAGCCTTCCTTGTATAATTATAAGAACCGGTCAATGTAGTAAGATCATCGATCACCATAAACTTGCGATGCAGGAAGTCTGCCTTCCAGTTACGATGAATGAGGATACCGGCGTTCAAAAAATCACTCTGTGTATTTAAAAAATATTTTTTATTCACGTCATTGTCATCAACAACAACCTCTATGGTGATTTCCGGTCGCTTATTCTTTACTTGCAGCAAAGCATCCTTGATCGGAGAACTGGTAAACCAGGCGACAGCTATATATATACTGGATTGGGCTGATCGAATCCGTTCAATAATCAATGATTCTATGTTCTCAAAATACGACCGCTGTTTAGTTTCCATTGTCTGAAGATTTTGTAGCCTGGTGCGCCAGCTTATTGTCCAGATGATAATTAAAAGTGTACGCAGTGTATGCGGGAAGAATATGTTCGTAGAATATTTTTCCAACTAAACCTAGACCAACGGTGAGTACAGTCTCCGCACCTTCTCTTGATACCTTAAGTCCGCGCCCTTTATGGGTGAACATTTCGCTTCCTTTATGCGCTTGATTTAACTTCATAGTTTCCTTGGTTGTCATCCATTCAGCCTTTAATCCTTGTTCGGGGAAGAGCTCAAGGTATTTATCGATCTCCAGCATCATGTAAAAACTTACCCGTCCGAATAGTATATCGAAGATCAGCGTCTTATCGACGGGCAAAAAGAATAAAGGTTGATGAAGTGAAGTCAGGACACTCAAATAATCACATACGATGTACTGCTGGTTATGCTTTTTGGCAAGCTCCTCAAGCATCTTCGGTCCACCATTACGCATGATCCCTTTATACATCGCCAGGTGTAAACAGTCATCCACCACATCGTAAGCCCAAAAATTCCTTTTCTCCAATTGCTTCTCCAGACCATTGATCTGGTCGGTGAATCTGGGTGTACCCTCATTTGGTGAGATGATGTTTACCGTCCGGCCCTGTTTATCCTTCCCTTTGTCCGTGGACAAGATTTCCATTACTCCCGCAGCTTGCTTATATTGCGCCAAGTTGCGGTCTAACTGGGCTAATGAATGTTTATCCAGCGCTACTTCCTTAAAAACATCTTCCGGCGAATTATTCAGGTCGAGCAGTTTATTCATCACCTCCAAAATTTGCCTGCTCTTTTCTCCCTGCTTTAATTCTACAAACAGCATCTCACCGCTCTCTTTGATATGAATCAGGTCTGCTGTTTGGATAAATGCGGACAGATCGGTGATCAACGCAAAGTCATAAGGGTCACTGTTAATTTTTGCAGCAGCATTGATGGCAGATTCAATATTTGAATTTTTCAGTTTTTTCTTTCCCTTCACTCCTTGATAAAGCCTTCTATTAATATACAATTGTCCTTTAAACAATTGCCAGGCAATACAATCTATTAGGTTTCTTAAAACCGCTTCCTTAAAATCTACTCGTTTGATTTTGAGCCTTAGCCTGAAAACAAGCTCACGTTGTTTGTTGACATTTGCACTTTTCAACTCCTTTTCCAGTTGCTCTTGGTGATCTTCCAGATCGAGCATCAAGGCAACAATTTTACTTTGTGCAGTTTTAAAACCATTATGGCAACATTGCATAAAAACCTTCCTGTGCTTGATTGCCAGCTCTCTGGGGTCATCGCCTGTAAACTCGGTTTTCTGGATCGTAGTTTTAAGCCCATAATTACAGATCAGTTCGGCCAGTTCAGCAACCTGTAACTCAAACTCGTCCAGATCCAGTTTTCTTTCCAGGTGAATGGGTCGCAGCTGATCCAATTGTTCTATGGCCTCTTCAAGTGAACGGGTATTTGTTTGCCTGAGAATTTCCGCTTCATATTCAGCACTAACCCCGGTAACAATGCCATTATTTTTTGCTTTTAGTAAATACCTGATGCCATCTTTTTTATCTTCACCGGCTTCGGCCAGAATCGATTCGACAGCATGCCCCGCAAGTATGTTTGGGTGGACGTTTCCAATGTTAGATGCGATTGAAGTGTAAACTACTTCCCTAACCCCATGAAATTCAATTAGCACTTTCACGACTACCGTATTTGGTCCCGGCTTTTTAGGTTCTTTGTATTTTCTAGCAAGATCGGTGGACCTGATCTCCCTTCTCCATAACATAGATTTCGCCAGGTCTATGTTTACGTCATTGTTTAAAACCAGTATAACAGCGTTAACGGCAGCCCCGCCTTTTTCCACAGGAATAAGTGTTGGCGCGTTATCCCTAGTACTACTGATCCTACCGAACTCCACATTAAATGGAGTAACACAGGGAATTCTGTCGACAATCATTTTTTTAAGTTCGTTACCGGGATCGTCAATTAACGACCCATAGGCGAGTATACCGAGGTTCATGGAGTAGGTTTGAGTGCATTTGATTAGATTTATGAATATAGCTTAATAATTCCGTTCTACAAATTTCACCCCCCATCATACATCGTTCGGGCAGATTCGGCCGCATCAGTAATGTCTTCCATACTATCCGGCTCTAAAGGATTTGACCGGTGATAGATCTCATCCAGACAGATCACAAAGAATTTGGGTTTCACTTTGTAATTCCTGTAGTACTTCAGCAATTTGTTATATGTGAGTTTAGATAGGTCATCGAACTTGAAATCATACAAAAACATACTGAAGCCCTTACGCAAGTGCTGTTCAATAATGTGCCGTATCACAAAATAAGATTTACCTGCACCCGGCGTACCCGCAATCAGCATCCCCCGGAACGGATTAATGACATTGATCCAGCTGTCCCTGACTTTACCTTTATAGTTGTACTTTGCGGGCAGGTTGACGGAATACTCATTTTCCAGCAGCCGTTCTTCCTGCGGAAAAGTTTCGTTGTTGCGGTTAAAAATATCTTTGTTTAAGTTTAACCGGATTAACCTAGACAATCGTGTTCCCCCAGCAAGCATCAGCAGGTAACCGGTAGCAGTTAACCCAATATAGAGACCAGCCACCATGCTGATCGCTACATGCAGGTAAAACACCAAAAAAGATAACCCATAAACCATTAGCCCACATAACAGGTAAGCGACGATGCTTTTCCATTTTGACTTTTCATCCTTTTTGCCGCTGGCACCGATTAGGGAAATGAGCAGGCAAACTAGTGCCGCTAGTTTAGGTTTAAACAGCCCGACAAATATTTCCAGTCTTGCAAGGTTTTTGCATAAACGTTCCATGAGCTGACTCGTGAGTCCCCATTCCACAAATGCCTGGTAGCAGCTCAGGTATAGGTGTATTGTCAGTATCGCCATACTGATCATTCTGGTAAGATCCAGTATTTTTCTTAGTCCCTGTTTGTCTTCTCCGGTCTCCATAGTCTATATTTATAAATTGAGTTCCTGGGTAATGCGTTGTTTTTTCTTGCGTTTTTTTCTGCGTTTAGGGATTTTGATACCACTTTCCGCTGAAGTTTTGGCCAGTACCAGTTCAATTAGCTTTGGTGTTTTGGGGAGGATGAATACAGATTCACCCCGTTGGTATTTAATCATTCTAGTTGACTTACCAGTCTTCAGTTCGGTTTTGTGCTCCGGTTTTAGACCAATGTCTTTTGCCGTAAACCTACCGGTAATTGCCTTCGCACTATGCGCTTTACCTAGGTCGCTACCATTAAATACCACCTTGTTTATGTGGTCTACGAAAGTGATCCCGAAGATTGGACCTGCTGCATTCTCCCTGTAACTAACTTCTATGCCCAGTTCCTTAGCCCCTTCTTCGAATGCTTTCTTGCTGATGCCAGCCCTATTTCCTATTATTTTATCGATTCGCACTTTCAAGTCATCCTTAAAGCCTTTACGCTTTTCAACATTGGCTTCAAATTTCTTTTCCAAGTTTCGCAAAGTTGGTTTGCTGTAAAAGGCACTGGACTTGATCGGTACACCAACCTGGTTACCCTTTTTATCCAGCATAGAAAACATCAGCCCTTTCTTTTCAAACATGGCAGTATGTTCCGCTCCGCGAAAAGCCACTACATTAAAGCATTTCAGAATGGCATTGTATTCGGCCAGTGAAGTAAACTTATAATCCCTGGTTACAGCGGTTACTACATTACTGATTGCCCTTTTGGTTGGTAACGTTCCATAGTAGGCCTTCTCCAGATCGGCAGGTTTAATCCCGGCTTCCTGTTTGGCTTGTTTACTTTCTGCTTTTACCAGTCCGTATTCGATTTCAATCTCTTTCCTGGCCAGTTCAGATAACCGCTTTCCGATATCATGAAGATCTATCCGTACCCCATTTGCGGTAATATTGGTCGTGGTGATGTGCAGGTGCTGATGCGCTGCATCATCATGACGGTAAACCAAAAAGGGCTGATCACCAAAACCGATACTTTCCATATAGCGATTAGCAATCTGCTGCAACTTTAAATTATCCAGTTTTTCACTGCTGTGAAAGTTCAAGGAAATATGAACCGCATTGGTTTTCACGTTCGGTTTCAATTCGGTCAGGTGCTGGAACCTTTGCAGTTTCTGGTTAAAATTCAGTTGGTCAATGTCAACCGCAAAACCACTGGACAGGATCAAACAGGCCTCTCCTGCAGTCACCTTATTTTCATTATAATGCAGCATTCCCCTGATGCTTTTGCCCGTTGTTATTTTTGCAACCATCGTTCAGCGAGCTGGGAAATCAGTATGAGCAAACGATCGACTTTTTCCTCCACTTTTTTATAGCGATCTGCAACTTTCAATACGTAAAATGCCCGATGGCTTTCAACCTTGTCCTGATTGAAAGAACGCGTGATCTGGTTGATGTTAATCCCGATCGCTTTAAGTTCTTTCCTGATCTGGGCCAACTCTTCCATCACCGGATTCAGCGTTACATCTTTGTAAAAACACTTGATAGATTTATTTGACAGGATCTTACGGGCGACTTCTCCGATAGTGCCACAGTCGCTTTCCTTTCGCTTGTTTTCCAAACGGTCAAATACCGTCTTCGTCACCCTGATAATGATCGGATGGGTCAGTACCTGCTCCTGGTTTTTCGCTTTTTTCCTCGGCATTTAAGTGATATTTACCCACGTTCAGGATTTGCGAGTTCCGAAGCAAAACCCCTGGCCTTAAGGACAGCAAAGAGGTTTTCGTATACGAAAATACATCTTTGCTTTGCACACGCGTGCAACAACGAAGCTTCTTCAGAAAGTGCTTTTCTGAACGTAATTGTTGATTGAAGAAGGTTTGTGAAAAGTTTAATGATTAGTCAACATGCCGTCCCCCAAGTACCGAGTCACCGAAATATTAATTCTCAGTGGTCGACGGATTTTAATTCGAAGTGCTAGTTTTACTCTTTTAAACTTCAAGTGCGGCACAAAATTGTAGCACTTCTCTTTGCCTTTGAGGTATTGATTACTATACTTGCTCATAGTCACCATATTTTGTTTCAGCCAAAAATGAACAGTATGACTTAGGAGAAATCCCACATGGGAAAAGTTTGGGCTGGCAGCTCCCAACACCAACAGAAGCGGTTTTTCATGAGAATCTAGTATATTTACCTAAACCTCTTAAAAAACCAAATATCTAAATGGCCCAAAAAATCTATTTATCGACATACAAATTAAGTGTATTTGAAGAAAAAGCTGAAGTTCTATTGAGCAAATTCAATGCGAATGAAGATTTTTTTGATTTTTTCAATGACTTCATGACTGATATTTATACAAATATCAAAAAGACACATTCTTTTAAGGATCGAACTGTCTTACATCTTACCCTAGACGAACCAGTAACATCTGACAAATCCAAAAGAGTTTTTTATGGGTATATTTCAAGTGGTATCGGCGGTGACAAATTCAAAGTGCGAGCTGAAGGGGAGACAACAACCGCATTTGAAGCTGATCCCAACAAACATGTCACTTTCCGGAATCTTTTCTTCTATCTCCAATTGCCTAGAGACAAGAACTATGGATACCTGATCATACAGAAAAAACGAGATTTAGGGGCAAAGGGGCTCATAGAAAAAGCATTGAACTTATATCTGAAGGAAAGAGGCTACCTCAAATACTCAGCTACAATCAATAATTTGTTGAACGGGAGAGTCTTTGACCGCATGATGACCGAGGGTAGCCTCAAAAATATTGATTTTATTAGAAAGACCATTCCCAGTACGATTGAGGACTTGTACTCAAAAGGATTAAAAAAGGAAAGAGGAACATTAACGACTTCAGTCCGAGCGCCTTCCTTGGGGAAATACTGGAAAGATCTGGTAAAGGAACTCTATCATAAAAACTACAAAAAGGATAGCCTAATTGAACTAGAAGGGCTTGACAAGCTAGATGAAGTAGAATTTGAGTTAGAACTAAATGGCAAGAAAAAAACGTTTCATGTTTTTGCCAAGAGCCGCACGCAACCGGATGTGGAAATTTCAGACGACTTAGATATCGTCAACAATGAACCAACAGTAGAGTCATTAGTGAGAGTATCGGAAAGTTTAATCACAGATATGCTAACTTTGAAGCCAAATGTTTCAGCGCATTAATTTCATTAAAATCATCTGTGATCACCTCGATACTTTAAAGAGGATAGACACCACACCCCGGCGGAGATCCATTGGGGACTTACTCCTATTTTTCATTATTCCACTGGGAGCTAGTGTTGCACTTGCTTATTTTAAGATCAGTGTAGACGATCACATCACCGATTTAATTACGGCTGTATCTATTATTGGTGGCTTCCTGTTCAATTTGCTGGCTATTATTTATGGCTTAATGGACAAATTAACGTTAGATGTCGAGAATCAACTTCCTGAATCTGATTCAGGAGAGCTAAAGAAAATATTCATCAAAGAAGTGCACGTCAATATTTCCTTCAATATCCTGATCTCTCTATTTCTACTCATCTGTTTGTTGGGCTACTCATACATGCCGAAAGTTTATTGCCATCAATTTATGATCTACTTGAATCAGGCGGTAACTGCACTAATTTATTTTCTATTATTCATTTTCTTTTTGACGATGCTTATGATATTAAATAGAATCTATATTCTACTGAAAAAAAACGACGCTCCCACTTAAATCAAACTATGGAACTACTATCAAATGTATGGCAGAAACTGGTGAATACATGGTGCATCGTTGATGGAAAATATGGTTTAACAATACCATATCTCATTGAGGCAGAACGCAGGTTCGCTAATCGGGATGAATTTGACATCAGCGAGCTTCTTAAAGAGGCAAGTGAATCTGACCATATATATATTATAAGTTATTGTTCGGATCTTGAAGAATATATTATTGGCCTTCACAAAACAGAATATCCCGAAGTTCATTCACTTAAAAAATTTGGTACATTAGCCATGAATGACAATAGGCTGGAAAAATTAGATACTCTATCTGACCTTCACGATATTTTAGATAACATGTATCGGAAAAAAATCGACAGAAAATTGGTATCTAAAAATTACTACACCAAACTATGGTCAGATTTCGACGAGGACGATAAGAATGATATCAAAAGAGCATTAAATTAAAGTTCAACTTTCAGAACTATATCAATCCCTCATCACCAAATGAATAAAAACCATCTCTGGTAATTATCAAATGATCAATCACCATTAAGTCCAGAAACTTACCCGCCTCAACCATCCTTTTGGTTAAATTCGCATCAGCCTGACTTGGCTTCAAGTTTTCTGAAGGATGGTTGTGCGCCAAAATTATAGACACAGCCTGCGCTTTCAAAGCAATGCTGAAAATAATCTTGGGATCTGCTATTGTCGCAACCTTACCACCAGTTGATATCAGTGATATTCCTATCACCCTTCCGGCAGAGTTAAGCATTAACACATAAAACTGTTCCTGGAAATGAATCTTCTGCATATCCCAATTGTTTATCAGTACCTTATAAGCTTCCCGCGAACTGGTGACTCTCGGGCGTTCTGATGCCTTAAACTTTGGTTGGTAAGAAACACTAATCTCTGAAACCTGGAACAATGGATTTAAATGTTGCGCTTTCATCATCTTTAATTTTTAATGGAAAATTTGATTAATTGCGCGCACCCTAGCCGATGACTGAGCAAGCAAAAAATGCAGCGGAATAAATGGGATGGAGCGGAAGCCGGTGGGTTTATGCCGAACAATTTTTGCGCCCCGAAAGTCAGGTGGCTACCTTGGTGCAGGATTAATAAAACCCCAACTAAGAAGAACCTGATCAACAATCAGAAAAGTACCCCCAATTTTTAAAATCCCATATGGGATTTAGAATAATCCGGCAACCAATCCATTTTTCCCACATGGGAAAACGCGAAACAGCCTTTCAGGATATTTGTGAGTTACTCCAAATGCCCATGTATCGAATCCCCGGAAAAAGCGAAAAATCAGCCCAAAAGAATGCCATTCGAATACTTAATGAACATGAACTCACCATCAATAACGAAAAAGCCGGGCTCATCATGGAGACAATACCAATGACACCTATTCTCCCATATGACCCTCTATTGGTTCAAAATGCTAACTATTGCAGATAAAAAGAAGCATGAAATCAAATAAGATCAAAACACAAGCCGAACAAAAAGAAAGCAACCACACAACTGAAAGCACTCCATCACGGCATGCGGAGGTGACAGAAAAAGCTTCGAAATGCAGTGAAAGTTTACTAAATTTATTAGCCGAAATCATTACGGAGAACATCGTTAGAAAGATCAGAAATGGATGCAATAGGATATATAAGGATCAGTAAAAAAGACCAATCAACACATTCACTCGAATATCAGGAAAAAAATATACGTGATTATGCCGACCGGAACCAGATTACTCTCGGTCCGTTATTCATTGATGATGGAGAAAGCAGTTACACTTTTGACCGTCCCGACTACAAAGCACTCGAAAACTTCATTAAAAACCACAAGGGAAAAAGTAAGATCAAATACCTAGTTGTTTTTGACCATGACCGATTCAGTCGTAACTTGCCCGAGGCACTACAAAAAATAGAGTCCCTGGAAAAGAAATACAGCATTAAGGTAATCGCGACAAGTGAGCCACTGGACATTGACACAGCCGACCCCTCCGTCTTCCTATTAAGAGCATTTAAATACCTTATCGCGAACCAAGAATTATTAACCATACGTCGGAGGGCAAAAGAAGGTGCAAGACACGCACAGGAGTCAGGAAGGTACTTAAGCAGAGCTCCTTTTGGTTATACAAATGGGACGCAAGCCGGAGGAAAGAGAATTATAGAAATTGATGAATCGACGGCATTTGTGATCAGGAAGATCTTTAGGGATTACCTTTCTGGAATCCAGCCTTTCCTCATTCATTCTGAAGTTAAAAAACTTGGATTTCCGCTCAGCGGAAATAGTGCAATTTTCCGGGTTTTGAATAATCCGTTGTACGCAGGCCTGGTAAGAGTATGCGCCAATGGCAAATACCCTGAAAAACTTGTTCCAGGCATGCATAAGCCAATTGTATCAGAATCACAGTATTTCCGTGCGTTAGAAATGATAGAGAACGGTAAAAGATCCATGAATTCTAAACCTAAGGAGGAATTTCCTTTGAAGGGCATTTTACAAAGTCCTTGTTGCAATACCAATATGACAGCTGGTTGGAGCAAGGGTAAAAATAAATATTATATGTACTACCGCTGCATTAAGCATACTAACATCAATATTTCAGGAACATTGGTTCATCAAAAATTCCAGGAATTACTGAAATACATCAGCTTCAGTCCAGAATTTCTTGACAAGCTCATAGAAAGGATTACCAGCTTAGCAAAGACTACCCTCGAGGTAAGGGATCAAAGGCATAAAATTTTAGCGACAAAACTTGCGGCTATTGAAACAAAAATTGAAAATATTGAAAATAAACTTTTCGATGGAGTGATCAATGATACGACATATAAGAAAGGAATGAAAAAATTTGCGGCTGAAAAAGCGCAATTGAAAGATGAGTTTAATTTCCTGGAAACCATGGAAGGACATTTACATCAGGAATTGCTTGTTTTACCCTATATGTTGAATTTACCTCAGATTTTTGAGGATTCTACAATCGGACAGCAACATGCTATTATTAAGCAGGTGTTCAAACAGGGTCTCACATTCAAAGAGGGGTCATTTAGAACACCCTGGATCAATCCAGAATTCGAATCTAACTTATTGATACTCAAAGAAAAAGGGCTGCTCTTTTTGGAGCAACCCTCTGATAAAATTTGTGGAATCCCACTTGGCGGAGGAAGAGGGATTCGAACCCTCGGTACCGTTGCCAGTACGACAGTTTAGCAAACTGTTCCTTTCGGCCACTCAGGCATCCCTCCGTATCTCGAAATCTCCCTTTCGAGGTTGCAAATATAGCAATTCATTAATATTTGCAAAAGAAATTTTATAGAGTTTGTTGATAATCTATGCGAACATGATAGATACTCATAAGCATTGTCTTGAATATCAGCTTTATAGTTTCCAGATCTTTTAATGTAATATCGCAATTATCCAGTTGATTTTGTTCAAGCTTATAGTCTATTATGCGTTCAACAAGGTCATTTATGCTCTGAGCATCCGGATTTTTCAAACTTCTTGAAGCAGCTTCAACAGAATCTGCCAACATTAACACGCCCGTTTCTTTAGAAAAAGGTATAGGCCCGGGGTAACGGAAAATGTTCTCATCAACAAACTTTTCAGGAGAATTCTTTAAAAACGACTGATAAAAATAATCTACCCTGGTATTCCCATGGTGAGTTCTTATAAAGTCTATTACACTTTCCGGTAATTGATGCCTGCGTGTAATCTCAATACCCTTATGCACATGTTTAATAATGATCTGAGCACTTTGCTCATATGGTAGCTTATCATGCGGACTAACTCCCGTATTCTGGTTCTCAATAAAATACTGGGGGTTCTCAATCTTACCAATATCATGGTACAATGCCCCTGCACGGACAAGCAGCGAGTTCCCTCCTATTTTAAATATTGCAGCTTCGGCAAGGTTTGCTACCTGCAAAGAATGCTGAAATGTACCCGGCGCTTTAAAAGCCAACTCTCTTAATAACTTATTGTTGGTATTAGTGAGCTCTATCAACGCAACATCAGATGTAATTCCAAATACCCGTTCAAAGGCATAAATCAAAGGATAAGCAAGCAGAGATAATAAAACACTAACAATAAATGGAACAAAATTGATCCACTCAATCTGGCCAATAGCACCCTCTCTTAGCAGGGCAATACCTACAAAAGAGATAAAATATGCCGACAGAATAAATAAAGCCGATAATAGCAACTGCTCCCTTTTTACCAGATTCCTAATACTGTAAATCGCCACCATACCTGCAGTAGTTTGATAAAAAACAAACTCAAAACTATTTGGCACAAAGAAACCAGCTATCAGAATCACTAATAAGTGCAAGTATAAAGCCAACCTGGTATCAAATAATATCCTTATAATTATTGGAACGATACAAAATGGGATGTAATACAAACTAGGCAGATTAAGCTTAATAGCCCATGATAAAGCCAAAAGCATACTTGTTGTTACAAGTAATATTAATGAAAGCTGGCGATTATCAGCAAAAATATCCTTCCGAAACAAATGCAAAAAAACCATTAATAAGCAAACATTAAAGCCAACAAGCAGGATCTGGCCAAAGTAAACCAAGCTGCTATCTCCAATGGTTTTAGATTGGGCTTCATATATTTCCTTAAACGACTGTAATTTTTGATAAATTTCATCATCAATCACATTATTCTTAGCTATAATCAACTCGCCCTTCTGAACCATGCCTCTTGTTGTAGAGAGACTATTTATTGCATTGTCTTGTACAATAGCCGTTAATTTCTCATTAAAAATAATATTAGGCTGTAAATGATCCTCAACAAGATTAACAACCATTTCCTTTTCTTTCAGATTTACTGACTGAAATTTATCTCTGAAATAATCAAGAGCACTTTGTACAGTATATACATCCTGACTACTAATCGCCTTACTTATGTTATTGTCCAGCAAAGACAAATCATAATTCTTGCTACCTTTCTGGTGTTTTGCATTAATTGCAATAATCCCTTTCTCGTAAATCGATTTCAACAACTTAAATGAAGCTTGTTTGTACTGTTCCTTATCATTTTCAGGAAGTGCGTTACTTCTCCATTTTACATCAAACTCATTTAAATAAGCCTCCTCTACATCATTAATCAGATACTTGTTAATTGTATAAATGGGCAATACATTATTTAAAGCATCTTTTTTATCAGTATCTACTTGCGGGTTTGTCTTTAATATCGCAAAATTAAAAGGAGATATCAGATCCTTGTTTTTCCAGATCTCACCCTTTTCAAATTCGTACCTGAAACGTGGCTGTTTTGGTAAAAAAGCAGTTATTATCAATACAGAAAGTACCATCATAATATACTTGATGTTTGATGAATACTTACGGTAAAGCACCCTGTGAGAATTCTTTTTGATTTTTGCCAAAGCTGTGTATGTTGAATTTTATTCAAAAATAACATTAATTTTCATTTGAATGCGTGTTTTATTGGCTTTAAAGCAGCAACAGGTTTTGAGTGACAGCCGCTTATCTTCAAAAATCAAACCTGTTGTGGATACTTAAGCTATTGTTTTAATCAAATATTATTGCGTAATTTATGATATCAAATTAATATCATTATGTATCAGGAAAAAATTATTACACCGCCATCAGGCATTCGAATGATTGCCGTATTTTTTGCGCTTATATTATTGTGCGGATTATTAGCTATGGCAACTCAAAGCTTCTTAGTTCTGGAAATTATTTTAATTGCTTGTGGTATTTTAATTTTACCCGGCTTTATTATCAACAACCCTAATGAGGCAAAAGTACTCACCCTTTTTGGCCAGTATGTAGGCACGGTTAAAACCGATGGTTTTTTTTGGGTTAATCCATTAACAATTAAAAGAAAGGTATCCCTAAAAGCAAGAAATCTGAACGGGCACCAGATTAAGGTAAACGATAAGCTGGGTAACCCAATTGAAATTGCAGCTGTTGTAGTTTGGCAAATAAAAGAAACCGCAAAAGCAACATTTGCGGTCGAAGATTACCTGCAATATGTAAGCATTCAAAGTGAAGCTGCCGTTAGGCATTTGGCTAACATTTTTCCGTACGACAATTTTGAGGATGAAGAAGCAACAATTACCTTAAAAGATGGCGCAGAAAAAGTAAGTTCACTACTTGAAGCTGAATTAAGCGAAAGATTATCACGTGCAGGGATAGAAGTGGTAGAAGCGCGAATTTCCCACCTTGCCTATGCACAGGAAATTGCCAGCGCAATGTTACAGCGCCAACAAGCCACAGCAGTAATTGCCGCCAGAAAGCTCATTGTTGAGGGTGCTGTAGGAATGGTTGAAATGGCATTAGATAGGCTTTCTGAAAAAAATATCGTAGAATTGGATGAAGAACGCAAAGCAGCCATGGTTAGTAATCTACTGGTAGTGCTATGTGGCGATCGTAATGTTCAACCCGTTGTAAATACAGGAACATTATATAATTAACATTAACTATGTCTGAAAAAGATAAAAAAGCTTTTGTTCTCAGAATAAATACTGATTTGCTTAAAGAGATTGAGAAATGGGCTGCAGATGAATTTAGGAGCACCAACGGACAAATAGAATTTTTGCTCAATCAGGCCGTAAAATCTAGTAGAAGAAAACGGTTAAACAAAAATAATACAGACCTATAATGTTAAAAACGATCAGTTTTAACCTCTTAATGACAGTAATTATATAACTTTGCTATCAACTAACTTAAAATACAGTAAATGAGAGAAGTAGTAATTGTATCTGCTGTCAGAACTCCAATTGGTAGCTTTGGAGGTGCATTATCAACCCTTTCTGCTACCCAATTAGGCGCTGTAGCCATTAAAGCAGCAGTGGAAAAAGCAGGACTTAAGCCTTCAGATATCCAGGAAGTTTACATGGGTAACGTTTTATCTGCCAATATCGGGCAGGCACCTGCAACACAGGCCGCTAAATTTGCTGGTTTACCGGATCTTCCTGCAACCACAATAAATAAGGTGTGTGCCTCAGGTACAAAGGCAATTATGCTCGCTGCTCAAAGTATCTCACAAGGTGATATTGATATTATTGTTGCTGGTGGTATGGAAAGTATGAGTAATGTACCATATTACCTGGATAAAGCCCGTACCGGTTACAGGTTGGGTCATGGCCAAATTACCGACGGATTACTTAAAGATGGTCTATGGGATGTTTATAACGATTACCATATGGGTTCCGCAGCCGAACTATGCGCCTCTGAATGTGGAATTAGCAGAGAGGACCAGGATGCTTTTGCCATTTCCTCCTATAAAAGAGCTCAATCAGCACAAACGGAAGGTAAATTCGACTCAGAAATAGTCCCCGTTGAAATAAAAGACCGTAAAGGAGAAATAACATTAATTTCAAAAGATGAGGAACCCTTTGCAGTTAAGTTTGATAAAATACCAGGCCTAAAACCAGTTTTCAAAAAGGATGGAACCGTTACAGCTGCTAATGCTTCTACACTTAATGATGGCGCTGCAGCTCTTGTATTAATGAGTGCAGATAAGGCAAAAGAACTCAAATTAAAACCATTGGCTAAAATCCTGGCCTATGCTGATGCACAACAGGCACCAGAATGGTTTACTACTGCTCCATCCAAAGCCATCCCATTAGCATTAAAAAGAGCGGGTAAAAGCCTTGCCGATGTCGACTATTTCGAAATTAACGAAGCCTTTTCTGTAGTTTCCCTCGCAAATAATAAGGAACTTGGGTTAACCGAAGATAAAGTAAATACAAATGGCGGTGCCGTTTCCCTGGGTCATCCCCTGGGTGCCTCCGGAGCAAGAATTGTAGTCACACTGCTTTCTGTTCTTGCACAAAATAATGGAAAAATTGGTGTTGCCGGAATATGTAATGGCGGTGGTGGTGCCAGCGCAATAGTTATAGAAAACATTAATTAAATGCGAAAGCGGTTAAAATCCTTAATACTGATAATCATACTATGCACCGTCTCGGCAAAGCTTAAGGCACAGCATAGCTTTCCTTTTAATAGTGGTCCTGTTATGAATAAATTCCAGGATTCATTAATTAAACTTAGTGAAGTCACCTTCAATGCCACCACTAATTCTGAACGGTACACTCAAAATGCTGCCTTTATAAAAACATTAGTGAATTCACTAAAAACGCAAGGCTCATTTCTTTTCCCCTTCGATTCTCTAAAGAAAATTACAATCCTTAAATCTCCTGATAATTCATTCAGAATATTCTCCTGGTATTTACCTCTTGATGATGGCTCATATCGCTTTTTTGGAACCATCCAAATGGCTACAAAAGATGGAAAATTAAAAATGTTCCCGCTTATTGACGATACCAGCAACATTAAAGACACTAACCTCATTACTGGAAATAAAAACTGGTACGGTGCCAGGTATTATGAAATTATCCCTGTTATCATGAACGGCAGGCCACCTTATTATGTCCTAATTGGCTGGAAGGGCAACAGTCTAAAAACTTCTAAAAAAGTAATTGATGTGCTCTCCTTTAACAAAGAGCAACAACCCGTTTTTGGCAAACCTGTATTCGAAGAAGCTAAAAGTACGGCTACTAAAAACAGGATAGTTTTTGAATACAACAAACAAAATACAATGACATTAACACTTGATAAAAATGTTAACATGATTGTATTTGATCATCTTGCCCCCATCTCAGAAGAAATGACAGGAAATTTTGAATACTACGCATCCGATTTAAGTTTTGATGCGTATAAACTATTAAACGGAAGGTTAAAACTAGTAGAGAATATTGAATTGAAGAACGAACCTAATGAAATGGATGATCTTTTTTCAGATCCAAAAGACAAGAAAATAAAGACTATAAAGAAGCTTTAAGTGTATTTAATACACCTAAAATGGAAATTAAAAATTTGGGAGTTTGCCATCATGTACCTATCTTGCGCGATGCTTATTTTTACAAAAAGAGGGAAAAGCACTTTCTACCTACATCAAAACTCCTGCATTAATATAGAATCCTGATATCAAAAACACATATCAGATCAATATAGCTTTAGATTAATAAATTTGAACTAACTAAACTTACTATAAATAACACACTAAAAAACTAAAATGGATACAAAAAATTTGGATACGCCAAATAACTTTTTTGAAAGTAAAGTACTAGGGCATCCCGCCGGACTGTTTGTTCTATTCTTTACAGAAATGTGGGAAAGATTTTCATACTATGGTATGCGGGCCCTATTGGTCATGTTCTTTACAGCATCTGTTTTAGGTGATCATCCGGGCTGGGGTTGGCCACGTGAGCATGCAATGTCGCTTTTCGGATCCTATACCGCTCTGGTATATCTATCTACAATGCTTGGCGGTTACTTTGCCGATAAATTAATCGGATTTAGATGGGCAGTAATTGTTGGAGCTTTATTAATGACCTTAGGGCATGGTTGCATGGCGGTAGAAACGCCATTTTTCATTTACCTTGGTCTGGGTCTTTTGGTTTTCGGAACCGGATTTTTCAAACCAAACATGACCTCCATAGTATCTTTAATGTACAAAGATCATCCTGAAAAGAAAGACGGTGCTTATACCATTTTCTACATGGGTGTAAATGCCGGAGCATTTTTTGGAATATTACTATGTGGTTACCTGGGCGAAAAAGTTGGCTGGAGCATTGGGTTTGGTCTGGCTGGAGTATTCATGCTTTTTGGTTTATTACAATTCTATTTTACCCAAAATATTTTTGGGAACATTGGTTTAAAACCACTTAAAACAAGAGATATCGTAGTTGATGAAAATGATTCAGATAAAAGAGTACCATTTTCATTATGGCAGCTTATCATTGTTGCCCTTTGTTCTGGTTTAGGCTTAATCTGGGTTATCAATGATCCTGTTTCCAAGATATCTCATGGAGCAAGCAACCTGCTAAATTTCAATGTTTTTGGAATGGAAGGAACCAATTTCACCATATTATTAGCATTAGGTTTATTCTTATTCTTACTATTTTACAGGCTAACAAAATATTCACAGGTAACCAAAGAAAAATTATACGCGGTTACCTTTTTTGCATTCTTAACCTTTTCTTTCTTTGCTGTTTTTGAACAAGCACCAGGTACATTAACCATCTTTGCCAGAGATTATACAGATAGAATCCTGGTTGGCAATTCCAGCTTAATTTTTCTGATAGCAAATTCACTAATTGCTGTAGTCCCTTTAGCTATCATTACCTGGGTTTTATTTTTATTATTTAAGCAAACCTTTAAAAAATACAGCTTAGCAAATATCATTCTAAGCATAAGCTTCGTGATCATTTGGATTATCACAATCTGGATGCTTGTCCGTGATTTTTATGGTGCAGGGTTTTTAAACCTTTCCGACGCCACTTTAACTTCTCTTAAAATCGAAAAGGTTAAAGAAAGCCTTACCCAAATCCCGGCATCCTGGTTTAGCGTACTTAATTCTTTATTTATCATCACTTTGGCACCATTATTCTCCAAATGGTGGGAAAGCAAGTACAACCCCGGTGCAAACGTTAAGTTTGGTATAGGAATGATCTTGTTAGGATTAGGAATGGCATTTCTAGTTTTTGGAGCAAGCGATATCGCTCCGGGTGCAAAAACTGCTTCAGTAAGTATTTTCTGGTTAATTATGGTTTACCTTTTCCATACAATGGCTGAGCTTTGTATCTCACCTGTGGGGCTTTCTTACGTAAGTAAATTAGTACCTGCCCGTATGATTGCCTTTATGTTTGGCGTATGGTATCTGGCCATTGCTATTGCAAATAAAGTTGCAGGTATACTTGGAGAAAATGCTGATAGAATTGCAGCCGAAAAAGGAATTAGCTATTTCTTCCTGATTATAACCGGTGTTGCCGTTGCTATTGGAGTAATGTCAATCCTGTTGGCCCCTGTTATCAAAAAATTAATGCACGAAGTAAGATAAGCAAACTGAAATAACAATGCAGGATAACAACATTACACTAAGCGAAATTCAAGATTTCAAAGGGAGGTACCCTAAGCAGCTTTGGGCACTCTTTTTTTCAGAAATGTGGGAACGTTTCTGCTTCTACGGAATGCGGGGAATGCTCACCTATTTCATGGTTACCCAATTGTTCATGAAAGATGTAGATGCAAATCTGCAATATGGTGCAACCCAAGCCTTTGTTTACGCTTTTACATTTATAGGTGGTTTATTTGCCGATAAAATACTCGGCTTCAGAAAATCCCTCTTCTGGGGAGGGATTCTAATGATTGTAGGCAGTGGAATTTTATCCTACGATCCTCATCAATTCTTTTTTCTGGGAATAAGTTTCACAGTTGTAGGAACAGGCTTTTTCAAACCCAATATTTCTACAATGGTTGGAAAATTGTATAAAGCTAATGATGCCCGTAGGGATGCCGGATTCTCTGTATTTTATGCAGGTATAAATATTGGAGCACTTCTGGGTGGTTACGCTTGTATCACCATTGGTAAACAATATTCATGGCACCTGGCATTCGGACTTGCCGCAATTGTAATGACCATTAGTTTAATCACTTTTTTATTCACTCAAAAAAAACTGGGTCCTATCGGACTTCCTCCTGGAAAAGGAGAAGATGCAGCAGGTGATGCAGCAACACCAGGTAAATCTGTAAATAAAAAATGGTATGATTATGCCGTTTATGCAGGTTCTCTTGCAATTATCCCGGTTATTATGATCATGGTGGCAAAAACACAATATACAGATTGGTTTATGTACATTATTGGTCCGGCAACCCTGCTTTACCTCCTTTATGAAATGACAAGATATGGATGGGCTGAACGTAAGAAATTAATTGCAGCATTAATCTTTATATTGTTCTCAATATTATTCTGGGCATTCTTTGAACAAAGTGGAGGCTCCTTAAGCTTATTTGCAGCCAGGAATTTAGACAATAACCTGTTAGGAATTATAAACCTGGATCCAAACGGAGTTAACAATTCTGCAAACTCTTTCTTCGTAATCGTCTTTGCATTCCTGTTTAGTTTGATATGGATTGCAATGGCCAAAAAGAAAATCGAACCTAATACAGTTATTAAATTTGGTCTGGGCTTTTTATTTTTATCAGGTTCTTTCTTTACCTTTTACGTAACCAGATTTTTCGCTAACGCACAAGGCATTGCATCGCTCGACATATTTACAGCTGCATATCTGGTAATGACTTTTGGTGAGCTTTGTTTATCGCCAATAGGCCTATCTATCATGACAAAATTATCTCCTGTAAAATTACAGGGTGTAATGATGGGAATGTGGTTTCTGGCCAGCGCATATGGTCAATACGTAGCTGGTCTTTTGGGTGCCGGTTTGGCCAAAGCAAGCGAAAATGACACTCCGGTACAGAAACTGATAAGTTATACTGAGGGATACAAACAATTAGCTATTTATGCCTTAATTGCCGGTATTGCACTTCTCATAATTTCTCCGCTTGTAAAAAAACTGATGCAGGAAGTAAATTAACTGAAAAACTCCCACTTTTAACAAAATTTAACCCTTAGTATAGTCTATATTAAGGGTTTTTTCATTTAGAATCCATAATTTCGCTACTTAATTTATTTTACGTGTCAGACAGTCTAGTAATTATACCTACCTACAACGAGAAAGAAAATATTGAGAGAATCATTAGGAAGGTTTTTTCTTTGAGTTACTTTTTCGAAATATTAATTATTGATGATGGTTCTCCAGATGGCACAGCCGAAATAGTTAAAAATCTTCAGCAAGAATACCCTGCGCTTCATTTAGAGCAAAGAACTGGCAAATTAGGCCTTGGAACAGCTTATATCCATGGTTTCAGGTGGGCATTGGCCAGACCCCAATTCCAGTATATTTTTGAGATGGATGCAGATTTCTCACACAATCCTGATGATCTGATTCGCTTACGTGAAGCTTGTGTTAACGGTGCAGATGTTGCCGTGGGTTCTCGCTATGTCAGAGGTGTAAATGTTGTAAACTGGCCTATGAGCAGAGTATTAATGTCATACTTTGCATCTATGTATGTTCGTCTCATTACCCGTATAAACATACAGGATGCAACTGCAGGCTTTAAATGCTACCGTCGAGAAGTACTTGCTACAATCCCGCTGGACAAGATTAAATTTGTTGGCTATGCCTTTCAGATCGAGATGAAGTTTACCGCCATCAAGTATGGATTTAATGTCGAAGAAGTGCCCATTATATTTACAGACAGAACAGAAGGCACTTCAAAAATGAGTACCAGAATTTTCAGGGAAGCATTTATTGGCGTAATACAAATGAAGATCTGGAGCTGGTTCCGAAAATACGATAGGGTCTAAATTACTCCACTTCTCTAGGCTTACCATCACGCATCATCGTTCCAAAGTCCCAATCTTTATCCATTGCATTAACTATTTTTACAATTCTTTTGGTACGGGTGGCTTCAGTTTTGGCCGAATTTAGCCAATTGATATACCAATTTTGATGCGATTTAGGTTGTTTAAAGAAATTCTTAAGCAAATGTGGCTCATCAGAAAGGCACAGTTCCAAATCTTCAGGCATTTCAATTTTAAAAGTGGTATCCTCCTCTAATGACAACTCCAAAACTCCACCAAGATCTTTTTTGAGCTGTTTACGAATACCTGCATTCAAAGCCATTATAAAATTCCCCTCTCCCATTGGCACAAATGATACTCCTTCAATTTTAACCTGATCTAAATGTCCCTTAACACGATAGCTCTTTCTGCAACCAGGTTTAATCATATCGGCAATAGCGAGCGGAATAAAAACATAGGTCCAACCCGTTTTTTCGCCCATTTCGGCAAAACGTTCTATTTCCGCTTTAAAAGTAACCATGCTGAATAAAGACAAAGAAGCATAAAATTATGATTTTTCTGCATAATATTTCTGCATCAGAAAAAAGGATTGTTAATATGACTAAAACTTCTCTTCAACTCCAAGTCCAAACAATGCAAAGTCATATTTAACAGGATCCATAGGATCAAATTTCAGCAGCTCATTAGTAAGCTCCACTGCCGTGCGCCAATCCGTTTGCTTTCTTTCAATCAAACCAAGCTTACGAGCCACTCTGTCTACATGTACATCACAAGGACATATCAAATCCGAAGGCTTAATTGTGTTCCAGATTCCAAAATCAACTCCCTTATTATCCTTTCTCACCATCCATCTTAAAAACATATTTAAACGCTTGCAGGTAGATTTTTGCAAAGGCGAAGAAACATGCTTAATAGTTCTTCTTGGATAATCTGGAAGAGAAAAGAAATAAGATCTAAAATAATTAAGTGATCTTTCAGCTTTTGGCTCATGCTGTGTTAATTCCGAAAGCATACAGCTTGAAGAAGCATACTGCGTATATCCATGCTGAAGTTCATCTGTTAAAAAGTCGCTTCTAAATACATCCGAAGGAGATAAAAAAGCCGTCTCAAAACTATCAAACTCGTGGTAGTGCTGATTAAAAAACGCCACAAAATACAGTAAATCTGTATCATTAAATGTTCTATGTTTAAAGCCAAGCAGTCGTTTTAAATCCGCGTCGCTATGATGCAGCATAAAATTATGCGGATCATTATCCATCCGTTCAAACAGCTCATTACACTTATTAATAATGGTTTTTCGCTGTCCCCAAGCTAAAATTGCCGCAAAAAATGCGGCAATTTCAATGTCTTGTTTTTTAGTATACTGATGTGGAATACAGATCGGATCGTTTTGAATAAAATCTGGCCGATTATACTGATCAACCTTCACATCCAAAAACTCTTTAAGTGCTAAAAATTCCAATTTTCGCCCATTTAAATACTTTAAACATTTTATTATTTAAGTGCCTGTTCTAAATCGGCAAGTAAATCATCAATATCTTCAACCCCAACACTCAGGCGCAACAAGTTGTCAGTAACCCCTACTTTCTCACGCTCTTCTTTAGGAATAGAACCATGAGTCATAGTAGTTGGATGATTAATTAATGATTCAACCCCACCTAAAGATTCAGCCAGTGTAAAAACCTTAAAAGAAGAAGCAACACGGAAAGTTTCCTTAAGGTCTGCACCCTTTAAAGTTATAGATACCATCCCACCAAAACCACGCATTTGCTTTTTAGCAATATCATGATTAGGATGATCTTCAAAGCCCGGCCAGTAGATCTTATCAATCTTTGGATGATTTTTAAGATAACGCGCCACCTTCTCTCCATTCTCACAATGTGCCTTCATTCTTAAATGAAGCGTCTTAATTCCTCTTAAAACTAAAAATGAATCCTGAGGTCCCGGAGTTGCTCCGCAGGCATTATATATAAACCAAAGATCCTTATAAAGCTGATCGTCATTTACAAGCAAAGCGCCCATCACCACATCAGAGTGGCCACCAATGTATTTGGTTACAGAATGCATCACAATATCGGCACCAAAATCCATTGGATTCTGCAGATATGGAGACGCAAATGTATTATCAACAGTAAGAATTAATTTGTGTTGCTTCGTAATTTTGGCAACCCCTTCAATATCAATAATCCTCATAGTTGGGTTGGTAGGTGTTTCAATCCAAACCAGCTTGGTGTTTTCATTTATGTGAGGCAATATATTCTCCGGTTTCGATAAATCAAGGAAATGAAATTTAATGCCATATTTTTCATAAACCTTAGTAAATATGCGGTAAGAACCACCATACAGGTCATTCCCTGTAATCACCTCATCACCTGGCTTCAATAACCTTAAAACAGTATCAGTAGCGCCCATTCCGCTCGAAAAAGCCAGCCCGTACTTTGCATTTTCCAATGCCGCCAAACAATCTTCAAGTGCTTTACGTGTGGGGTTAGTACCTCTCGAATACTCATAACCCTTGTGGTCTCCCGGCGATTTTTGCCAATAAGTAGAGGTTTGATAAATCGGTGTCATCACTGCTCCTGTAGTAGGATCAGGCTCTTGCCCGGCATGGATTGCTTTAGTTGCAAATTTCATATATTATCGTTCTGCTCAATTTCTGATTTAAACTGGTAACCCAAATTTTTACTGGTTGGATAACCACTTGAAGCCAGCATTGATTGTTTTTGATTTAAAGTTACTTCTTTTATCTCTGCAAATGGAGGCAATAAAAGGTCAGATGCTAAACAATGAAGAATAGATCGCTCCACAATATCCGTTAGTTTTTCTTCCGTTACAACGTTATCAGCCATGCTTTGGTATAAGAAATCAAGCGCGCCCTCTCCCTCAACCATAAAATGCTTTTCCTTGTTAACCAGTATACGTGCAATCAGTGATCCCTCGTCAGCCAATCTGTTATATTTCACAGAATCGGCAAGAAAATTATGGATGTAAATAGTTCCGCAATAGCTTAACGTCTCATCTTCCTTAATGTACTTTGTTTGGTATATGGAATGAGTTTTATCAAAAGCAAACACATTGGTATGCATAGAAACCATCAGCATATCGCCCGAAAACTTAAGCTGCCCTTCAAATTTACCACTTTCTTTAAAATGCACTTCAACTGAAGGATCTTTAGCTACATAATCAGTTTGCAGCTTAACCGCAATTTTAGAAAGCTGGGTTTTCAGCAAGCCGAAAACCTCAGTAGTATTTCTAAATATCTTTTGTTTTAATGAAGCTTTATTTTCAAATTCACTCAGTATTTTATCGTAGTTCTCACTTTCCATTCCATTAAAGTTTAGTATGCCCGTGCAAATAATACCCTTTGGGTTGATGGCTTACCTGAGTAAATACAAACACCAGCTTCCTGTTTATTGTTTAACGGAATACACCTGATTGTAGCCTTTGTTTCTTCCTTAATTTTTTGCTCTGTCTCGGGCGTTCCATCCCAGTGTGCAGCAATAAAACCCGCTTTACCATCAAGCAATTCTTTAAACTCTTCGTAAGAATTAGCATCAGTAGTATGTTCAGTTCTATAGTCAAAAGCTTTTTTATAGATATTTTGCTGAATCTCTTCTAAAAGCTGAGCAATATGAATTTCAAGCCCATCCTGAATAACAGTTTGTTTTTCTCTTGTGTCTCTCCTGGCAAGTTCAACAGTACCATTTTCCATATCTCTGCCACCAATAGCTAAACGAATTGGCACTCCTTTAAGCTCATATTCCGCAAACTTAAAGCCCGGGCGCTGCGTATCACGATCATCATATTTTACTGAGATTCCTAAGCGCTTCAGCTTTGGCATTAATTCATCAACAAAAGTCGAGATTTTATTTAGCTCCTCCTGCCCTTTGTAAATCGGTACAATAACTACCTGTATTGGAGCCAATTTTGGAGGCAGCACTAAACCGGCATCATCACTATGTGCCATTATCAATGCACCAATTAAGCGTGTCGAAACACCCCATGAAGTTGCCCAAACATGCTCTATTTTACCTTCTTTGTTGGTAAACTTCACATCAAAAGCCTTTGCAAAATTCTGTCCCAGGAAGTGAGAAGTTCCTGCCTGCAAAGCTTTTCCATCTTGCATTAATGCTTCAATACAATAAGTATCCAAAGCTCCTGCAAAACGCTCATTTGGAGTTTTAACTCCTTTTACAACAGGTAATCCCATCCAGTTTTCTGCAAAATCTGCATAAACGTCAAGCATCTTTCTTGTTTCTTCAATGGCCTCATCAGAAGTTGAGTGCGCAGTATGCCCTTCCTGCCATAAAAACTCAGTAGTACGCAAAAATAAGCGGGTACGCATTTCCCATCTTACAACATTTGCCCATTGATTTATTAATAGAGGTAAATCTCTGTACGATTGAATCCAACCCCTGTATGTATTCCAAATAATGGTTTCAGAAGTTGGTCTAACAATCAGTTCTTCTTCCAATTTGGCTGTTTCGTCAACAATAATGTTTCCATTTCCATCATTTTTCAGACGATAATGTGTCACAACGGCACATTCTGTCGCAAAGCCCTCAACGTGCGATGCTTCCTTTGAAAAATATGACTTTGGTATGAATAACGGAAAATAAGCATTACTGTGTCCTGTATCTTTAAATTTCTGGTCTAAAATAGACTGCATCTTCTCCCAAATGGAGTATCCGTAAGGTTTAACCACCATACAACCCTTAACAGATGAGTGCTCTGCCAGGTCAGCTTTTATAACAATGTCGTTATACCACTGGGAATAATCTTCGTTTTTACTTGTAATGCCTTTGCTCATAGCTGAATGGAACGTTTTTTGTGTTAAATGACTTGTAATGTAGTCTACAAATTTATAAATTTATACCTACAAAAAAATTGCAACACACAAAGAACATATATAGTTATGAAACCTAACCAATTATTCACAGGAATGCTCGTCTTAGCAGCCATAGCTGTTACGTCGTGCTCTGCGCCCAGGCTTGCGCAGCAAAGTGCCAATGGTGATGATGATGTTTATAGCAGCACGGTAAAGGCAAAGGTTTATACTCCTGCCCCAAGACAAGTGCAGCAATCTCAGTATGACGACCAGCAATACGCTGACCAGCAATATGATGAGAGCGATTATTATGGAACAAGCGATCCTTATTACGATCAGGATTACTCATCACGTATAAACAGATTTTATTATTCAAGTCCTTTCAGAACATATTACGATCCGTATTATTATTCTGGCTGGTATTCTGGTGGTTCACTGGATTTTGGATATAGCCCATTCTATAACAGCTATTGGAACTCACCTTATTCAGGCTGGGGATATGCATATTCTCCGTTCTGGGGCTACAACAATTTCGGCTGGAATAACTACTATTACGGTGGCGGTTATTATGGCGGTGGCTTTTTAGGAGGCGGCTTATGGGGTGGTGGTTTATGGGGCGGTGGCTATTACACCGGCAGAACCACTAACGTACCCGACTATAGGGCAAGACCAGGCATGGGCAGAGAAAACGGCGTTGGAATGAACCGCAGATATTCAAGACCTGCAACTACAAGGGTAGATGCCGATGGCAACTTTATACCTAACAGAGGCAGACCATCAAGGGTTAATCCTAACGGAAATGCATCAAGCCGACCAAGCAGAGTACCTGCTGATGGTCAGACAACAAGACCATCTCGTCCTGAAACAATAAGGCCAACAAGAGAAAGTGCACCAGCACGTCAGCCAGAAAGACCTAGCTACAGTCCTCCTGCAAGAGAAAGTAGCGGTGGTTCTGGAAGAAGCAGCAGCGGAAGTAGTGGCGGCGGCGGTGGCGGCGGCAGATCTTCAAGATCAGGAAGAGGATAATTTAAAGTACCCTGCATTATGCAGGGTACACCTAAAATCTATTATTACGGATACATGAAAAAACTGATACTATCTCTGGTGGCTACAGTAGCCATCTCAGGAACAACATACGCCCAGATTTACGCGCCTGATGCTTTAAAATTCTCGCAAACCAATTATGGCAGTACCTCCAGGTTTAAAAGCATGGGCGGAGCACAAATTGGCGTTGGCGGAGACATGAGTTCAATTGGCGGCAACCCTGCCGGATTGGGATTATTTACCAAATCCGAATTCAGTGTAACTCCAGAATTCAACAACTTCTCAGGAAATGCAAACTTTTTAAACCAAAACACAAAATCAACAAAAGACAATGTAAACCTTAATCATATTGGAATTGTACTTTTTAGCCCTGCCTACAGATTTAAAGGACAAGACACCCAAACCGGAGTAGTAAGCAGTGTATTTGGAATTGCATACAACAGAAACAATGATTTTAGCGCCAATTTCAATTACGGAGGAACAAATCCAAATAATTCAGTTGTAGATTTTTTTGCTGATGAAGCGAATGCAAAAGGTATCCCTAATGGATCTTTACAAAAAGACGCTTATGATGGATATTTATTAGACCAGGATGTAACCAATGAATTTTTTGCAGCTACCAATGTACCTAACTCACAAAGAAAAAGTGAGATTAGGTCCGGTTCAACATCTGAACTTACAGCATCGGGTGCTATAAACATCTCTAACCAGGTATATATTGGAGCAAGTGTATCCTTAGTAAATGTTCGTTACATCAACGACGGTGAGTTTATTGAATCGGGAACAATAACCGACAATTCTAAGTACAACTTATCTTACAGACAATATCAGGAATCAAAAGGATCGGGATATAATGCCCGCTTGGGAGTAATTGTAAGACCGGTTGAAAACTTCAGAATCGGTGCAACCTTGCAGTCACCTTCATGGATGCTTATTGAAGACAATACTTCAATTGTTCTTGATTCCAGAATTATTGGAGGTGCCAATGCCGGAAGTCTTAATGGTGTTACTCAAAATTACCCATTCAATTACCGTGTTAGAACACCTTTAAAAGGATCGTTAGGTGCAAGTTATGTAGTTGCAGGAAAAGCATTAATTTCTGCCGATGTAGATTATGTAGATTACAGCACCATCCGTTTCTCTACTGATCAGGGACTTGATCCAACAACTATTGTAAATGAAAACAACTCTGTAAGAGACAATTATAAACATGCGGTTAACTACAGAGTTGGTGCAGAATTCAAAATTGACAATGCATTTAGCTTAAGAGGTGGTTACGGCGTTAATGGTAGCGCAATACAAGGTGATGATAAAGGACATTTTGCTACTCAGTTTTATTCTGGCGGATTAGGCTATCGCATCAACAACTACTATGTTGATGTTGCTTACCAACGTACTGAAACAAATACTGAGTTGTCTCCTTATTTACTTGGAACAAATGACAATCCTTTAGAACCAGTTGCTGACATTAAAACATCAAGAAACAATGTGTTTTTAACCTTAGGATTAAGGTTTTAGAAGTTAACAGGGCATGTCATAATACATTTGATTTATGACATGCTAACCTGATAGCCCACGCTCTCGTCATCCTGAAATAAATTCAAGATGACGAGACTATGCTACAAACAAAACAACCCAATACACGAAATTGCTCTATAAAATAAACGACTTTCAAACGACTCTTTAACGACTTAGTAACGACTCTGAACGACTATTCTCTTTAAAAACGCTGTTTTAACTCTAAATAAAGTAGTTTTTTAATCTTTTTTCTAGTACACTAAATCACTCCAAATAACGAGGCTCCCTGCTGCCCCAGTTTATTAACTTTTTCTTCTATTTCGGGTACCTTTATTAACTCAGGCGCATGGTGTGGTTTTTTACGCGCATCAATTATCACCGGTCCATTACAAGCCCAGTGCTTATCGTCAATAAATTCCGAAATACCATGAATATCAGTTGCCGGGTTACTACGGGTAAAGGTTACCCATACCAGATTGTTTATATTCTCAGCTGTAAATTCAGCATCATCACAAAGCACAATTAAAGGTACAGCATTTAAGTCTTTACCTTTTAAAGCAGCCTCTAATAACGCTACCTCAGCCTTTGCTGCTTTTGCACTGGTATAAGCAGGAAGCTGCACTGCAATTACCCCCGGTATAGCAAGCTTAACAGAACCAAAATCAGACGGCAATATCAAATCATCAGGAAGCTGTGTAGCAAGTATTCTCTTTTTTTCTCCTGCCGCGGCAAATACTACTTTCGAGCCACTGTTTAATCCTTCGCCACTATAATCTAAAGTATCGATAGTTGTTTTGGTGTAGAAGTGCAAATCCCTTGTCAAATCAATACGTTCCAATACGTGCTGTATAAAGCCAGAAAGGTTATGGGTATCTAGCTGTTCATTGTCTTCTCTTGCAGCTATAAACAAGTATTTAGCTAAGCTTAGCTGATTTTTACCAAGAATGTGATTTGCAATAGTTAAAATTTCCTGAGGTCTCCTTTCCTTTAAATAAGGAGTATAACGCTCGCTTCCAATGGCAAACAATAAAGGATGCACTCCTGCCGCATCTACAGCGTTTACTTCCTTTAATCCATGTATTTCTTTGGGTAAAGCAGATCCTGCAATTTCATGGATCAGGGCACCAAAACTGGTATCTTCCTGTGGCGGTCGGCCTACCACCGTGAATGACCATATTGCATCATTTCTATGATACACGTTATGCACTTTCATTAAAGGAAACGGATGGATAAGGCTATAATAGCCCAAATGATCGCCAAATGGCCCTTCGGGTTTATTGTCCTGCGGATAAACGGTACCGGTTATCACAAAATCGGCATCAGCTGATATGCAAAATCCTTCATCATCATAAAAATACCTGAATCTTCTGTTACCTAAGGCTCCAGCAAAAGTCATTTCAGAAAGCCCTTCCGGCAATGGCATTACCGCAGCCAGCGGATGAGAAGGGGGGCCGCCTACAAAAATACTCACCTTTAAAGGCTGCCCTTTTGCATTGGCTTTTGATTGATGAACGCCTATACCCCTATGTATCTGATAGTGTAATCCTATTTCTTTGTTGGTTTCGTAATCGTTACCTGCCAGCTGTATCCTATACATGCCCAAATTGGCATTTAATACTCCCGGCTTATCAATATCCTCAGTATAAACCTGAGGCATGGTAATAAAAGGACCACCATCCATTGGCCAGTTCACAATTTGAGGCAATTCGCTAATGGTAGTTTTACTAAAAGTTGCCTTAAACAAGCTCTGTTTTAGAGGAAGTGCGGTTAATGCCGTAAAAGCAATACCAGGCAATTTAAAAGGATTTTTTAGTGCTTTAACAGGATCTGATCTAAGGTTTACAAGTTGTTCAACCTTAGGCAGGCTATCACGAAACATGAATTTTGAACGTTCAAGTGTTCCAAACAAATTTGATACGGCGGGGAATTTGCTTCCTTTAACTTTCTCGAAATATAAGGCCGGCCCTTGCTGTTCATACACCCTTAAGTGTATTGCAGCCATTTCAAGGTAAGGATCAACCTCTTCTTTTATCCTGATCAAATGCCCATGCTTTTCCAGATCGGCAACGCAGTCTGCTAAACTTTTATATCCCATTACAGGCCAAATATATTAAACATAAGGTTACCTGACAAAAGAGATATGGAACTTAAAACAGGCCCTAAAAAATAAGACAAGCCCGAGGGCTTGTCTTATCAACATATATAAGAGCTATACTTACTTTTTGCCCGCAAACGAACGGAGCATCCAGGTATTTTTCTCTTTAAATTGCATAAATCTGTTAACCATATCGTTAGAACCATCATCGCCAGCTTTATCGGTAGCATCAAGCAGTTCACGTTCCATTTCAATTAGCTTAGCCATATCGTCCAGAACGGCATCAACCATATCCAGGTCTTTTAAACCAATTGTGTTTATTTCTTTAATTGCAGATTCTTTAATATAATCAGCAAAACGACTATGAGGGGCTTTGCCAAGGGTTAAAACGCGCTCTGCAATCTCATCAATTGTGAGCTGCGCATTCGTATATAGTTCTTCGAACTTAATGTGTAGTGTAAAAAAATTCTGCCCTTTAATATTCCAGTGGCATCCTCTTAATTTTTGATAATGAACGTGGTAGTTTGCCAAATAGTCATTAAGCATATCTACAACGGGTTTTACTTTCTTTTCATTTAAACTGATTTCTTTTGCGTCCATAATATTTATTTTTTTTATTTTGTCGCCCTCTCGGGAATTGAAAATATAACAATATCTAACAAAAATGGTTTGAAAAATGTTCTTAAACATACAATAGTAAGTTGTAAGAAACGTTTATATTATCAATTCGGGGGTTATTTTTATTATTCGTATAATTGCGAAATTACTTTATTAGAAAATTAATGTATAAATATTATATAGTATCAATCTTTGCCATTTTTCTTAGTTTAACATCAGCCAAAGCAAACACCAGAGATTCAATAGGGGTTGAGAATTACAACGGTAAAAAATTGATCGTCCATAAAGTTGTCGCAAAAGACACTTACTACTCAATAGGTAGAAGATACAATGTTGTTCCTAAATACGTTATGACATTTAACGACAATAAGTATCTTCAAATTGGGGTTATTATTAAAGTACCAACAGACATACCTTTTTCAGCTAATCAAAACACTACAGCAAGTACAAAAGAAACATTAGCGCCAACTGCTACTGACACTCCTGCCGAAGGCAACCTTATAGAACATGCCGTGCAGAAAAAAGAGAACCTTAACATGCTGGCCGAAAAATATGGCACTACCGTTAATGAAATTAAAAGGGTTAATAACCTTAGATCTATAAATTTACAAATTGGACAGTTATTAAAAATACCTGCTACCAAATCTCCTGACGGGACACCTTTGGAAACTGTTGATCCTGAAAAAATCAACACTCCACCTGTTGAAAACACAGCAAAAGATCCAGTTGCTATTGTGGTAAAAAAAGACAGTATTAAGCCCGCACAGCCAATTCAAAAGCCTGCTCCTGTTAAGCCAGACACTACAAAACCTGATTCGGCCAAACAAGATAACGAACCGTTATTGATCCATACTGTTGCATCAAACGAGACGATGTACTCTATTGCAACGCGCTACAAATTAACAATGGATCAGCTAAAAGCTAAAAATAACCTGACAGACAATTCATTATCTGTTGGTCAGAAATTATGGATCAGAGGCCAGTATCCTGTGGCTCCACCAGAGCCAGAACACCCGGTAGATACTTTAAACTCTATCAAAGACCCATCGCTAAAATATGCTGCAAGCAGATATGGATTAAACCAGATCGACGAAAAGGGAACTGCTGTATGGATTTCGGACAATGACCTTGATCCGAGCAAAATGTTGGTTTTGCACAGAACTGCTCCAATTGGTACAGTAATGAAAATTACCAACCCAATGAGTAACAGATCAACCTTTGCAAAGGTTGTTGGTAAATTTACTGAAAATGAGTCCACAAAAGATGTTATAATTGTAATGACTAAAGCGGTTGCTGATGCACTAGGCGCTTTAGACAAAAGATTTTATTGCAATTTAACATACGGCGGACAAGAGAATGAACAATAATAAGCCCTTTATTATCGGTATTGCGGGTGGTAGCGGATCCGGCAAAACCTTCTTTCTGAACTGTTTTCTTCATCATTTTAAAAATGATGAGATAACATTGATTTCACAGGATGATTATTACATTCCGGCAGGTGAAATGACTCAGGAAGAAAATAAACTATACAACTTTGATTTACCTTCAACTATTGACGATCAGCAATTTCTGTTTGATATTAAGAAGCTTTTGAAGGGTGAAGTTGTTTATAAAAAAGAATACAATTTCAACAATCCACTGGCAGTAACTAAAATACTGGAGATAAATCCCGCCCCTATTATTATTGTAGAGGGTCTTTTTATTTTGCATTTTAAGGAAATTGCTGCGCTTCTTGATTACACAATTTTTATTGAGGCAGAAGAATCTGTAGCATTAGATCGCAGAATTAAACGCGACGGTATAGAGCGTGGCTACCCTGAAGAAGATGTGCTTTATAAATGGCACAATCATGTTGTTCCTGCTTACAAAGAGTTCTTATTGCCTTATAAGGGCCAATGTGATCAGGTTGTTGTAAATAATAATGACATCCCTGATGACATCATCAAAATAACTGAAGAAATTTCAGTGGATTTGAAGGAAAAATATTGTAAATATAAACAGGCCGAATAAGCCTGTTTATGTTTGCATGATTAATATTAATCAAATATCATCTCAGCTATATTGTCATCAGCAAAAAGTTTACCTGCTGTAACTTGCTTAATGTAATCAACACTAACTCCCGGTGCCCTTTCAATTAACCTAAAGCCACCTTCGGGCAATATATCCAATACGGCCAATTCAGTAACTACTTTTTTTATGCAATTTACTCCGGTAAGCGGCAAAGTACATTTTGGCAACAGCTTACTTTCGCCAGCTTTATTTACATGCTGCATGGCAACTATTATGTTCTTTGCAGAGGCTACCAGGTCCATCGCGCCTCCCATTCCCTTTACCATTTTACCGGGTATTTTCCAGTTGGCTATATCGCCGTTTTCTGATACTTCCATGGCACCTAGTATGGTCAGATCAATTTTCTGACTTCTGATCATACCAAAACTCATTGCCGAGTCGAATATAGATGATCCCGGCAAAGTTGTAATGGTCTGTTTACCGGCATTGATTAAATCGGCATCTTCTTCTCCTTCAAATGGGAAAGGCCCCATACCCAACAAACCGTTTTCTGATTGGAGCACTACATTAATTCCCTCGGGTATAAAATTAGCTACCAGTGTAGGGATACCAATTCCCAGATTTACGTAGTAACCATCCTTTATTTCTTTTGCGATACGTTTCGCAATACCATTCTTATCCAGCATATATATAGAATTAATTTCTTGGTCTGACTGTGCGTTGTTCTATCCTTTTTTCATAGCTGGCACCCTGAAAAATACGGTGTACATAAACACCCGGTGTATGAATATGATCCGGATCAAATACTCCAGGCTCCACAAGTTCTTCTACCTCGGCTATGGTAATTTTTCCGGCCATAGCCATAACAGGATTAAAATTTCGGCTTGTAGCTCTAAAGATCAAATTACCCGTAGTATCACCTTTCCAGGCCTTTACCAAGGCAAAATCAGCGTCAAAAGCATATTCCATCAGGTAATCTTTGCCATTAAAATTTCTGGTTTCTTTACCCTCTGCAACCTCAGTACCTACACCTGCCGGGGTAAAAATAGCGGGCATCCCATAACCTGCAGCCATACATCTGGTGGCTAAAGTACCCTGAGGGATCAGCTCCACCTCCAATTCACCGCTTAATAGCTGACGTTCAAATTCAGCATTTTCACCTACATAGGATGAGATCATCTTTTTAACCTGGCGATGCTGCAACATCAGGCCAATGCCAAAATCATCAACTCCTGCGTTGTTTGATATGCAGGTTAAATCTTTAACCCCTTTTCTTACCAGGGCAGCAATACAATTTTCAGGTATCCCACACAAGCCAAAGCCTCCAAGCATTAAAGTACTACCATTTTTTATGTCACTGATGGCTTCGTCGGCCCCAGCTACGACTTTGTTTATCATACTAAAAGTTTTGTTACTAAATTATACTATAAATTGCGTTAGAACCAAACTATTTCGCTATTTCTATAATTTTATCATCACTGCCATTGCTGCTTCCAACATACACTTTCCCATCAGGGCTTACACATATCGCCCTTAATCTTCCAAACTCATTTATCAGATAATCTTTACTGGTTTCTACCTTATCGCCCGCAGCATCAAGTTTTAGCTGCGTTAGTTTAGAAGCTTTTAAACTAACCAGTAATAAAGAATTTTTCCATTCAGAAATAAGATCAGCATTGTAGTAAGTTAAGCCGCTGGTGGCTATTGTAGGAGTCCACGCCTGAATAGGCTCTACTACATTGTGAGTAGTACAAAATGCTTTTTCAGAATCCTTATTACAGTACCCCTCAACCTCTGGCCAGCCATAATTTCGTCCTTTCTGAATAATGTTTACCTCATCGTCGTTATTAGGACCATGTTCAGATTCATACAATTTTCCATTGGCCAAAACCAAACCCTGCGGGTTTCTATGTCCTAAACTCCATACCCTGCTACCGGCAACCGGATTATCGGCAGGAATAGTTCCATCTAGATTTACCCTAAGTATTTTGCCCGACAAAGAATTCATGTTCTGTGCATTATCAGCCTCACTTGCATCACCTGTGGTAATCAAAAGTTTATTATCTGCAGTAATCAGCAATCTCGAACCATTGTGGATAGATGCAGCCGGAATTTGATCAAGAATAACCAAAGGCGAATTTAAGGTGCCATTTGAATAAGTAAACCGAACTACTTTACCCTTGTAATTTGAACCATAATCGTACACAACATACACCCAAGGATTTGCTCCAAAATCCGGATTTAAGGCCATTCCCAACAAACCGCCCTCTCCTTTTGATACCACTTCAGTAATGGTATGAAGTGCGGCAACAACACCTGTTTCAGGGTTTACTCTGCTAATTTTACCAGAACGTTCGGTAATCCACAATTGTTTATCCGGTCCATAAACGATCTCCCACACATGCGATAATCCGGTTGACAAAACTTTGGTTTTTATAGCTACATCACCAGGGTTCTGCGTGTCTCCGGATTTGTTTTTCTTACACGAAGACACACTCATAAAGAGGGCTAGTAAAGTTACAACTAATAGCTTCATAGGATGTCTTTTTCTCATACAACATCCTAAATGTAAATAAGTTTACCTAATTGAAATAAACATAAGTGATGCCATCGCCACCTCTGTCGGCATGCTCATCTTCTACCCTGTTTACCTGACTATATTTCTTCAAATATTCACGAATCAGTTTCCTTAAAATACCATCGCCCTTACCATGGATAATCTTAATAAACGGGAAGCCAAGCATGATAGATTTGTCAAGATATTTTTCTAATTCATGTAAAGCATTTTCGCCACGCATGCCACGCAGATCCAGTTCAGCTGTAAAGCTTGATATTGCTTCTGAAATACTACCTGTAAATGAATTGTTCTGAACTGCCTTTTTAGCTTGTTTGTTGCTAATTTTCTGAACGCGATTTTTCTTTAGTACTGAACGAAGATCACCCAGGGCAACAACCAGATTATCACGATTTATTTCAAGAACCTGCCCCATAGTTTCACTATTGTGTAGCTGTACCCAATCGCCAACTTCAATTGGGGTGTTAACAAGTATCGGTGGCTCGGGCTTTTTCTCTTCCTTCACATGATTCTGAACCAATACTTTTTGCAGATTTTGCCTCAGTTCTTTAGTTACTACCTTATCAGCCTTACTTTCTTTAATTTCAGCTATGGTATTCTCAACCAATTTATTGGCATTTTTAATAATCGCCTGGGCTTCAAGTTTTGCTTCTTTAATCAGTACTTTTTTATTCTCATCTAAAAACAACTTCAGCTTCTCATTTTCTGCAACAAGGTTCTTAACTTTATTTTGCTGATTGGAGAGGTTTATTTTTGTATCGTAGATTTGTTTCTTTTCACGTTCCAGATCAACCAGTAAACTATCTATCCTGTTTTGGTTAGTTCCGGTTTTAGCCCTTGCAAGTTCCAGCACTTCCTTTTGCAAACCAATGTTCTGGGCAATTTCAAAAGCATAAGAACTTCCGGGCTTGCCAATTTCAAGCACATACATGGGTTTCATCTTGTCGTTATCAAACAACATAGAGGCATTTTCCAGTCCCGGCGTATTACCCGCAAAAAGTTTCAGGTTAGAGTAGTGAGTGGTAATTACTCCCCTTACTTTTTTATTATTCAGCACTTCCAATACAGCTTCGGCCATAGGTCCTCCAAATTGCGGATCGGTACCTGTTCCAAACTCATCAATTAAAACAAGCGATTTGGGAGTTGCATGTGCAACAAAGTACTTCATTTTAGTAAGGTGAGCACTGTAGGTACTTAAATCACTTTCAATAGACTGATCATCGCCGATGTCGGCAAAAATGTTATCAAAAATCCCAACCTCACTTGATTCGTGTACGGGAATCAATAAGCCTGATTGTACCATTAGCTGCAACAAACCAACAGTTTTCATACAAACTGATTTACCCCCTGCATTGGGCCCTGAAACCAGCACAATCCGCATGTTCTCATTCATATGAAAATTCAGCGGAACTACAGATTTCTTATCTTCTTTAAATGAAAGGTATAGTAGTGGATGGCGTGCATTAATCAATTTAGTTTTTGCTTCCTTTATTAATACGGGCATGTCAGCCTCAACATCAATAGCAAACAGCGCCTTAGCGCGCACAAAATCTAACTTGGTAAGAAAACCATGGTACGACAGTAAAAGTGGTGTATATGGTCGCAGATCATTTGTAAGCGCAATCAAAATTTTTATAATCTCTCTGCGTTTATCAAATTCTAAATCTCTAAGCTTATTATTTAATGAAAAAACCTCCTCGGGCTCTATGTATACAGTTTGTCCGCTTGCCGACTCATCATGTATAAACCCCTTAAGTTTTCTTTTATTTTCGGCAAGCACCGGAATACACATTCTGCCATCGCGTATGGTTAAACTACCATCAGCAACCCAATTATTACTAATTGCCTGCTTGTAAATAGCATCCATTCTTTTTCTTACATCCTGTTCTGCCTTTGCTATTTCTCCAATTATATTTTGAAGTTCCGCAGAGGCATTTGGTTTTATTTTACCTTTTGGATCTAATACAGATTCTATACGCTTAAGGATATTCTTCTCGACAGGAAGATGTTCAAACAATGCTTCCAGATTGGGATAAATTTCCTTTCTTTCATCAAAAAACCTTAGCACCGAAAATACAGTTTGCAATGAGGCATACATTTGATGTAACTCATCTTCAATAAGGTAGGTACCTTCAACCCTGATCTTATCGGCCAAAGATTTTATGTCGAAAAATGTACTAATTTGCAGTGGTTCCTGGTTTTCAAGAATACTCTTAAACTCATTTGTTTGCCTCAAAAACTTATTGATCTGATCAAACTTGGTCATCACCTGCATTTTGCCTACCATCTGCTGCCCCATAGTGCTCAGGCAGTGTGCGTAAATAAGTTGTTTTACCTCATTAAACCCCAAACGCTCTAAACAATTCTCCGGATATAACATTCCTATTTTTATCTTATTTTTTCTTAATAGTTTTCTTTAATAACGCACTGGCTTTAATAGAGTCAGCCCGTTTTTTCCTAAGGGCTTTTCTTAAAACCGCCTTAGCTTTTTTGGTCGAATCTACTTTCTTAATAGAATCGGCCTTTTTCACTGCAAGAACCTTTTTTAAAGAATCGGCCTTAAATTTAGCTCTTTGCGGTGCGGTAACCTTTTTCAAAGAGTCGGCCCGTTTCGCTGAATCAACCTTCATCTTAGCTTTAAGGATCTTAGCAGCCTTAGCATTTACCAATGAATCGGCTTTTACCAACACGCCCTTTTGCTTGTTTAATCCCTTTGTTACTTTTGTGTAGATCTCGTCTAATATTTTAGGATGCTGACTATAGTAAGCCATGCTCTTGCCATACAACGCTGAGTCTATTTCATATCTCTTATAAATGCCATTATAAAAGGCCGCAGCCGTCTTTTTTGAGGAATCCAGGTAAGGTATAGTAGTAATATAGGCATCTACAATATGGATATCATTTAATACTAAAGCCATTTTATCGGGCTGAATAATATCGGAAGGAATACCTGGCTTACAGCCTGCAACAAATAAAAACAGGAAGGCTGTGTATATAAAGTTCTTCATTATGGGCTAAAACATCATTATTTCTTAGACAAAGTTCGCTAAGGTTCTTATTTTTACCAAAAATACTGATAAATGAGTATAGCAGATAACTTATTAGAATATAAAAAAGAATTAGATAGTACGCAGACAGAATTAATTGCGGTTTCGAAATACCAGGAGCCTGCGGCAATTATGGAAGCATACAATGCAGGGCAACGGGTTTTTGGAGAAAACATTGTTCAGGAACTGGCTGATAAAGAAGCACAACTGCCTAAAGATATTGAATGGCACTTGATTGGTCATCTGCAAACCAATAAAGTAAAGTACATTGCTCCTTTTGTTAAATTGATCCAGTCTGTTGATAGTTTGAAACTGTTAACCGAGATAAATAAGCAAGCTGCTAAAAATAAGCGTGTAATTGATTGTTTACTGCAAATTTATATTGCCGATGAGGATACCAAATTCGGCCTTGGATTTGACGAAGCGATTGAACTGCTTAGATCAGATGAATTTACGGCCCTTAAAAACGTGCGGATTGTAGGTTTAATGGGTATTGCAAGTAACAACGCTTCTGAAAAGCAAACGCTTGATGAATTTACCGAGTTAAAAGTGCTTTTTGACGGCATTAAAGTAAGCTTTTTTAGAAAAGATGATTACTTTAAGGAAATCTCGATGGGCATGTCTGGCGATTACAAACTAGCAATTGAAGCAGGCAGCACAATGGTAAGGGTTGGCAGCAGTATTTTTGGTAAAAGGAAGATTAAACATTATAAAACAGAATGAGCATTACGTTAAGAGTAGCAGAACGGGAAGATTGTACGCGATTGTTGGAATTAATTAATGAACTGGCTATTTATGAGAGAGCACCTGAAGAAGTAACTGTAACACTGGATGAATTTACAGAAGCAGGTTTTGGTGAAAACAAAGTATGGAAAGCTTTTGTTGCTGAAGATAATGATAAAATTGTTGGCTTTGCATTATATTATGTAAGGTATTCGACCTGGAAAGGTTCCCGACTATATCTTGAAGATTTTATTGTAACAGAGGAATGTAGAGGAAAAGGGGTTGGAAAACTACTTTTTGAAACTGTTGTTAAAGAAGCAAAAGAGAAGAACTACAATGGTATGGTGTGGCAGGTGTTGGATTGGAACGAACCGGCAATTAATTTTTATAAAAAGTATGCTGCCGACCTGGAGGCAGGATGGTTAAACGGATCCTTAACAAAGGAACAAATTTCAAAGTAACATGAAAAAATTAGGACTATTTGTTATCGCCATAGGGTTTATGGCTTGCCAGAGCGAAAATAAAAGCAGCAATACTGCTGATACGGCAAACCTGGCAACAAGTACAGATTCATTAACTTTTAAATATGATTCTGTAAAAGTTTACAGCAAAACGCCTGTGTCAATAAACAAGACGGTTACAGATACTTCTAAAGCTGTTATTTCTTACCCTTTGTTTAATGACGAAAAAATAAACCAGTTTATTGAAAGCAAAATAAAACTTACTGCAGATTCTGGTAAAAATTACAAAACTTACAATGACTATGCGTCTGATTTTATTAAAGGCTATGATGATTTTAAAAAATCGGAAAAAGACTATCCACAAACCTGGTTTTTAGACATTAAAGCCAAGGTTGTTACGCAAAAACCGGGCTACCTGTCGTTATTAAACACCTATGTTAATTATGCAGGCGGTGCACATCCAAACAGCATATTCACTTACATTAATTACAACCCGGTAACGCATCAGGAAATTCTTTTAGATTCATTAATTCAGCCAGGCTCAATGATAAAGCTTACTGCAATAGCCGAAAAGATATTCAGAAAAAATGAAAAGCTTAGCGCAACAGCTAGCTTAAAGGATGGCTATTTCTTTGAAAAAGACACATTTAAACTGAATGATAATTTTACCATAACTGATCAGGGTTTAATGTTCCTTTACAATCCTTACGAAATTAAGGCTTATGTTTATGGTACAACAGAATTGGTTATTCCTTTCAGCGAATTAAAAGAAATTGCTAAACCTAACTCACTACTAAGTCACACAAATTAATGGAGGTATACAAATTTGGAGGAGCATCTGTTAAAGATGCCGAAGGGGTAAGAAATCTGGCCAACATCATTATAGAACGCAATCAAAAAAATAACCTGTTAATCGTTATTTCAGCAATGGGTAAGGTTACCAATAAGCTAGAGGAATTAACAAAAGCTTACTTAACCGGCCTTAATGATGTGCATCAGATATTTGAAGATGTAAAACAATTCCATTTCAGCATCATTGGTGAATTATTCCCTGATGAAAGTAACCCGGTGTATAACGATGTTGCCAATTCATTTGTAGAAATAGACTGGTTGCTTGAAGAAGAACCCGACGATGCGGCAGATTATATTTACGATCAGATAGTTTCAATAGGCGAAATAGTTTCTACTAAAATAGCCGCAGCCTATTTAAATGAAACGGGTTGTAATGTACAATGGGTTGACGCACGAAATTTTATTCATACAGATAACAGCTACCGCGAGGCACAGGTAAACTGGGAAAAAACAGAACAGGAAATACAGAAAAAACTTAACCCTGTTTTAGAACAGTGTATTGCCGTTACCCAGGGTTTTATTGGAAGTACAAGCGAAAACTTTACCACTACTCTGGGCAGAGATGGCTCTGATTATTCAGCTGCAATATTTGCTTCCTGCCTGAATGCAAGCTCACTAACCATCTGGAAAGATGTGCCTGGTGTTTTAAACGCAGACCCTAAGTGGTTTGATGAAACGGAAAGGATTCCACGCTTATCCTATCATGATGCAATTGAACTTGCTTACTATGGGGCAACCATTATCCACCCTAAAACTATTAAGCCAATTCAGAATAAGAACATTCCTTTATATGTACGTTCTTTTCTTGATCATAAAGCAGAAGGCACAGACATTACCGGTGCTGATAATCACTTACCTGTTCCATCTTTTATATTTAAGGTGAACCAGGCATTGATCTCTATTTTCCCTAAAGATTTCTCTTTCATTATAGAAGAAAACTTAAGTGATATTTTTAGCCTGTTCCATAAGCATAAGGTAAAAATTACCACCATGCTAAACTCTGCCATCAGTTTTTCGGTAAGTTTTGATCATGATCCTAAAAAACTGGAAGCACTGATAGCCGATCTGTCACAACACTATAAGGTTAAATATAATACAGGTCTGGAATTAGTTACCATAAGGTACTACAACCAGCAAACCATAGATAGGGTAACTGTTAACAAGAACATTCTTTTAGAGGTTAAAAGCAGATATACTTGTCAGATTGTAATGAGGGACAAGACAACAGTTGAATAGGCATGTTTTAGATAGCGAGGTTCAGGAGTACATTAAAAATCATTTAAATGATGATGTACATAAACTCGCTATGTCTAAAAGTCCGTTTAAAGATGTTAGTTCCAAGGAGCTGGCTAATCAGATTGCTGCAAAAAACAAATCGGTAAAAAAGCTACCCAGCTGGTATAAAACGTATTCTATTTATTACCCAGCCTTACTTTCTATCGAACAATGTTCATCTGAAACAACAGCTTCCTACAAAGCAGGCCTGGCTATTGGCGACAGTTTAATAGATCTTACCGGGGGTTTTGGAGTAGACAGTTATTATTTTGCAAAAACAGTTAAAAACTTAATGCATTGCGAAATCAATAAAGACCTTTCGGAAATAGCTGCTCATAATGCCCTTGCGTTGGGACAAACAAATATTAAATGCTTAGCGGAAGATGGCATTGCAGTACTTGAAAAATCTGGTGAAACCTTTGATACGATCTATCTGGATCCGGCAAGAAGAAGTTCGGCAGGCAAAGTTTTTATGTTAAAGGACTGCACTCCGAATGTTGTTGAGCATTTGGATTTATTATTGTCCAAATCAAAACGCATTATTATTAAAACTGCCCCATTATTAGATATTACCGCTGGTTTAAAGGAACTTGGCAATGTTTCTGAAGTTCATATTGTTAGCTTAAAAAACGAGTGCAAGGAATTGCTATGGGTTATTGATAGCAACAAACCAACGCAACAGCCAATAATAAAAGCGGTTACCATAAATGAATTGCAAAAGGAATTCTCATTTATTAAAGGTGAGGAAGAAACGGAAGTTGAATTGCTCGGCGAAAATCCTTCTGGCTACCTTTATGAACCAGATGCAGCGCTGCTTAAAAGTGGAGCTTTTAACCTGATAGCTAAAAGGTTTAAATTAAAAAAACTCCACCATCAAACTCAACTGTATGTTTCAGAGCACTTGGATCCCTCCTTTCCGGGCAGAATTTTTAAGATCAACAGCCTTTTATCAGCCGGCGATCTTAAAAAGGAAAAGTTACTTAGGAGAAATCTAATTGCCAGAAACTATCCAGATAAGGCAGAAAACCTGGTAAAAAAATATAAAATAAAACCTGATCACAATAAATTCCTGGTATTTACACAGGGTGCAGGCAATAATTATTTAATAATAGATGCCGAAATACTGCAACACTATTAAATAACCAGCAAAAAATTGATCAATTTAATTTAGCTTTATGATAACCAAACTATCATAACCATTTCTCTGATCATGAAACAATTATCGCTCTTTCTCCTATCATTATTTATTTCAACTGCTGTTTTAAGCCAGGATAAAAACCAGATTAATGGCTTAATATCTGAAGGGGTTAAACTTCATGACGCCGGTAAATTTGAAGAGGCTCTTGGAAAATATAAAGAAGCATTAAAGCTAGACCCTGATAATTCAACAGCGAATTATGAAATTGCCTACACGCTTTTCAGTTCTAAATCTGACAAAGATGCCATTCCATATCTGAATAAGATAATTGAAGGGAATGCTACTAACAAAGGTGGAGCTTATGATATGTTGGGTAGTATTTACGATAACCAGGGAAAAACTGATAAAGCTATCGAGTATTATAAGCTTGGTATAAAGGCACAACCTGAATATCAGGGTTTATATTTTAACCTTGCAATAACATATAGCCGACAGGGTAAAAATGAAGAGGCGTTACAATGTTTAACTAAATCATTGCAGTTAAACCCAAAGCATGCCAGCAGCCACAGATTATACGGCTTAATTAACATGGCTGATTCTGGTAACAAAATTTGTGCATTACTTGGCTATTGCAACTTTCTGATACTGGAACCAAATAGCCAGCGCTCTGTTAAAGCTTATCAGGATGTTACATCAATTCTCAGTTCCGGAACCACTAAAAAAGATGGTGTAACCAACATTACGATTAACCATAATGCCGCTGAAAAGGACCCTGATTTAGGTGCGGCAAGTCTGGCCTTATCAATATCTTCACTTTCGCCCGAAATGGCTGGTTTAACCGGGGCTGATCAACTAGAGCTACAACTTAAAACCATCTTTGGAATTGTTGGAGAACTTTCTGAAAAGAAAAAGGAAAAGGATTTTTTCTGGTCTTTTTATGCAGATTATTTTTATAAATTATCTAAATCGGAATTTATGCCATTAATAGCGCGCATTATAAGCTTTAGCTCGAATCAGGAAGAAAAGAAAAAATGGATAACAGAACATGAACAGCTTTTAACTGACTACTCTGTTTGGGAAGCTGCAAACTCACATAATTGATATCTTCAATAGTATAATAAAAAAAGAAAGCCCCGGAATACTTGTATTCCGGGACCTCATCGCCCTCACCTATCACCTTTAATCGTGATAGATTCAACTCCCTTAAAAAAGAATATCAACTATTCCTTTTAATCATTTACGTAATTGAGCAACAAAGGGTTGCCACAAATACACGGAATTACTTTATGATGACTAAAGTTTATTCTCCTGCCCATTTTAACATTCTTTAACATACTTTAACATTCCTGAATCAGCTAACCTTCAATGTTTTAGTTATTTTTACTATTAAGAAATTACCCTCAAACTATGAACCGATATCAAAAAATTAACAATCTTGTAGGCTTCCTCCTTTTCCTTTTTGCCGGAGTGGTCTACTGGCTGACTATGGAACCAACTGTAAGTTTTTGGGACTGCGGAGAATTCATTACCGCAGCCGATAAATTACAGGTGGGCCATCAGCCTGGCGCTCCCTTGTTTCTTATGATAGGAAAACTATTTTCCTTATTAGCTGGCGGCGATACTACAAAAATTGCTTACTGGATAAACTTTAGCTCTGTAATTTTTAGTGCAGCTACTGTAATGTTCCTGTACTGGACTATTACCCTGATCGCAAATAAACTTTACACAAAGGAAAAAACAATCGCAGATACACTTACCGTTATTGCTACAGGTGTAGTTGGTGCATTGGCATTTACCTTTTCCGATACCTTTTGGTTCTCAGCCGTTGAATCGGAAGTATATTCACTTTCTATATTATTTACCGCAATTGTATTCTGGGCAATTTTAAAATGGGAACAGCATACCGATGATCGCTGGTTAGTGCTTATAGCATTTGTAATTGGTTTATCTATAGGGGTTCACTTATTAAGTTTATTGGCCATTCCGGCTGTGGTACTGGTTTATTACTTTAAAAAAACAGCAAAACCAACAACCTTTGGCATTATTAAAGCAATAGCTGCTGCAGGTGTTATATGGGTAATAGTTCAGTTTGTAATTATTCAATATTTTGTATTGTTTGCTGCCAAGTTCGACTTGTTCTTTGTAAACACACTGGGTTTTGGTTTCGGATACGGTGCTATGGCATTTATACTACTTTTGGCTGGCAGTATCAGCTTTGCCATTTACTACTCCATTAAACATAAAAAGTACAACCTTAACCTGGGTATGATATGCCTTACGTTTGTGTTGTTCGGCTTCAGCTCTTACTTTTTAATCATTATAAGGGCAGACGCAAAACCAAGTTTAAACCTTTCAAATCCTGATAATGCATTTGCACTATATGGATATTTAGGCCGTACAAATTATGAGAAAACACCTCTTTTATATGGGCAAACTTTTGATGCCAGACAAATTAGTGGAAATGAAACATTCACTAAGTACAGAAAAGGAAAAGAAAAATATGAGGTTTCGGGAAAAGGTGTAGATATTGAATATGATAAAAATCTATTGTTTCCGAGAACATATAGTGACAAACCAGGTCATATAAATTTTTACAAGCAATGGCTAAACCTTGCCGATGGACAAACACCTTCCTTTGCCCAAAACCTAAAGTTTTTTGCATCTTATCAGGTAGGTTTTATGTACTGGCGCTATTTCTTCTGGAACTTTGTTGGTCGGCAAAATGACAATCAAGGTCAGGGTGGCTATAGCGAGGGAAACTGGATAACCGGCATTAAATCACTGGATGCTGTAAGGCTCGGAAACCAAACTAATCTGCCTCCAAGTATAGTTGACAATGAAGGATTCAACAGATTTTATGGTTTACCATTAATACTAGGTATTGCTGGCTTGTTCTTTTTGTACCGCAGAAACAGGAATGACACTCTGGTAATTACCACACTATTCTTATTTACAGGTTTAGCCATCATAATTTATTTAAACCAGGATCCCCTACAGGTAAGAGAAAGGGATTATGCTTACGTGGGTTCTTTTTATGCCTACGCCATCTTTATTGGGTTTGGGGTATTTGCTATCAGGGAGTGGTTATCGCGCTTTAATGCACCTAAATTGAGTCTGGTAGTAGCTTCTTTGGTTGGCTTGTTGGCTGCACCGGCAATTATGGGCGTTCAGGGCTGGGGAGATCATGACCGCTCTGGCAAAACAACTGCTCTTGAATGGGCCAAAAACTACCTTAACTCATGCGCTCCAAATGCCATATTATTTGTTACGGCTGATAATGATACGTTCCCACTATGGTATGCCCAGGAAGTTGAGAGAATCCGTACAGATATCAGGGTGGTAAACATTCAATATCTTTCTGATGATTCTTATATCAATCAGATGAAATTAAAATTGAATAATTCGGCACCCCTGCCGGTTAAAATGCCAACAGAAAAATATGTAAATGGAGTTAGGGATTATATTCAATATGATGATTTTGGGATTAAGGATAGTGTGGAACTTAAAGACCTGTTATCGGTACTAACCTCTGATGAAAAAAGCGATATGTTACCATTAACCGATGGTAGCTTCGTGAATTTCCTTCCTACTAAAAACTTTAAACTCACTGTTGATCCCGATCAACTGATAAAAACACATACCATTTCTGCTAAGGACAAAGATAAAGTAGCCAAACAAATGGAATGGAATTACAATAAGAACATCATGTTCAAATCAGACCTGGCGTTATTGGATATCATTGCCAACAACAATTGGGAAAGACCAATATATTTTGAATCAAATGTATCTGAAGATACTTATGTTGGCTTGGGCAAATACCTTTACCTTGAAGGATATGCGCTGCGTTTACTTCCTTTTAAAGTTGACCCTAATGATACGCGAGACAAACTGGAGAAAACCAATAGCGATTTGATGTACGATAATCTGATGCATAAATTTGATTTTAAAGGCTTTAAAACGGCTAAATACATGGATCCGGAAAGCAGAAGAGTTGCGCAAAGCTCCTGGACCGCTTATAACTCCCTTACAACTAACCTTGTAATGGAAGGAAAAATGGATAAGGCACGTAACATTCTGGTGAAAAGTGTTAAAGATATCCCTCTTAAAAGTTATTCGATTGATGATTCAATAAACAGATTTCAGACCATTCAAAATATGTATGCTTTAAATGAGATTAAAGCAGCCAATTCACTAACAAATGAAACCTTTGAATTTTTAAATAAAGAGCTAACCTATATCGCTTCGTTAGAACCTGAACGATTTAATGCCTATATAAGAGACATTAAGTTGGGCATGTATGTATTAAGTAACCTTCATAGAGTTACTGAAGGTTATAAGCAAACTGAACTGAGCAATAAAATTGGTAAGAAGTACGAAGAACTGTTGGCCAGATTTAGTTAATAAAAACAGAAAAGGGGCCTATAGGCCCCTTTTCTGTTTTATGTTTATTTATTACTTATTAGGTTGTGGTGTAGTTCTTAAATAAGGTTTAATCACTTTATGCCCTTTAGGGAACCTTGCAGGAATATCTTCTGTTTTAATACTGTTCATTACAACAACATCTTCGCCGTCTTCCCAATCAGCAGGAGTTGCAACACTATAATTTGCAGTAAGCTGCAATGAATCAATCACTCTTAATACCTCGTTAAAATTACGTCCTGTAGAAGCAGGATACGTTAGCATCAATTTAACTTTTTTATCAGGAGAAATGATGAACAACGAGCGTACAGTTAAGGTTTCCGAAGCATTCGGGTGAATCATGTCATATAAATCTGCAATTTTCTTGTCCTCATCTGCAATAATAGGAAACTCAACATTTGTGTTTTGAGTTTCGTTAATGTCTTTAATCCAGCCTTTATGAGACTCTGCAGAATCAACACTAAGTGCCAATACTTTAACATTTCTTTTTTCAAACTCTCCCTTTAAAGATGCAGTACGTCCAAGTTCTGTTGTACATACCGGGGTATAGTCTGCAGGGTGAGAAAATAAAACTCCCCAGCTATCACCCAGAAAATCATAAAAATCGATGTTACCTATAGAAGTTTCTGCCTTAAAATTGGGAGCTGCGTCCCCTATTCTTAAACTCATAATTATATTTTTTAGTTAAAATAAAAGTAAATATTAATGTCTACAAGTTAGGTATACTATTTAAAATAATTCTCCTGTTTTTGTAATAAAATTAATATCAGGAATTTTGCTGCCTAAGTGTTTGTTAAACTGTTTAATAGTATAATCGGCCAGAATTGGAGTATCCTTTTCATCGTGCTGATGCAAAAAGAAGTATACTTTTTCCAGCCCTTTATCTAACCATTCTTTAATTCTAACTACCCAATCGTCAATTCTTGCAAAGTCAGAATCCTGATGAGCTGATCCATTTCCAACAAAACGGATAAATATTTCAGGTATTGTTAATTCCATATGCACACAATCTCTCCTTCCGCTCGCATCAGTTATTACCGCTCCCTTATTTAGCTTTGCCAACATATCAAATACCTGGCTTCTATTTGCTTCTTCTAAAAACCATCCTTCGTGCCTTAACTCTACAAAAACAGCCAGATCGATAGGTAGGTATTTCAAATACTCTTCCAAAACAGGCAAACTTTTAGGCGTAAAGTTATCGCCAAGCTGCAAAAAGCATGGCCCTAAATACTGCCCAAACTCTGAAATGCTTGCCAAGAAAAGGTCTGTTGGTACTTCCGCATCTTTAAGCCTTTTAATATGGCTGATTGTTCTTGAAAATTTAGGACAAAAAATAAAGCTATTGCTTGAGTTATCTTCGGCTTTGGCTTTCCATTTCTTAATTAGCTCTGCATTAGGGATACTATAAAAAACTGCATTCAACTCTATAGAATTGAAATGTTTTACATACTGATCCAAAAAATCGGCTTCTTTGGTTTTTGGCGGATAAATCATATTTAACCATTCCTTTCTGCCCCACTTAGCGCAACCAATATAAAACTCGGGTTTTTTAGCAGGCTTACCTTTCAACAGCGTTTTCGAAGTCTGTAAACCATCTTGTGGTAGTGTAAAATCTACATCTTTTATCTGGCTATCTGCTACCTTTCCAAAATCCATATTAATGTATTGTTTTTTGCAATTTATAATGAACCTTAAAAGTAGCTTAATTACCTTAGTTAAAAAAAGTAAAACGCTATGAAATATTTTTATACGATAGGTCTTCTAGTTCTATCAAATAGTTTTATGACCCTTGCGTGGTATGGGCATTTAAAATTCTTTCCAAAAAACTCTGCCTATTCTCCCTCTTTATGGACAATTATTCTGCTAAGCTGGGCAATCGCTTTTTTTGAATATTGTTTTCAGGTACCTGCAAACCGCATTGGTTCATCTGAATTAAGCGGACCCTTTTCGTTAATGCAATTAAAGGTACTGCAAGAGGTAATTACACTTATTGTGTTTGTTATTTTCTCGAGCCTGGCATTTAAAAACTTTCACTTCAATTACAATCACCTTATCGGATTTAGCTTACTTATTGGAGCTGTTTATTTTATTTTCAGGGCTTAATTCATGAAAATCTCTAAATAAAAAAGCCTGCATCAAATTATGATACAGGCTTTTTTATTTTAAGTGTTAGTTACTAGTTATAACCTTTAATCATGAACACGTAGTCTTGAATTTTAGACACTTGTTTTGATGGTTCTAATTTCGATAATTTACTCTTTCTAACAGAAGATATTCTTCCTACAATAGAGTCCTGAGGGATAGAGCTTAATGCTTCCTGAAGGAACTTTGCTTTTACAGCAAAAGTTGCTCCATCGGTATAGCTTTCTTTAGCATTGATTATGCCTATTACATTTCCACTATTGTCTAACAATGGTCCACCACTATTACCAGGGTTAACATCAAGAGATAACTGATAAGCTAAAGTATCGCCGTTAAAACCGCTTTGTGAACTTAAATAACCTATTCCTAACACTACCTCATCTTTAGGATAACCAAGTGTGTAAACAGACTCCCCAAGCCCAACTTTTCCCTTTTTCAATGAATAAGGTAAAGAACCTAATGAGAATTTTTTATCTCTGATTTTTAGAATAGCAATATCGTTAGTAGGGTCTTTGTAGGTAATGTCAACTTTATAAAGGTCACCTTTATTGTTCTGAACATAAACTGTATCAGATTTTTCGATTACATGATAACTTGTTAAAATGTATCCGTTAGAAGAAATTGCAAAACCGGTACCTCCAAATTTCACAGGTTTAACAGGAACTTTTGAGTTCTGACTGGATTTTACATCTCGGATCAGGTTATTTGTAGAACTTTTAAGCTTGCTTAGCTCAGCACTCATTTGTTTATAGCTACCTGTTTGCTCTGTAGTTTGCTGTATAGAATAGATGGTAACAATTGTTAATAATATAAAAGAGGCTGCCACAGCAATTGCTGATTTATTTTTACGCCACATATTAACAATAAACGAAGGATGCGGCCCAAGCTTTCTGCTCAATGCATCAACATCGATCTGATCATGCGCATAATCCATCTTGTTTTTCAAATCAAGATTTGATGCATAATCTTTTAATGAATCCAGAAAAACCTTGTGCGCAACAACTTTATGATCAACAGTTGGATCATTTAAACGTAGTTGCTCAAAAGCGGCTGCTTCAGCTTCAGTAAGCTTACCATTAAGGTAATCTTCAATTATGCCCTCTAACTCTATTTCGTTCCTCATATCACGATTGAAAAAATAATTTCTTTAACCTTTGCAAGCACTTATATTTTTGTGTTTTTGCGTTATCGGTATTTGTATACCCAAACTTTTCACAAATCTCCTGCATGGAAAGGTTGTTAATATAAAAGTCCTGAATAATGGTTTTGCAGGGTTCACCTAAATGGAGGAGTGCTTCTTGCATTTTATCAAATTGCTTATCCTTCTCTTCATGCTGTTCAACATCCTCTTCTATCGCTATCACATCCTCAAAGTCAGAAACGTTATTGGTTTTCTTGCTTTGCTGTGCCAGCTTCTTTAACCAAATTCGTCTGCAAACTGAGTATATATATGTTTTTAGTTTACTGCTTAACTCAAAATCTCCGCTTCTAATTTTATTATATAAAACAATTATGCCTTCCTGATACACATCTTTTGCATCATCCTCATCACCGTTATTATTTAATATAAACTGTAAAACCATCGGAAAATACCCCGTATACAATTTATTTAGCGCTTCTTCTGAGTTATTTAAGACCCCTAAAACTACCTCTCTATCTGTTGGAACTGAACTGCTTAACTTATTACTCACCAATTAATACATTTAAACGTGAATGGTAACCCAATGATAACAAAAAAAAATACTTTTTTTATTTCTTCATTAATACGGCAATATTATAAAGAGTAACCCAGTAACCACGATTAAAATATTTTTTATTTTTTTTCAATTAGGTGGGTTACCTTTTAAACTTTGCTGTATTAAGTGTAAAATTAATTAATTATTTAAAATAGAATTAGAATGAAAAACGCATTTAAATTTGGCTTTTTAGCTTTAGCAATCTCTTTATCAGTAGCAGCTTGTAACTCTGAGAAAAAAGGTGAATCTACAGATACTACTGTAACTGATTCTTCTACTGTTGTTACTCAAGTTGACACTAACGTAACTGATTCAGCTGTAAAAGATACAACTGTAACTACTACTACTACTGCTACTGACTCAGTTAAACACTAGTCATTATTTAAAAAATAAAAAAGGCTTTGGAATCTCCAAGGCCTTTTTTGTTACCCAAAGTTTTGCTTTTCAGCAACCTTACTTCATTAAAAGGCTAATAAATGCTACATTTGCGCTTGTAAAAACAAGTCAAATTCATGAATTTATCTCCTCTTCAAGCCATTTCACCTGTTGATGGTCGTTATAGAAACACTACGCAAAGCCTTTCTAAATATTTTTCAGAGTCAGCATTAATAAAATACAGAGTATTTGTAGAAATTGAATACTTTATTGCACTTTGTGAAACCGGCTTGCCAGGTTTAAAAGAATTCGACAAATCTATTTACGGGAAATTACGCTTAATTCATGAGCAGTTTAACGATAGCGATGCTCAGGAAATTAAAGACACTGAAAAAATCACCAACCACGACGTTAAAGCGGTTGAATATTTTATAAAAAAACAATTTGATCAATTAGGTCTCGAAGCTTATAAAGAATTTATCCATTTTGGCCTAACATCTCAGGACATTAACAATACTGCTATACCTTTTACCATTAAATTAGCTTTAAATGAGGTTTACTATCCTCAAATAACTGAGCTGATTGCTAAAATAAAAGACTTAGCTGCTGAATGGAACGACGTACCTTTACTTGCCCACACCCATGGGCAGCCTGCATCACCTACTAAACTTGGTAAAGAGTTTATGGTATTTGCAGAGCGTTTAGAGGTTCAGCTAAACGGCTTAAAAAGCATCCCTAACAGCGCAAAATTTGGTGGCGCAACGGGTAACTTTAATGCACACCATATTGCCTATCCTGGTGTAAACTGGGTAGATTTCTCTAATAATTTTGTAAATGAGATATTGGGCCTTTCGCGTGCTCAATATACTACTCAAATTGAGCATTACGATCAGTTTGCTGCGCAATGCGATGCTTTAAAGAGAATAAACAACATTATTATTGACCTGGACAGAGACATCTGGACTTACATTTCTAAAAATTACTTTAAACAAAAAATTAAGGAAGGCGAAGTTGGCTCATCGGCAATGCCTCATAAAGTAAACCCTATTGATTTTGAAAATGCAGAGGGTAATGCAGGTATAGCAAATGCTTTATTCGAATTTTTTGCTGCTAAATTGCCAATTTCACGTTTACAAAGAGACCTTACAGATTCTACAGTGCTTAGAAATGTAGGTGTGCCTATTGCCCACACTTCAATAGCTATTGCATCAACATTAAGAGGCTTAAACAAATTATTATTAAATAGTGAGGCTATTGAGGCAGATCTTGAAAACAACTGGGCGGTAGTTGCTGAAGCAATTCAAACAGTTCTTAGAAGAGAGGCCTATCCTAATCCATACGAAGCGCTTAAAGACCTTACCCGCACCAATCAGAAGATTACTGCTGATACTATGGCAACTTTTATTGATGGCTTAAATGTGGATGATCAGATTAAACAGGAATTAAAGAAAATAACTCCTTTTAACTATACAGGCGTATTTTAGATTTAATGACCTAAAACAGACACCAATACCTTAATTAGCACCGGTGAATTATTTATTTTTGTAGAAAAAATAAGACAATGACTATTAACGTATATACTGAACAAACTCCTAACCCTGCTACAATGAAATTCATGGTCAATAAATTATTGATCAATGGCAGTGAGGATTTCGCAACTAAAGAAAGTGCTGAGCACTCTCCTTTCGCAAAGGAACTGTTTAAGTTCAACTTTGTTAATGGCGTTTTTTTTGCAAGTAACTTTGTAACCATTACAAAAACAGAGGGTGTTGAATGGCCGGATATCGAACCAATTCTTAAAGAATTTGTTAAAGGTGCTGTTGAATCTGAATATAAAATTAAAGAAGAAACTGACGAGACCCCTACTTTTGAAGGAACGGATCTTGAGATCAAGATACAACAAATTCTACACGATTATGTTCGCCCTGCGGTTGAACAAGATGGTGGTGCCATTAGCTACAAATCATTTGATGATGGAATAGTAACTGTTGAACTTAGAGGTTCATGCAGCGGATGTCCTTCTTCTACCATTACTTTAAAATCAGGAATCCAGAACTTATTACAGCGCATGGTTCCCGAAGTAAAAGAGGTTGTATCTGAAGCTTTGTAAGCTCGGTTCAAACAAAAAAGAAATGGCCTGTTTCAATATGAAACAGGCCATTTCTTTTTTGTTTTCTTTTTAACTATTAAAACTCCGCTTAATAGCCTCCAATATTTCACCATCAACCAAACCATTTGTAGCCAGAATTTCCCTTGCTTCAATAAATTCATTGCCTCCGGTAAAGTTTAATATATTTCCTCCGGCTTGCTGTACCAGATAAGCTCCGGCCGCAACATCCCAGGCGTTAAGGTTATACTCAAAGAAAGCATCAAACCTACCGCAAGCAACATAAGCCAAATCAACCGCAGCTGAACCTATACGTCTTAAACCATGGGTTTTCTGCATCATTTCTCCAAGCAGCTGCATGTATTGCGCCTGCTTTTCAAACTGATAATAAGGAAATCCGGTAGCCAGCAGACAATCCGACAAGGCTGTTCTTGGAGAAACCCTGATCACTTTATTATTTAAATACGCTTCTCCACCCTTATATGAATAAAACATCTCTCCACGGTTTATCTCGTAAACCACACCAATAACAGGCTTATCCTCTTCGTACAAGGCTATACTTATAGAATAAGTAGGAACCCCGTGAATAAAATTAGTAGTACCATCTAACGGATCTATGATCCAGTTATACACAGCACCTTTACTGTTTATCGTTTCTTCTTCTGTAGTAAAACCAGCTTCGGGAATCAGTTTGGCTAAATTTCTAACCAATAATTTCTCCGCATTCTTATCTACATAAGAAACCATATCATTTAAGCCTTTAAACTCGACAGCACCTGCATCGAAGTTCATCGACTCTTTTCTTATAAAATTGCCTGTTAAACGGGTAACAGCAATTACCTTAGAACATATTAATTCGTAATTCAACTCAGAAACAGATTTTAATAATTAGCCAGTTTTTCTTTGTTCTTATATGAATACAGAACAAGAGCCAAACCAGACAAAAACAGGATACTTGAAATTAACTCTGCCTGTGTAAAATGTATACCGGCAACATTATATTTAGTGTTTACTCTGATCAATTCAACAAAGAAGCGCTCAAGGCCATTTAACATTAAATATATACCAAACATCATTCCCGGAGATTTAATGCGGTCACGGATCTTCCATAAGATCAGGAACAATATAAAACATACAATTACCTCGTATATAGGTGTTGGGTATACTGGCTGAGGCAATTCGTTACAGAACCTGCCAACACAACCCGCTATAGGATTTCCTTCGTTAGCAACGTTATTTGGATAGGTATAAGCCCATAACCAATCCGGAAGCCATGAAACTGGCTTGGCATTTAAATTAGGAATTCCCCAATCGCCATCGCCAGACATGTGGCAGCCAATTCTACCTACGCTGTACGCCAACATCATCCCAGGCCCACCAATATCAAGCATATGCAATACTTTAACATTATTTTTCCTGGCTATATATAGTACTGCGGCACCGCCACAAATTAAACCACCGTAAAACGTAAGGCCACTAAATGACAACAAACTGCCAATAGGATCTTTCACAAACGAATCCCAATGCTCCAGATTGTCGAATATCTTTGCTCCTAAAAAGCCCCATACTGCAGCCCAAACTATAAGGGTGCCCATTAATTCGTATGGATGTTGTGTTACTTCAACAGTTTTTGGCTTCGGTAATTTATGTGCATTTTTCTCTTTGTAATCCCAGTAAGCAAATAAACCTGCAAAAAACAAACCTCCAAGTATATTACCTTTTAATGAAAGCAGAACCGTTTGGGCATCACTAACAAATAGCTGATAGTTTACCAGTGCGTAAACCAATTTATATCCAATAAGGAAACCAAATATCCCATTATAAACAAGCTCTGTGGTAGAAGCAGGTTTACCAACAGTAACAGTTTTTTTAATTGAATGAAGAATACCCAGAGCCTCTTTACGTTTAAATTCCTGAGTAAAAGCCCAATAACCTGCAATAAAAGCTAAAGCAACAAAAACACCAAATGTATTAAACGGCAACGGGACCTGAATACCGAAAAGGTATTCTAAAAAATGAGATACAGTAGGAAACATACGTACAAAAAAGTTTTATGCGAATATAGTATTAATGCGCTAAAACTTCTTCTGTTTCGGCAACTTCTACTTCGCCATCGGCGGTAAGCTCAATAAGTTTTACGGTTTTGATTTCATTTACCATTACCGGATCATATTTAGCTTTAACTTTTACATAGTTTTTAGTAAAGCCATGCATAAAACCGTTCTTTTGATCGTCTTCAAAAAGCACTTCGCCAACTGAACCAATCTGAGATTGATAAAAGGCCCTCCTCTTTTTATCAGAAAGGATATGAAGCATTTTACTCCTGTCGGCCCTGGCACTTCCTGCAACAACACCTTTCATCTCAGCAGCAGCTGTCTGCTCGCGTTCAGAATAGGTAAATACATGCAGGTAAGAAACATCAAGCTCATTTAAGAACTGATAAGTATCCAGAAAATCTTCATGGGTTTCGCCAGGAAATCCAACAATCACATCAACCCCGATACAGCAATTAGGTATTAATGCCTTAATTTTAGCTACACGTTCTGTATAAAGTTCTCTTTGATAACGTCTGCGCATCAAACCTAATATTTTATTAGATCCTGATTGCAGAGGGATATGAAAATGAGGTACAAATCTTTTAGAAGTAGCCACAAATTCAATAATTTCATTGCTTAACAGGTTCGGTTCGATAGACGATATTCTTATTCTTTCTATTCCTTCAACCTCATCAAGCGCTTTTACCAGGTCAAAGAATTTATCTTCTCTTTGTCCGTTTCTTATTCCAAAATCGCCAAGGTTTACCCCTGTAAGTACAATTTCTTTAACACCACTTTCTGCAATTTGCTTAGCACGATTTACCACATTTTCAATGGTATCACTTCTGCTGCCACCACGTGCCAATGGTATAGTGCAATAGGTGCATGGGTAATCACAACCGTCCTGTACTTTTAAAAATGTACGTGTTCTATCACCTATTGAATAGGCAGCAATAAAATTATGATTAACTTTTTCTATGTTTTGCTGATGAATAACGGCTTTAGGTTGTTTGGTAAGATCAGAAATATACTCAACAATCCTAAATTTCTCTGCAGCACCAAGCACCATATCAACACCTTCAATTTCGGCAATCTCAACAGGCTTTAACTGAGCATAGCAGCCCACTATTGTTACATAGGCATTAGGCGAGTACTTTAGTGCCTCTTTTACAACCTTACGGCATTTTTTATCAGCATGTTCAGTAACAGAACAGGTATTTATTACATATACATCTGCCCCATCAGTAAAATCAACAACGCTATATCCGGCATCAGTAAACAGCCTGCCTATTGTTGAAGTTTCAGAGAAATTCAACTTACAACCTAGTGTATAAAATGCAACCTTCTTCATTCAGTGTTCCTAACAGCCTGCAAAGATAGGAAAAAACTATTCATTCCAGCGATAACTATCCTGCTCCAGCCCAGCAAGATCTATTACACGGCTTACCACTGTTTGGGCAACCTCTTCTATAGTTTTAGGCAGGGAGTAAAAAGACGGGCTTGCCGGACATATAATCCCCCCTGCCTCTGTTACCGTTTTCATATTATTGATGTGAATAAGGCTAAAAGGAGTATCTCTAACCACTGCTATTAATTTTCTTCGCTCTTTTAATACAACATCTGCAGCTCTTGAAATTAAATCGTTAGAAATTCCTTGTGCAATCCGGCCCAGAGTGCCCATTGAACATGGAATAATAATCATAGTGTCAAACTTTGCCGATCCTGATGCAAATGGTGCATTAAAATCCATTTTAGGATAAAAAGTAAAAGGATAATTCTCGTAATCCTGATTCTGAAGTTCAAAGCGCCACACTTCTTTGGCATTGTCAGACATCACTACTCCTACCTTCTCAATCTGACCCGACAATTGCAACAAACTATCTAACAGTAATTTAGCATAAACAGATCCGCTGGCACCAGTAATTGCGACAATAATTTTCTTCTTCCTCATAACGCAGATAAAGATACGGGAACCTTAGAAAACAAAAAAGGGCCGAAAAATTAATTTCGACCCTACATCTACCTATGAAAAACATACCCCCGAAAGGGTAAGCCCAAATGTAATTATCTTTTTGAATAAATGAAAGTTTAAACATACTTTTTTCTCATCTTAATTAGAATATTATTCCGAACTCCGAAAATCCGGTTAATAAATTATTTAACAGAGAAAAAATCTGTTCCTTTAAGTGGTTTCCAGTCGCCATCTTTATATCTCATTTTTAAAGAAAGTATGCGTTCCTTACCTGCTTCTCTCAAATAATAAATCTTTACCGGATGGTTGCCTGCTTTTAAATAGACACGCTCAGTTTCCTGACTTACAGATTGGTAACCAAAATCTGCATCAATTAGCTCTGCCTCATGAATTCTCATGTAGGCTTTTCCGCTGGCCTGTAATGAAAAGCTATACTCACCATCATTAGGCACCTTAATAAAACCTTCTAACAAAGTCATACCCCCGCTTGATTTTGGCACCTCGTTTCCTAAATGTTTGCTCACCCCTTTCGAAACTTCAGTTAATCCTGTTTCTAAAACTACGTATGGAAAATTGCCCTTAAAAAACTTCCATGATAGCCCTGTGTATGTTTTATCTAAAATTTCTACTGCCGGAATTTCAGCCTTATCATATGGTCTTGGGGCTTCAAGATCAGCTTTTCTTACCTGCAGCGATTTTGCTTTCATTTGCGCCTGCAGTTCATTACATGAAGGTATTGAGGCCAGATTAGTAGTTTGCTTCGGATCGCTTACAATATCATATATTTCAAAATCATCATCTGCTGATTTTACATCATAACGTACACCAACAAAATCTCCGAGACGGATCATTTGCATCTGTCCTCTTTTCCTACCTCTTCTGCTGGCCTCAAACTCTTTAAAATCGGGTGTTTTACCACCTTCAGAATACTCGGAATAAATTAAACTTTCTGCCTGGCTCCCTTTACCGGTTAAAGATGGAACCAATGATACTCCATTTGTTCGGGCCGGTGCGTTTATGCCTGCAACATCTGCAAAAGTCGCCATCCAGTCTGATAGCATACTTGGCGATACTACTACTTTGCCAGCAGGAATGTGCTGCGCCCAGGCAACCAGTGTAGGCATCCTTAAACCTCCTTCCCACACGTCCCTTTTTATCCCATCAAACGGACCATAACTCGAAAAAAACTGTGGACTGTTGGGTACATACCCGACAGGTAAATACGATTCTATAGATGGACCATTATCAGAAGTAAAAACAACAATTGTATTATCTGAAATTTTCAGGTCCTCTAAAAGCTGCAGGATATCCCCTACTGCGTCATCAATTCTTCGGGTAGCAGTAGCGTATCGTTTATAGGTATCAGGCCATTTCGTATTTTTATAATCAGGGTGCACATAAGAATCTACTTTACCAGATGCAGTGTTTATCATATTACCTGGGTTTCCAAGCCACTGTAAACCTCCTTTCAAGCCTTTGCCTTCAGGATAAGCCTGTGTAGGTAGCTCTAAAACGGCATGAGGAGAATCGTAAGCCAGAAACATAAAGAAAGGTTTTTCGGGTCCTTTAGCCGTTTCATGATCAACTATCCATTTCTTAGCCTTTGCAGTCCATAAATCGGTAGTGTAGCATTTACTTAAATCGGGAGCTACATTTTTATAATTATCCCACACTTCTTTTTTGCCCCTATAAACTCCTTCAAAAGGATAGTGCTCATGCCCATCAGCATGGCGCATATAGCCATAGAAATCATCGAACCCCCTTTTTTGAGGATGCGCAGGCCAGTTAGGTTCATCTTTTGTTTCGCCTTGCAAGCCCCATTTTCCAATCGCAGCGGTAGCATATCCTGCAGTTTTCAAAACAGTGGCAAGGGTGTGGTTATTTTCTATTTGTTTATCGAACTGGTTGTCGCGTACCTTGGCATTGCCTTGATTAACCCCTGTTAACAGCGATGCCCTTGATGGTGCACAAACAGGCGCATTACAGTACTGATTGGTTAATTGGGCTCCGCCTGCGGCCATTTTATCCAGATTGGGTGTTAATTGAAACGGCAGTTTCGGATCTGCCTTATCCCTTCTTTGATTCTGAAAAAATACACCCAGATCACCATATCCCAGATCATCTGTTAAGATAAAAATGATATTGGGTTTTGCAGCATTGCTCTTTTTTGATTGCGCGTTAACAAAAGCAGGTATTAGAATAATCAAACCACAGCTTGCTAATAAAAACAATTTCGTAATTCCTTTTACCATTATCTTAAAATGAATATTAATATGCATCAAATATAAGCAACTTAAAAATTTTGGTAATGTATCTTTTATGCTGTTTAATTTACAGTTCTTCACAAGATTAGCTTTTCTTCACACATTCTTCACACCTCCTTCACACCAAATACACAAACAGGTACCTTTTTGTGAAGGATGTGTGTAGAATGTGTGAACTATGTGAGGACCTGGTATAGTGAATTACAAAAAAATACCAGATCAGTTCAGGAACATTGCTTAAACTTTAGCACTAAATAATTGTTATATAAGTTGCAAAACTTAAATTATAGAATCATGGAAGCATCTGAAGACATAAAGTTCACTGTTATGCTTCATAACAACGAACAAGAAAAAATTAAGGTAGAGGTTAAGCATGCAGAAACTACCGATGGGATACCTTACTACGTATGCAATGTAGACGGGAAGGAGTCACAGATCAGAAAAGACGAAAAATGGGAGCAAATATGGGGTTCACTAACTCATAAACAGGTTGATGAGCTGGGTCTTGCCATAAGCGAACATCTGGGCGAATTATAGAACTGCCACCAGCATCACTCCGTATCGCTGCTTAAAGTGATCTTGAATCTGGTCTATCATTTTATTGAACCGTGTTATTTTTGCAGGCAATAAGAATAGCAAAAAATCAACATTGCTTTCATTGTATTTCACATACTCTTCCAGGGCAAGCCAACTCTCGCGCTCCATATCCTCATTGTACTCACCTGTATCTTTAAATACTATTAGCAGGTTTAATCCCTTTTGCCGGCAAAACTCCTTAATCGCGGTTTCCTGAGCTATTACAGGCTCCAGATATGGTGATACCCTTATGTAACCAATTGCATTCATGGCTAAAACTATATTGGCACCTAATTAAGTTCAATTATTTACTAATACCCGCAGATGCCGAAGCTTTTTTATCTAACCCCTTTGTGGTAAAAACCTTTAAAGGATTTTCTAAACATTTATTAATTTGGTTTAACAATGATGCTAGTTCAAAAGGTTTCGCAATAAATGCATTACAACCATAACTGCCAAGAGATAGCAGTACTTGTGAATATGCCGAAAATATAACTACCGGAATGTGGGCAGTTGAAGGTTCCTTTTTTAACTGGGCACATAATTCTCCTCCATTAATTCCTGGAAGTAAATAATCTAACAACACAATATCTGGCACAAAATCTTCCATCAATGAAAAAATATTGCTGGCCTCTTTATAACACCTAACCTTATATCCTTCGTAATTAAATAGTTCCTCTAGTAATTCTATTAATCCGTCGTCATTTTCAATGATCAGGATCTTTTTTGGTACACGTTCTTGCTCTTCGGATAATTCAGTCATACCTTTTAATTAGATAGCTTATAATAACAAACGAAAAAACATCCTGTTTTATTTTTCTTTACTTATGTTTTTGAAATTTAATGCCCATTGCATTGCTTATAAATTAACGCCTTTTAAAGCCAGTATCAAACGTTTGCGTAATTTTGTTTTAGCAGAAAAAACATCAAATAGTAAGCGATTTTTACAAAAAAAGATCAGTTATTTAACAAATTAGGTAATTTTAAAAGATTTTTCTACATTTAGAAATTAATATCTAACCAAATCAAATGAACCGGATCTTGGCCTCAACTTTTAATTAAAGGTTGGGTTAAGTGACCTACATCTGACAACTAAAATTAGACGACGATGAAACCTCAATTGCTTAAAGTAGCTAACAATTCTGTAAACTCATTTAGCGTTCGAAGAGACAGGGTACCTTACATTAATAACCGCTGGCATTACCATGCCGAGGTTGAGCTGATTTACTTTAAAAAAGGGAACGGAACTCAGTTTATTGGCGATAGCATTAAGCGTTTCAGATCTGGCGATGTGGTGCTTGTTGGCGCTCATCTACCCCACTACTGGCGATTTGACGACAATTATTTTAATGACGAAAAAAGCAACGCAGATGTAGTTGTAGTTCATTTTTGCGAGAACTTTTGGGGCAGTTCTTTTTTAAACCTACCCGAAAATAAATCGCTTAAGCTGTTATTGGAACGTGCCCAAAGGGGCGTGCAGGTTCAGGATAAAAGCAAAAAATTAATTGGAGAACTGATAGAATCTATTCTATCAGCAGAAGGCCCCAAACGGATTACTTTACTTATAGAGGCTCTATTGGCTATAGAAAACTACTCGCACAGTAGTTTGTTATCATCTATAGGTTTCCGCCATGATTTTGAAGAAACAGAGAATGACAGGATCAATGCCATTTATAACTACTCGCTAGCTAATTTTAAAAGGAAGATTCAGATGGAGGAAATGGCTGCCGTGGCCAATATTAGCCCTAATTCATTTTGCAGGTATTTTAAATCGAGAACCAGAAAAACATATACTCAGTTTATAAGTGAAATAAGAGTTGGCCATGCCTGCAAATTACTGATAGAGGATAGCATGAACGTTAAACAGATTTGTTATGAAAGCGGCTTTCACAATTTTGCGAGCTTCCACAAACACTTTAAAATTATTACCGGAAAAAGTCCGCTTTCCTATCAGAAATCGTATTTACAAAAATAACACACACATAAAAAAATGAAAAAACTAATAACCCCATTACTATTTGCGGTAATGTTTTTTGGCAAATTAAGCGCTCAGCAACCAGGCGCTAAAGATACCGACGCGAAAAAGCAAAAAATGGAATGGTTTGCTAATGCAAAACTTGGAATATTTATACATTGGGGCATATATTCTGTAAACGGCATCTCTGAATCGTGGTCGTTTTTTAACAACTACATCAATCATGATAATTATATGAAGCAGCTGAATGGCTTTACCGCGGCTAACTATCATCCAGAAGAATGGGTTAAACTGATTAAGGAAAGTGGCGCAAAATATACTGTTATTACTACTAAGCATCATGATGGTGTATCGCTATGGGACACCAAAGGCATTGATGCAACTACAACTTTAAAAAACAGTGCTGCTAAAAAAGATGTGATTACACCTTTTGTTAAGGAAGTTAAAAAAGCAGGGCTTAAAACGGGTATCTACTTCTCTTTACCAGATTGGGGCTATCCTGATTACGATGGTTTTACGAGAGACAGAAAACGGTATAAACTTAATGAAGAGCCTAAACGCTGGGATAAATTCCAGACGTATTTACATACTCAGATGAATGAGATTTCATTAAACTTTAAACCTGATTTGCTATGGTTTGATGGCGATTGGGAACATTCAGCTGAGGAGTGGCAGGCAGGGAAAATTTCGTCGGATCTTAAAAAACATAATCCTAATATTATCATTAACTCCCGTCTGAATCATCATGGCGACTATGAAACGCCAGAACAGGGTATACCGGTATTGAGACCAAATAGCGAGTATTGGGAATTGTGTTATACTATGAATGATTCGTGGGGATATCAGCCATATGATTTTAAATATAAATCGCCAAATATGATTGTTCGCACACTGGTTGATTGTATTAGCATGGGTGGCAATTTATTGCTAGATATTGGCCCGAAAGCTGATGGTACCATTGCTGCTGAACAGGTAAATATTTTGAAAGGTTTAGGAAGGTGGACTAAAAAACATGCTGAAGCAATTTATGGAACACATGCTGGCTTACCGGCTGGTCATTTTAATGGAAAAACTGCATTATCGGCAGATAAAAAGACACTTTATTTATATGCAGACTGGATTCCGGACAATGGGGGCTTATTGTTAAGCGGAATTAAACCGGCTGTTCGCTCTGCAAAAATTGTGGGATCTGATTTGAAAGCGACTTTTGTAAATAACGGAGAGAACATTTCAGTTAAAATTCCTGCTGCCGCAGCTGATAAAGATGTTACGGTAATAGCGTTAAAATTTGACAGCCCGGTTGAGGTTACCAATGAACCTCTTGTTACTTTGAGTTTTAAAGATCTTGTCGATAAAAATGTAGATTATAAAGCACAAATTAACAGCATTGCGCGTTCAATAAGCAATGGCACTAATCCGTTTAAGGATTCTGATTTATCTGCCGATGGTATGGACTTTAAATCTGGCAAAAAAGAATTAAAACCTGAGGTATTTAATTGGGTTACTAAAAATGCAGAAAGTTTATATAAAACCGATAAAGGATTGCCTGAAGGACATTATCAGGGTTTGAGTGCTTTATCTGCTGACAAACAGACCGTATATCTTTTTGTAGAAGGAAAACCTACCGGGCCAATTGCTTTAAAAGGAATTAAGAATAAGATTAGCCGTATTAGAATTGTTGGCGAGGGAACTATGGTTGAGCCGGAAATTTACAACAAACTGTACTGGAGCTCGGTTCCTGGTATTGTTTACATACCACTTCCGACAGATCGACTTGATAAAGATTTAACAGTTGTAGCAGTACTGCTTGATGGCCCGCTTGATCTTTACAGAGAAAAAGTTGGTGCTATTGAAAGCAATTTATAAAGACTGGTTTTACAATAAAAAAGGGAGGGTATCATGATTTAGATACCCTCCCTTTTTTATTTAGCTTATTCTTATTTAACGCTTCTAACGGTAGTATTGCCACCGCCATCAAGTGTTAAACTTACGGGCGCATTGCTGGCCCATGATCCTCTGGTAAAGTCTGGAACATCAACACTACCTGATTTTTTAGACACTGATTTTTTACTTAATGGCACTATACAGCTCCATGATGCAGCATCGTAAACGTTCTGATCAAGAGGTAATCCATTGCGCAAGCAATCAATTAGGCGCCAGTCCATGATAAAGTCCATACCACCATGTCCACCTATTTTTTTACCTATTTCGCCAACATGTTTAATAATTGGAGGGCTATAGGTATCATATAATTTCTTTAATCCATCTTCAGTTACCCATTCTTCGCCAAATGAAATGCGTTCAGGTTCAGGCCATTTACTTGCAAAGCCTTTAGTACCACTAAGCAAGTGGATTCTAGAGTAAATTCTTGGCGATGTTACATCGTGTTGTAACATCATTGTTTTTCCTTTAGCTGTTCTGATGGTTGTGGTATTCATGTTACCACGATAGTTTTTACCTACAAATTGTTTGTAGAAGTCATCTTTTTTAGCTCTTTCTTCAGCCTCATGTGCCATATGAAAATCATTGGTAGACATAGATACCAGATAATCCATTTTATCGCCCCTGTTGATGTTTAAGCACTGTGCAATTGGACCTAAACCATGAGTTGGATATAAGTTACCATTGTAATTTATATTTTCTTTTAACCTCCACATATCGGCATATCCATTTTTATCGAAATTCAATCCCAATAAGTTATGGATATAAGCACCTTCGGCATGGATTAATTCACCAAACATCCCATTACGTGCCATATTAAGCGTTAGCATTTCGAAGAAATCATAACAGCAATTCTCCAGCATCATACAGTGCTTGCGGGTTTTCTCTGATGTTTCTACTAGCTTCCAGCAATCTTCAAGGGTAAGCGCCGCAGGTACTTCTGTTGCAGCATGTTTACCATGTTCCATTGCATAAACGGCCATTGGAGTGTGGTAATGCCAAGGTGTGCAAATATAAACTAAATCCAGATCTTCCTTTTCGATCATTTCCTTCCAGCCGTCTTCGCCAGAGTATTCTTTTGCCTTAGGCAAGCCTTTATCTGTTAAATATTTTTGTGCAGCTGTAGCTCTTGCTGGTAATTTATCGCAAAGTGCCTTGATCTCTACTCCTTCTATATACGACAATCTGGAAACCGCACCAGGGCCTCTCATTCCGAGACCTATTATCCCAACCCTTACTTTATCAATTTTTGGAGCGGCATATCCACTCATATTGAATCTTTGACTACTATTGCCCAGATTTAATGCTGCTTCCAGTTCCTGATCGCTGGGAGCATTTTCGTTGGCAAATGTAGGAAGGCCGATAGCCACAGCTCCGGAACCTATTGCCAGTTGTTGTAAAAACTTTCTACGGTTTGGTTTCATCTTGTGTTTAATATAAGGTTAATTAAGTTTATACTAGCAATATACACAGGTTAAACACAGACTTGAAATGTTTTTTTCACACAAACGGTTGCGTAAAATTTCAATTGGCAATCTGTTTATTAATAAAAGATCCAAGTTTTTCGTAACCCTGTGCATTTGGATGCAATCCATCTGTAAAAAGTTCTTCATTTACTTTTTTGTGGGTATTAAGCAGAAGGTTTCCGGCATCGGCATATTGAACTTTTAAATTGAGGGCCGTTTTAGCGTACAGTAAATTTAGTTTACTTATCCTGCTTTCCATTTCTCTGCGCGGCAATATGCCAAGTACAAGAATTTTTGCCTGGGGCTGTCTTGCCTTTATCGCTGTTATAAGGGTTTTTAATCCTTCAGCTATTTCGGCATCAGAGTTAAATTGCAAATTGTTTGTACCTATCATTAATACAATTTGCTTAGCCGCAAAGCCATCCAGTTCACCATGATAAACGCGCCAAAGCGCATTCTCAATCCTATCCCAGCCAAAACCCATATTTACAGGATTTTTAGCTTTAAAATATTTATCCCACGAGCTGGCACCTCTGGCAATATGAGCTGAAGGTTGTCCAGCCCAAAAATGTGTTATGGAGTTGCCTATAAAAACCAATTGAGGTTGATTTGTTTTATTGTAATTTAATACCTCATTATGTCTTTTTTCCCAATCGTACCCTGGTAATTCACGATACTGGGTAATTGGTTTAGCTGTACTTACATTACCTTGTGGTTGGTTAAATATTTCTTTTATGATTTTCTGGTATGCATTTGCATAGTTCATCATACCTACATCATTGGGATGTACCCCATCCACCATACTTTCTATATCCTGACCTATTTCGTTTTTAGTTAACAGGTATATGTTTTTTATCCCTTTTGCCTTTAATTGCTTAAATGCATCATTTAAGGTAATATTTGGATTATTGTAGTCTGCTTTTCTTTTGGGGCTTATAAGTTCGTCGGTATATCCATCGTGTTCTGTTAACAGAATTGGAACACCCGGCCTTTTGTTTTGCAACTGAAGCACTGAGGTTTCAATGCGTGCCATCAGATCGTCGCTGGTTATGCCAGTGAGATTAGGCAAACAATCTAGTATGTATAATTTAGCCTCAATTTCTGTAAGCAGGGCTATGAGTTCTTTTTCCAGTCGGCCATTTCCTGAAAAGCCAAGGTTAATTACCGGTTGATCCAATTTACGCTGCAATATAGAGGTCCATGCTAAACCAGGTCTGGTTGCACAGGCACCTTGTGCTATCGATGTACCATACACTACTATTGGTTTTTCCTGATGCAGTGGTAATGGTGTAAATGATTTTTCGCCTGGCACGCGAATCTCCATCCATTTTAGGGAATTGTATAATGGCAGGTACAGCGTGTACTCACGATCTGGATTGTTAACCTGCTCCAGATTCCTAAAACGATAAGTAATGGTATCACCAAAAGAAAAAGAACCAGCACTCCATAGCCAGTTGCCATCCCTATCTTTAGCATAAAGATCAACTCCGCTTACACCTGTTGCAGGCATGTGAGGCATCTGTAAACTGCCTTTAACAGCATATTTTACAATTATTTCATCTGAATTCGTACGGAAACGCAGGTTTAGGCCTGCATTATTCTTTGATAGGTTCCATACATCTGAACGAACAATACCTTCTGCTTTTGCCGGCAGACGATCATAATAATCTTTTACTTTTTTTGGCCATCCCTGTCCTTCCAGAACATTCAAAGTATCGTTGGCAGGGTTCCATATCTTGTATTTAGTTTTATCCTGGGCAAAACTTAATTGACTAATTAGAAGAAAAACGGATAGATATATTAGTTTATGGTTCATAATGTAAAGATATCCTACAAATAGATTAATTATCAAAAAAATAATATTCTATTTGTTCACCTTTCTTTTTCAGAATAATCTTATTATTGCCCAATAAATTATACGCTCATGAATGTGATAAAATCTATTCTATTCGGATTGCTTTTAGTAGCGAATCTGTATTCTAACGCACAAGAAAAAGAAGCCAAACCAAAGACATTTAAATATGGTAAAGTTGACCTTAAGGAATTTGAGACTAAGGTTAATGGTGCAGACTCTGCCGCCGCCGCAGTAGCTTTATTTGATGTTGGAAGGGGCTGGTTTGAATTTAGCCCCAAAACAGGCAATTTCATTTATGTTTTTGAACGTCATACCCGATACAAAATCATAAACAAAACCGGCTATGACTATGCAAACCTTGAAATTCAACTCTATAAACAGAATGGCGGAAAGGAAAATCTTGATTACGTTGATGGCGCAACTTATAACCTTGAAGCAGGGAAAATTGTTGCCAGCAAATTAAATAAAGTATCGAAATTTTCTGAAAAACAAGATAAGAACTATACGCTGGAAAAGTTTGCGTTGCCTAATGTAAAAGAAGGATCAATAGTTGAATTTAAATATAAAATCAAATCAGACTTTATATTTACCCTGAGATCATGGCGGTTTCAGAAAGAAATTCCAACGTTATATTCGGAGTACGAAATCAGGATTCCAGAATATTACAAATACAAAATTACAGGTGGAGGGTATCTGTTTATAAATCCAAAAGAGGAGATAGTTAATGAAACCTTTGTATCGTCGTCTGGTAATTTAAATACTAATTCTTTAAAACTACATTATCAGGTTGAAAATGTTCCGGGTTTAAAGAAAGAGAATTTTATTACAACCATGGAAGATTACGTAAGTAAAGTTGGTTTTGAATTGAGTTCAATAACAGTTCCTGGCCAAGTTTATCGTGATGTTACCTCTACATGGCCAAAAATTGTTAAAGCGCTTAAAGACGAGGAGAACTTTGGTTTATTTATAAATAGAAAAAGCTATAGTAAAACAATACTGCACGATATAATCAAAACCAATACCGATCAGGACACTATAGTTCAGTTAGTTTTTAACTATGTGAAAAATAACATCAAATTTAATGGTGAATCTAACCTGTATACTTCTGAAACAAACCCTAAAAACATATTTGAGAAGAAAAGCGGAAACTCTGCAGATATAAATTTGTGCTTACTTACTTTATTATCGGAGGCTAAAGTTAATGCCTTCCCTATTTTATTAAGTACAAGATCAAATGGTGCCCACCCTGGTTTTCCTATGCTAACCAAATTTAACAATGTGATTGTTGGTGTTCAGATTGGCGAAAAAGTGGTCATTTTAGATGCTACCGACAAAAATCATAAACCTGATATGATTGCTTTTGATAATCTGTGCCATGAGGGACTAAAGGTAAGTCTTACTGATGAAACAGCCGAGTGGGTTTCGCTTGAAGACCCAACAATTAGCAGAAAAAGTGTTAGCTACTTTATTACTCTTGACGGTGAGAATAAACTTACGGGTAAAATGTTTTTAAATACTACCAATTATGATGCGTATAACAGAAGAAATACCTATCAGTCTGCTTCGAATGAAGATGATTTCCTTAAAAGTTATAAAAGCGAAAAACCAGGTTTAGGTATCAAAAATTATAAAATCGAAAATCTCGCTAACCTCAATGAAGCTCTTATTGAAACTATGGATGTTAATATTGAGGACAATGTGGAAGAGGCAGGAAATTTGATTTATTTTACTCCACTTCTTTACGAAAGAACCAAGGAGAATCCATTTAAATTGGAAGAGAGAAACTTCCCCGTAGATTTTGGTTACCCAACAGAAGAGACAGTAAGGGTTACAATTGATTACCCTAAAGAATACCAGGTTGATAAAGCTCCGAAGAATGAAAAAATTGTATTGCCTGAGGAATCTGCATCTTTTACTTTTCTATATGCCTGTGAGCCTGGCAAAATGGTGATTAGCAGTAAGATATTATTTAAAAAATCCACCTATTCTCCTGAAGAATATCATTACATCAAAGAATTGTTTAAAAATATAGTAAGAAAGCAGTCTGAACAGATTGTACTTAAAAAGGGCTAAAGATGAGAACACTAATGTTTTTTATTATTAGCTTGTTTTTTATTAAAGAAGCTGAGGCGCAAGGTGCTTATGATGTAAGTAAAATTCCTGCTGATTTACTTAAGGATGCCTCGACTGTGGTTAGATATGAGAGTCAGACTTATGAGGTAAAGAATCCTGGGAATGCGGTTTACAATTATAAAATTGCCGTAACATTGTTAAATAAGAGTGCTGAAGGCGCATCGAACATGTATGAATTTTATGATAAATTTTCTAGTGTTTATAATTTAAAGGCCGCCTTATATGACAGTAAGGGCAACAAGGTTAAAGAATACAAAGGGAGTGATTTTAAAGACAGAAGTGCAGTTTCGAACGGTTCAATATATGAAGACAGTAGGGTTAAATTCCTTGAATTTTTATACACAAACTATCCTTACACCATTGAATACAGCTACAGTACTGATTATAGCGGAATACGTTTTTATCCCTCATGGAAACCTGTAAGTACCTGGGGATCTGCAATAGAGAAATCGGAATATACTTTTACAATTCCCGAAACTATGACTTTCAAATACCTGAAAAGTACAGGCCTTAAAACTGATTCTTTAAAGGTAAAAGATAAGATGCAATACAGATGGAGCTGTGAGCATGTTAAAGCCCTTGAATATGAGCCAATGAGTGCTGGCATTGCCAATGTAAGCCCCTGGGTAACTTTGGCGCCAAATCAGTTTGAATATGATAACTCTAAAGCAAATATTGAAAACTGGGTAAGTTTAGGAGCCTGGCTTTATGGCCTAAATAATGGAGCGCAGGTATTGCCTGAATCTGTAAAAGTAAAAGTTCAAAGCCTGATTAAAGGTATGGCTTCTCCTAAAGACAAAATAAGGGTGCTATATAATTATCTTCAATCTAACACCAGATATGTGGGCGTGCAACTAGGGATTGGTGGCTATAAGCCTATTGCCGCTGATAAAGTAGCAGCAGTAAACTATGGAGACTGTAAGGCTTTGTCTAATTACATGAAAGCACTATTACTGGAAGCCGGAATAAAATCGAACCTTGTGGTAATAGGAAATGATATGCCTTCGCTGAATAAAAAATTTGCAAGTCTAAACCAGGCAAATCATATGATACTTTGTGTTCCACTTGAAAAAGATACCACATGGCTGGAGTGTACAAGCCAATTTGTACCTGCCGGTTATATAGGTAATGACAATTCGGACAGAACGGTATTATTGGTTACTGAAGCTGGTGGAAAATTAGCTCAAACGCCATACTACAGTCCGGTCAATAATTATCAGAAACGTGTAACCAAGGTTAATCTTGATGAGGAGGGCGCTGCTAATATTAATATTGAAACTCAATATGGATTTGCTCAGTTTGAAGATAATTTGAGAATGACATTAATAGAGCCTACTGAGCAGCGAAAACGCTTAATGAACTCGCTAAGTATACCAAATATGCAGATCAGTTCATTTAGCTTTAATCAGCCGGATAAAGGGGCTGCAATACTTAATGAAAAAGTAGACCTCACAGCTTCTCAAATTTTAACTAAAGGAGGAGATAAGCTGTTTGTGACTTTAAATATGACCAACAGGCAAGAGAACACGGTTACCCCTATTGAAAACCGGAAGACGTATTTTAATGTTAAGTATGGTTATTCTGATGAAGATGAAATTATTTATAATATTCCAAAAGGCTATAAAGTTGAATTTATGCCTAAAGATATTGTGATTGAATCGGAATTTGGTAAGTATACTGCCAAGGTGGTACAAAAAGATAACAATCTTATTTATAGCCGTACAAAGACTATTAATAACAAAAAATACCCCCCAGAGAAATACAATGATTATGTAGCCTTTTCAAAAAAGATTTATCAGGCAGATAAGCAAAAAGGTATTCTTGCTAAAATTGAATAAGGCTGTATTAATACAGCCTTATTTTTATTTCTTACCCACAATAACTTTGGTAAAGTTATCGGTGTTTAAGTATTTACCAGCAAGGTCTTTCAATTCTTGCGAAGTTATGGTTTTTACAGTTTTGATGTAGTTTTCGTAATAGTTATGATCAAGTCCTGAGAAATAAACATTCTTAAACTTATCGGCATGAGAAAATGCATTTTCTAAACTACCTAACATTGAACCCAACATGTAATTGCGCACCAGATCTAATTCCTGATTGGCAACTAATTCTGTTTTTAATAGATCAATTTCTTTTTCGATCTCGGTAAGGGCATTATTGCATACCTCCGTACCTACTTCGGTTGCAATAAAGAAGTATCCTGCATCTCTTAACGAAACAACGGCTGAGCCGATACCGTAAGTATAGCCTTTATCTTCACGAATATTGGCCATTAATCTTGATCCAAAATAACCGCCTAGCAAACAGTTTAATACCTGAAATCCGGGGAAATCATGATGATTTCTGCTAATGCTCAAAGCACCCATTCTGATGGCAGATTGAATGGCTTCTGGTCTTTCAATTAAAATTTCGCCCTTAGGGCTTGCTTCGAAAGTAAATTTATTGATAACTGAAGCTTCGGTATTTTGCCACTGATTTCCAAAAACATTATTTAAAATAGCAAACTCATTTTCTTCGAATTTTCCGGCAACTATTACTGTACAATTCTCGGGTTTATATGCTGCTTTGAAATAGTTAATCAGATCATCTCTTTTTAGTGCATTATAATCTTCAGCTTCAATATTTGACCCATAAGGAGTATTGCCAAAAATTGAGTTTGCGAATTGTCTTCGGGCCAGGAAATCATTTTTTTGAAGATTTACCTGTAATGATTGCTTCTGGTTCTGAACAAAAATTGCAAGTTCCTGCTCTGGGAAAATACTTTCATTTAAGATTGATCTTAAAATAGGCAATACCAAAGACAAGTGTTTGTTGAGGGTATATAGTTTTACACTAGATTGGTCTGCACCATATTCAGTTTGTAAAAACGCACCGTAATAATCTACTTTGTCTGCAATTTCTTTAGCACTAAGTTTATCAGTACCATTGTTTATTAAGTGACTAACACCTACAGCCTGTAATGGTTTTGAGGCATCCCAGTTTACATTCTCGAAAATAAACTCTATCCTTACCAGTTCCTGTTTACCTGCATTAATGGTAAAAACAGGTATGCCATTGTCAAGATGTTGGGTTAATGGCTCTAAAAATTTGATCTCATTAACCTGTAATGATTCCGGGGCTAGTGTACGATTAAGCATCTTTGGCGTTTAAATAATATAAAGTTGAACATTGCTCTTTTACAAAGGTATTTTTGGCTGCTTTAAGAATGTGTTGAGGGGTAACGGCTAAATACTTATCTATTTCGGTATTGAGGCCCTCTGCATCACCCAACAACTCATAGTAGGCAAGATTCATAGCTTTATCTAAAAGACTCATTTCTGCAAATACCATAATAGATTCTGATTTGTTTTTCACCTTTGTAATTTCCTCTTCAGTTACTTCATGCTGAGTAAGTTTTGTCAGCTCGGCCCATATTGAAGCCTCTGCAGCTTCAATAGTTACACCCTGAACAAGCTTTCCTTCAATAACAAATAGCCCTTCGTCTATACTACTAGTAACATATGCATGTATATCACTAAATAATTGCTGTTCTTTTAACAAACTATTGTACAACCTTGATGATTGCCCTTGTGAAAGGATATCAGACATCAGGTCGAAACTCTGATACTCAGAATCTAGTCTTGCAGGCATTTTAAAAGCCATATAAATAGCATTTAAAGGAACATCGGCCTTAACCGTTTCTTTACGTTCTTCTGTTTGCAACGGCTCTTGAGGAAGGTTTCTGTTATATTTATCACCTGCAGGGATTGGCGCAAACCATTTCTCGGCAAGGATCTTAACATCTTCGGTTTTAACATTACCACCCACTACCATAATTGCATTTTGAGGGTTATAATGCTTTTTGAAAAACGCCTTAACATCTTCCATTTTTGCGTCTTCAATCTGTTTTAGGTCCTGTCCTATAGTTGCCCATTGGTAAGGGTGTTTTTTATAAGCCAATGGCCTTAATTTTAACCATACATCGCCGTATGGCTGATTCAGATAACGTTGTTTAAACTCTTCGCAAACTACATTTCGTTGTGTTTCTAAACTTTTTTCTGAAAAGGCAAGACTTAACATCCTATCACTTTCAAGCCAAAAAGCAGTTTCCAGGTTTACAGCCGGAAGAGTGATGTAATAGTTAGTAATATCGTTACTGGTGAAAGCATTATTTTCTCCCCCCACTCTTTGCAAAGGCTCATCGTAACTAGGGATATTTATAGAACCACCAAACATAAGGTGTTCAAATAAATGTGCAAAACCAGTTCTGTCTTGCTCCTCATCACGTGCGCCAACATCGTAAAGGATATTTAATACCGCCATTGGCGTTGTATCATCTTCGTGCACAAGCACGCGAAGTCCGTTTGGTAATGTAAAACGATTAAAGTCTACCATAGATTAAAAATAATTCTGGCAAACTTAGATAAAAGTGAGTTAGCATTTGTGAACCCTGTTAAAAATATTGCACTGTATTGAAAATATAAGCATCAATTTTATCTAAGTTTGTGGAATGAATACTGCCGAATTACTACAAAGGGCCTTACAGTTCGACTTTTTAACAAAGGAAGAGGGTGTTTTTTTATACAATAATGCTGCTACAGCTGAGTTAGCTTATGTTGCTAATGAATTGAGAAAGAAACAAGTACCTAGTGGTAAGGTTACCTGGCAGATAGACAGAAATGTAAATACTACTAACGTATGTATTGCAAATTGCAAGTTCTGTAACTTTTTTAGAAGACCAGGACATGATGAAAGCTACATAACTGATATAGAAACCTATAAAGTAAAGATTGAAGAAACTTTCAGGTTAGGTGGAGATCAGTTGTTATTACAGGGTGGACATCATCCGGATTTGGGCTTAAAATTTTATGCTGATCTGTTTAAACAATTAAAAGAGCTGTATCCCGATTTAAAACTGCATGCTTTAGGCCCACCAGAAATTGCCCATGTTGCAAAACTTGAAGGCATTTCTCATACAGAAGTTTTAAAAGCACTTAAAGAAGCCGGTATGGATTCGTTACCTGGCGCAGGTGCAGAAATATTAAATGACCGGGTTAGAAGGTTAATATCAAAAGGAAAGTGCGGTGGACAGGAATGGCTTGATGTAATGCGTGCTGCCCATCAGCTTGATATTACTACTTCTGCAACTATGATGTTTGGGCATGTTGAAACTATTGAAGAGCGCTTTGAACATTTAGTTTGGATAAGAGAAGTTCAAAGTGAAAAGCCTGCTGATGCTAAAGGGTTTCTGGCATTTATTCCATGGCCTTTTCAGGATGATGGTACATTGTTAAAACGCCTTAGGGGTATTAGTAATAATGTTTCTGGTGATGAGTATATAAGAATGCTTGCACTGAGCAGAATTATGTTGCCTAATGTGAAAAACATACAAGCTTCGTGGTTAACCGTTGGGAAAAGCGTTGCGGAACTATGTTTACACGCTGGCGCAAACGATTTTGGCTCTATTATGATTGAAGAAAACGTGGTTTCGGCAGCAGGCGCTCCTCATCGTTTTACAGCTAAAGGTATACAGGATGCGATTAGAGAAGCTGGTTTTGAACCTCAGTTACGAGGCCAGCAGTATAATTACCGTGATTTGCCAGAACATCTGGAAGAACAAGTGATTAACTACTAAGATCTTATTGTAAATAAAAAAGGAAGAAGACTTTCGTCTCCTTCCCTATCTTAAACTTAAACAACTCTTTTAAGTGTTAATTGGGATTTAAGCTATTTAATGAACAAACCTGCAATTGTTAGAACATCTGCTTTTGCTAGTGGTTCGTCGAATGATTCAACCGCTGCTGCTTTTGAAACTCCTGTTGCAATACCGGTAATGGTTACTCCAGCTTGAACATCGAGATCCTCGCCTTTATAAACAGGATCCACCTGAGGAACACCCGAATCGTTTGCACCACCACCTGCACCAAGACTAATCCATGGTTTAACTGCAACACCTCCACCAGCCGGTGCAGCACGCATAGAACGTATATGCGCAGCATGACGTGCCTCAACAGAATGGATCTGTAATGCGGTTGTTAATACAGCATTGCCCTTTAGTACAGTGGCCTGACCTTTGTAAGCCCTTACCCCAGTATCTTCAAATGCCTGTGCAACCGCCAAAAATGTTTTATAGTCTGAATATACTGTAGGGAAAGTACCTTTTGCTGTAAAGTCAAAATCAGCATAGGCCAATGCAGGTCTTGCCGCAGCGCCCAATGCTCCTTTAAGCAAATTTACGTGAGCCAATTCGTGATCGCGGATAGTAGTTATTGCACCATGCGCAGGTGTTCCCTCTGTAAGTAAACCGGGTGCGGCCAAAAGTGAATGGTTATAAAAGTGATACTCTAGGTATTCAAGTGTCAATGCGAAATTTAAAACTTCAACTACCGCAGTTGGTGTACTTTGTCCGTAAGCTTTTGTAAACATAGATCCTAAAGCTAAAGGCATTGCTGCCAAAGCCACTTTTTTACCCATGTTATAAAAATCCTTCATTGCAGATCTTCTCGGATTTAATCTCTCATAGATCTCACCGTCTACTTTTTCTATTTCTTCTAATATATTTACAATATTCATGTTTTCTAAAGTTTTAGGTTATAGGTTAGTTACAGTAATTTTAGTTTTAATGTATTTTCCTGCTGCTGCAAGAACTACATCAGGTGTTAAGGCTTTATCTAATCCATTTGCATCTACTTGCGGACTGGAAGCAAAAGTTCCATTTGAAATCAGATCGCGTACATATGCCGCATGACGTGCTTCAACAGAAACAATTTTACCTGCCGCAACCAAGTAAGCATCTGTTGTTAAACGCACACCTGCACCATTATAAGCACCAACACCTAAATCTTCAAAAGCCATTGCTGCACCTAAAACGCTTGCTCTATCTGTGAAATTTATACTTGAAAAGTCAACTTCTAAACTTCCTATTGCTGCTGCACCTAAAGCTTTCTTAAAAAACTCTCTATGTGCAATTTCATGATATTGTATATCCTGAAAATACTGCTTTTCGGCGGGGGAAAAACCTGATGGTGGGTTTGATGCAACCTGAATATAAAAAGCTGCTTCTAACTGCTCTAAAGCATAAGCATAATTCAATACACCAAAGTCATCTTTAAAATTTAGTGTTACACCACCAGGAACCATAGGATCATGTCTGTCTTTTTTACAGCCTGCAGCTATTAATGCTACAGTTGCTGCACCCGCTCCTGCAAATTGCAGAAAAGAACGGCGTTGCAATGGGGCTGTAAAAATACTCCTTTCTGCTGGGAGCAATTCTTGCTTTTCTTGTTCTTGTAAATTTTTCATAGTTCTTAAGTTTGAGTTCCTTTATTTAATGGTTCTATTGAAGCCGAAGGCTCCGGATTGATTACTGTTTTAGTTGTTGCTTATATTTGCACTTACGAAAGAAAAATGAGTTCGGTTTTCGGTGTTTGAAAGAAATATTCTTCAATCGTTCATTTTTTTAATAAATTCACCATACATAAAATATATTACTGTGCTGAATGCTATTATTGTAGACGATGAAGAGTTTGCCCGTTCCTCCTTATATTTTTTATTGCAGGAGAACTGTGAGAATATCCATATATCTGGCATAGCAAAATCTGTTGGGGAAGCCCGCAACCTGCTTGCTCACAATACAATTGATCTTATTTTCCTGGATATTGCCATGCCTGGTGAGAATGGTTTTGATTTAATACCTCAGATAGAATCTTCCAAAACGCATGTGATTTTTACTACTGCTTACGATCAATATGCATTAAAGGCAATTAAGGCAAATGCACTGGATTATTTGCTTAAGCCTATAGATATTGATGAACTTAAGGAGGCCGTTAATAAGGCGACCAAGTATATTGCCCTTAGCAAAACAGAACACAATAAAAATGAAGGATTGCAAAATCTGGCTGTGAATCTTTCTGAGAAAAATGAAACACGAAAAATTAGCTTACCTAACGGACAGGGATATAGTTTGGTAAGTATTGACGACATTGTTCATATCGAAGCTGATAGTAATTACTCTGTTTTCCATTTAGTAAACAAGGATAAAATCACTGTCTCGAAAGTTTTGAAGGAGTATGAAGAGATTCTTCCTGCCCATCAGTTTATTAGGGTTCATAAATCGAGCATAGTAAATCTGAATTACTTAAGAGAGTACAATTCTAAAAATGGATTGGAGCTGATACTAAAAACTGGCGATAAAATTGCGGTTTCCAGAAGGCGTGCAAGTGATTTTATGGAAAAGGTTAAATCATATACCAATTTTGATAGTGATAAATAAAATAAAGAATTGGCCAATAAGCAGCATTACACTAATTGTTTTATTACTTCTTAGCTTAAACGGCTATTCTCAAAGCACTTACCTTCAGCATTTTGGAACCAAAGATGGGCTTCCAAGCAATAACTGCTTTTATACACTCCAAGATTCAAAGGGATATATTTGGGTAGCTACCGATGCAGGGGTTAGCAGATTTGACGGAAAAGTATTTGAAAATTACTCTGTGGATGATGGCTTACCTGACAATCAAATTTTACAAATAAAAGAAGATAGAACTGGCAAAATATGGTTTTTAGCATTAAATGGACAATTAAGCTATTTTTTTAATGGCAAGTTCTTTAATGAAACTAACAATAAACTGCTTAAATTACTAAGATTTAATGCCGTTATTGTTTCCTTTTTTGAGGATAGCAAAGGCAAAATCTGGTTTGGTACCAACAAAAATGTTTTGGTGACCTGGGATGGAAAGTCTATAATGAAATATATCTCGGCCAATGGTAACCGCCAATTTATAAATAGCTTTGTTCATGAAGATAAATCGGGGAAGATCTGGGTATTCAGTAATCGTTCTGTTAGAACTTTTAATGGTTCGGAGTTTACTGTAATTCCTCATAAAACACTTCTAATAAACTATAAGTCGGGATTAAACATGCCTGATAGAACATTTGCTTTTCTTGATAAAAACGGACTTAATATTCAAAATGGAAGAGCTCAGCATTTCCAATTAAAAATAGATCCATCATTACTAAACAATGATCCCGGCTTTTTTTATTTAGATGAGAACAAAGATGTATGGATAAGCAACGCTTCAGGAATATATTTTATTGACCATTCCGGAAAAATAACTACCTATCTGAGTAATATATCATCGAGTCAGGTAATAAAGGATTTTAAAGGAAATATGTGGTTTACCACAAATAATGGAATTTACATGCTTCCTAAAAACGAAGAACGACTTTACATTGTAGATCAAAGTAACGGGCTAAGCAGTAACCTTATAAAAAGTGTTATCAAAGACAATAAAAATCGTTTCTGGCTTGGAGTAGATGAGGGTAACATTAACATTATTGATCCCTCTGATCTTTCTGTTAATAAGGTTTCATTGCCTGATAAAAAGACATACAATATTATTAAACAGCTTAGCTTAGACACTGCAAATGAAGCCATATACTTTGCTTCGGAATATGGGTTAGGCCGAATAAGCAATATTTATGCAATCAACAGAAAAATAGATTACCTGCGCGAGGCAACAAACTCGATGTTTGTAATTAAGAGTTTTAGTGTAGCAAAAGATAAAAGTTTGGCGCTAGCCTTATCATCTGGTGTGGTTATAGTGCCCTACAAAGATGACAAATATGAATTTAGCTCATTGTACTTTAAACAGGGAACTGATTTTTTCAATAATAGAGCATATTGTGTGTTTTTTGACAAGAGCCAAAACTTATGGTTCTCTAATATCAACGGTTTATCAGAACTTTCTAATGGTTCATTATATAGTTATTTTGAAAAAAGCAGTCTTTTAACAAGAAGGATTAATGATATAAAGGAATTGAGTAATGATACACTTGTTCTGGCAACTGATGGATATGGGCTTATTTTCATTAAGAATAGAAAAGTAATAAAGGTAATTACCCAGAGGGACGGACTTGCAGATAATATTTGTAAAAGACTTTTTGTAAAAGGTAATGATGTATGGGTAATTACCAACAATGGCATTAATAAGGTTTCTTTAAATGACCAAAAAACGCAGGTAGAAACCTTCGAATTTACAAATGCTTTGCTTAAGGATGATGTTAATTCATTATATATTGATGATGATTATGCCTATTTTGCTACTAACAATGGTTTGGTATATTTTTCGATAAACAAGATTAAGACCATTAATGAGCCACCTAAAGTATTTGTATCTTCTATTATTAATAATAAAATAAAGCTTGGGATAAACGCAGCAAATCATACGCTCGATCCATCCGACAATAATATTTCATTTTACTACAGTGCTATTGATTTTCAGAACAGAAATATTGTTTACCGATACCGTTTAAAATCGGATGCAAACTGGACGGAAACGAAAAACAGGCGTCTTGAATTTTCTTCGCTGGAACCCGGCGATTATGTATTTGAAATAAGTGCAAAAACTAATAATAGTGATTGGAGTAGCCCAACTAAGGTTAACTTTATTCTAAAAAGTCATTTCTGGCAAACACCATGGTTCCTTATAATTACATTTCTGCTTGCATGTTTTATTTTTTATAAAGTAGCGGTTTTTGTAACTAAAAGACGTAAAAATAAAGAGCAAGAGCAATTGCTATTGAAAAACAAGATCCTGATGCTGGAGCAGCGAGCCTTACAGGCAATGATGAATCCTCATTTTGTATTTAATGTAATGAATTCTATACAACATTATATAAATACAAAGGACACCACTTCAGCTAATAAAATATTAACCGGTTTTGCCAGACTTATTAGAAAGAATCTGGAGATTTGTACAAAAAGCTTCATAACGCTGGAAGAGGAAATTGAATATCTGGAGCTTTACCTTAGCCTGGAAAAGAAAAGATTTGGAGGTAAATTAAACTATACGATCACACTTAACAAAGCTATTGATAAGGAAGAAACCCTGATTCCTTCTATGTTGCTTCAGCCGTATATAGAAAATGCCATATGGCATGGGATAATGCCTAAGGAAGAAGGTGGCAAAATAGATATACATATAGATTTAAGAGGTAATGAGCACTTGCTGATTCAGATTATTGATGATGGTATTGGTATTGACAATTCTTTGAGAGATAAAAAAGGTCATCACGTAAGTAAGGGTATGGACTTAACACGTGAACGTATTAATCTATTAAATCGGGTTGAAGTAAATCCAATACAGATGGACATAAAACAGAACGGTAATTCGGGCACATTTGTATCAATTGCTATCCCCTTAAAGTGGTAAAATACCGTTTACTCAATTTTTTATACCACTTACTAATTAAAAATTAATCGTCTTAAAATTTGCTTTAAACTTGTTATAGATATTAAAACAAACAGAGTTTGTAAAAAGCGTTCTTATAGAATTGATCAAAGATATTTTACCTAACCTAAAACTATATCTCAATTCAGGTTTCATTTGTGTGTTAAAAAATGGTAAAGTTCATAGCTTTACCATTTTTTTTTTGCCCTAAACTTTTTTAAAAAAAATTCGTCGCAGAATTTCTAATTATATTACTTTTGAGATACAGAAAAACTTTAAAAAACATCGTTCTTTTGATTTAAAAAGATTTTTTGTAAATTTAACTCATAAATAAAAACCTTAGGGAATTATATTTTTTGTAATGAAAACTCCAAAGAAACCAATTAAGAAAAGTCCATTAGTGGATCCAGAAGATGAGATGGAAGATTCGCAAGACGAAACTACTACTAAGAAAAAGTATGATGATGATGATGATGATGACTTTGATATGCCATTAGATGATCTGGATACTTTTGATAATTTTGGTTCGGACGATGACGATGACGACTACTAGTATCTAAAAATATAATAGTTTATGAGCATCCCTTTGGGATGCTTTTTATTTTACCCCCAATCATCAAGCATGACAATTGTACCTGTATCTAACAAACAAACCAGTAAAGATTTTTTAGAAGTTGCCCGTTTTATTTATAAAAACGATAAAAATTGGATTTGTCCGCTAGACCAGGATATAAATACAATATTTAACCCTAACAAAAACCCTTTCTTTAAACACGGAAAATGCCAGAGATGGCTACTAAAGAATAATGAGGGGGAACCAATAGGAAGGGTAGCTGCTTTTATAAATGAGAAAAAAGCTTTTCAATACGATCAACCCACTGGTGGAATGGGTTTTTTTGAATGTATTAATGATAAAGAGGCCGCTTTTAAATTATTCGACACCGCAAAGTTATGGCTTGCAGAAAATGGCATGGAAGCCATGGATGGTCCTATAAACTTTGGCGAGAATGATTCGTTCTGGGGATTGTTGGTTGAGGGCTTTACACCACCTTCTTTTGGGATGAATTACAACCACCCCTATTATCATAATTTCTTTATGGAATATGGATTTGAGAAGGAATACGAGCAGATAACCAATCATCTTGCAGTAAGAAATCCATTTCCTGAACGCTTTACAAAAATTGCCAATTGGGTTGCGGGTAAACCAGGATATACATTTGAACATTTTTCTAAAAAGAATGCTGAAAAATATGTTCTTGATCTTATGGAAATCTATAATGACGGATGGAAAGACTTTGAAAATTTTGTCCCGATAAAAAAGGAAACATTATTGGAAAGCTTTAAAATGATGGAAACTATAATGGACGAAAAACTTATCTGGTTTGCTTACGTTAATGGGGAACCGGCTTCTTTTGTAGTTATCATACCAGATGCAAACCAGATGATTAAAGGCTTTAATGGTAAGCTGGGCTTAATTGAAAAGCTAAAGTTTGTTTACAAACGCTGGGTTGGCGTAAACAGAATGCGGGCTATTGTAATGGGTACAAAACAAGCCTATCAGAAACATGGATTAGAATCTGCTCTTTTTATAAAATTAAAGGAGTATGTGTTACCACTGAATCAGTATGATGAATTGGAATTATCGTGGGTGGGCGATTTTAACGATAAGATGTTGTCAATTCATCAGGCAACAGGTGCCACTTTTGGAAAGCGACACCTGACTATGCGTAAAATTTTCTCTTAGTATTTTATTTCTCGCGAATTTCTTCGTAGAGATCAATTACCTTTTTCTGAAGCTTAATTATCTCTTCTTCTCTCTGAGAAAGTTTATCTTTTAAGCTATTGATTTCTTCAAAATTAAGAGATTGAGGATTTTCACCCTCTTTCGAAATAATATCCATAGTAGAAACTTCGAATAGATTAGCGATTTGCGCTAATCTCGATATGTTTATATCAGTAATGCCAGTTTCGATTTTTGAAAATGCAGGGATGGAAATATTTAGACGTTTTGCTACTTCACCTTGACTCCAGCCATTTTTTTGGCGTAGCTGTCTAATGTTTTTACCAATGATATTCATATTTAAGATTTAGGTGTACTATTGTTGTTTGTTCTTTTTAGGATACGGTATTCAACTCACGTGCCAATTTCGTAAGATCTAGTCCACCAAAATTTCCTGAACTCATTAATAACAAGTTAGTACGGTAAAAATTTATGCTTTGCAGGTAACTTTCCAATAAAGCAAAATCATTAAAAAACTGCAAATTATCATCGTTAAACGCCATTTGGACTTGTTCTTTTGTAAAAGGTTGCATTTTCTTATGCTCAAATGTTTTTTCATCAATGTAAACAATTGCAACATCTGCATTACACATAGTATTTGCATATTGAGTAAGAAAATCTTTATTTAAACTGCTAAACGTATGCAACTCTATACAGGCAACTAATTTTCGTGTAGCAAACTGAGTTTTCACAGCATCGATTGTTGCTTTTAACTTTGACGGAGAATGAGCAAAGTCTTTATAAACATTTGTCTCGTTTGAACTATTTAAAAGCTCTAATCTTTTGGCTGCACCAGTAAAGGAAGCGATCGCTACATTAAACTCTTCTTCAGAGATAGCTAATTGCTGGCATACTAGTCTGGCTGCGTTAAGATTCATCAAATTATGATCGCCAAATATTTTTAATGCAGTTTCACCCGGCAATAAGTAAGTTACTCCGTCTCTGACCTCATGATCAGGAATTTCATATCCAATCTTTTCAACTGGGGCATTAGAATTTTCGACTATTGCATTAAGATCATTGTCTTTCTTACAGAATATTAATTTTCCATCTGGTTGAATTGTATCTATAAAAAGATCAAACTGTCTGGTATAGTCCTGGTAAGTAGGAAAGACATTAATATGATCCCATGCTATTCCACTAATTACGGCTATGTTTGCCTTATATAGGTGAAATTTCGGTCTCCGATCAATAGGTGATGCTAAATACTCATCTCCTTCAATAACAATAATAGGCGCTGAATCTGTTACTTTAACCATAGTATCAAAACCAGCTAACTGAGCTCCTACTAAATAATCAAAATCTTTCTTATAATAGTTAAGTACATGAAGTATCATTGAGGTAATGGTTGTTTTACCATGGCTACCTCCTATTACTACACGAAGTTTATCCTTAGTTTGCTCATAAATGTATTCAGGATAAGAATATATCCTTAATCCTAATTTCTGGGCTTTTAACAATTCAGGGTTATCAACAAGAGCGTGCATACCCAGGATAACTGCATCCAGGTTTTCGGTGATATTATCTTCATTCCAACCCATAGATTTCGGCAATATCCCATGCTTATCCAATCTGCTACTTGAGGGTTCAAAAATAACATCGTCAGACCCGGTAACCTGATACCCTTTTCTATGTAATGCAATGGCAAGGTTGTGCATAGCACTGCCGCCTATAGCAATAAAATGTATACGCATTATTTTTATTTTTTAAAATGAGCAGCCACCCATTCACCAATCTTTTTATGACTCACATAATTGATACCAAATTCTTTGCATGTTTCAGATATCATTTCAAGATCCGGAGATTCATAAAATCCACTAAAGAAAATACTCCCATTTTCTTTTAATACTTCAGCATATCTTGAAATCTGATCAATAAGGATATTCCTGTTTATGTTTGCAAGAATAATATCAAATGAGGTTTCCGGAATACTCTCTTTACCGCCGCAAAGCGCTGCTATGTTGGAAATATTATTTAGCGAAGAATTTTCTAGTGTGCTTTCGTAGCAAACATCATCGTTATCTATCGCAGTTAGCATTTTAGCTCCTCTTTTGGAAGCTAAAATGGCTAATATTCCTGTTCCACAGCCCATATCTAATATGATCTTGCCTTCAATATCTGCAGATAATATATATTGCATCATCATAGTTGTAGTTTGATGATGCCCGGTACCAAAGGCCATTTTTGGATCAATAACTATCTCATACTGATACTGAGGTTGTGGCTGATGAAAAGTAGCTCTTATATAGCATTGATCATCAATGATTAATGGTTCAAAATTCTTTTCCCATTCTTCATTCCAGTTTTCTGCTGCAATTTCGGAAACACTATAACTATACTTAAGTTCACCTTCAAACTGAATCATAACTTCTTTTAAAGCCTCTTCATTGTAATTATCAAGATCAACAAATGCGTCGAATCCATCAGCGGTATCCTCAAAAGTGTTATAGCCAATATTTGCCAATTCATCTATCAGCAAATCCTTTTGATATTCCTGAACCTCAGTGAAGCTAAAAGTAACCTGTATGTATTGCATTAAGAATTGAAAGTTTTAACGATATCTACAAAGTCTCTTGATTTTAATGAAGCACCACCTATTAAACCACCATCAATGTCATTTTGAGCAAACAATTCTGCGGCATTTTTAGGATTGCAGCTACCTCCGTAAAGAATAGTTGTATTATCGGCAATTGCGGCATCGTATTTTGCAGAAATCTCTTTACGGATAAAAGCATGAACTTCCTGAGCCTGCTCAGACGATGCTGTTAAGCCGGTTCCTATAGCCCAAACAGGCTCGTAAGCAATAACAACTTTAGAAAAATCCTGAGTACTTAATCCAAATATTCCGTTTTCTAACTGGGATTTCAAAACTTCGAAATAGCTGCCGTCATTTCTTTCGTCAAGAGTTTCACCGATACAGAAAATAGGAGTTAAATCATTTTGTAATACTGCAACTGTTTTTTGGGCAAGCAATTGATCAGTTTCACCAAAATATTGGCGTCTCTCTGAGTGACCAACTATTACATAGCCACAACCAACTGATTTTATCATTTTAGCAGAAATTTCACCTGTATAAGCACCACTTTCTTTCTCGTGGCAATTCTCGGCACCAATACCTACCACATCACCACCCAGTTTGGCTAAACTATTCAAATGAATATATGGAGCACAGATAACAGCTAACTGATTGCCCTTTTTTTCATCTTTAACCATGTTAACAATTTCTGAAAACAATGATATGCCTTCAGCATAATCCAAGTTCATTTTCCAGTTTCCGGCTACTATTTTTTTTCTCATAATCTCTAATTAAAAATGTCTGTAGGTCTTTGTATCTTCAAAAACCTGGGTTAAAATATCTTGTTCTATTGTATTAAATTCTAAGTTCCTACGTTCATAAACCTTAACGGCGGTTTCAAACATTTTATTTAAGCTATAAACTTCAAAGCCCTGTGCCCCGCCCCAGGCGAAATCAGGAATAAAATTTCTGGGGAAACCTGGTCCAAAAATATTAGCACTTACACCAGCCACAGTACCGGTATTAAACATAGTATTAATACCGCATTTAGCATGATCGGCCATAATTAAACCACAAAACTGCAAACCTGTTTTACGAAAGTTTTCTTTTTCATAATCCCATAACCTTACCTCAGCATAATTATTTTTGAGGTTAGAGTTGTTACTATCAGCACCGATATTGCACCACTGCCCCATAACTGCATTACCCAGGTACCCTTCGTGTCCTTTTGATGAATAACCCCAGATAACAGCATTGTTAATTTCCCCACCAACCCTGCTATAAGGTCCAATGGTAGTTTGCCCGTAGATTTTTGCTCCCATCTTAATTTGAGAATCATGGCATAAAGCAAAAGATCCTCTTATGTGACAGCCTTCCCAAACCGACGCATTATTTCCAAGATAAATGGGGCCATTTAAACTGTTAAATGATGAGCATTCGGCTGAAGCTCCTTCCTCTGCAAAAATATTATCGCCAATAAAAGTATTTGTATTACTTAAAGCAACGGAGCTCCTTCCTTTTGTAAGTAAGGTAAAATCTTTTCTAAGTTCAATATCATTGAACCTAAAGATATCTTCCGGAACAGAGACCCTGATAAAATCTCCGGGATATGGAATAGCCTGGAGCTTAGCGGTGATATGGATATCCAAATCACCAGTATTTGTTTTATATGCAATTATAAGGTCGTCCTTCTTTAAACACTGCCCGTCTTTTAGATTGGTTATGGCTTCCAACAACTGTTCATCAGGACATATTGATCCATTGATAAATAGTTCAGCACCGGATAACAGACGAAATTTTTGGGCCAGATAGGTTATTGTTAAGAATCCGGATTCGGCACCTAAATGCTTTTCCCACTTTTGAGCGATAGTTAAAATCCCTATTCGGAGATCAGCAACTGGCCGTGTGAAAGATAGTGGCCGGAGGGATGTCCATGCACTATCATCAAATAAGTTGATCATCATAAGCCACAAAAATAAAAAAAGTCCCGAAGCAACAGCATCGGGACTTTAAAATAATTTTTTATTTTGGTATAATTACTTTTTAGCGTAACGAGTTTTGAATTTATCGATACGACCAGCAGTATCAACCAATTTCATTTTACCAGTATAAAAAGGGTGAGAAGTATGAGAAATCTCCAATTTATATAGAGGATATTCGTTACCATCTTCCCATTGAATAGTCTCTTTAGTATCTACACAAGATTTGGTTAAAAAAGAATACTCGTTAGACATATCTTTAAATACTACAAATCTATAGTTTGATGGATGCAGATCTTTTTTCATATTGTTATATACTTATGTGTCGCTTATTTTTAAGGATGCAAATATCGTGATTTTATTTTTTAGAAACAAATAAGTGTTGAAAAATTATCTACTATACTTTTTACGTGTTTCTATTTTCTCCTTTTGCCTTGCAATATAGGCATCAGCGATCACCTCTGCAGATGGCAGTTCGGAGTTACTAATTAACAGCTTTTTTAATTTAACCTCATCAACGTCAGTACGGTATAGTATATTCATCATCTTTGAAATATCGTTATCAAGTAAATATGCAAATGCTTCTACCAACCGTTCCCTTATTAAAGCTTCAGTAGTTAATTCATCTATTTCAAAATCCTTACTTATAATACTATAAAGTGGAGCCAGCTGATCCATTACTATATTTTTTCCTGACATAACTCAACCAAAACTCCATTAGTACCCTTTGGATGCACAAAGCAGACCAATTTGTTATCAGCTCCCTGTTTAGGTAGCTCATTAAGTAACACAAAACCTTCGTGCTTTAATCTTTTCATTTCCAATTCAATATTATCTACCTCAAAGGCTATATGATGTATGCCCTCTCCCTTTCTTTCGAGAAATTTAGCTATTGGGCTATCTTGTGAGGTAGCAGCAAGTAACTCAATCTTATTTACTCCGGTTTTAAAAAAAGCGGTATTTACACCTTCAGATTTTACTTCTTCCTTTTTATAACACGAAGTTCCCAGTAACTTTTCGTACAGACTACAAGAGACATCAAGATCTTTTACGGCAACACCAATATGCTCAATCTGCTTCATAAACCATTTAATGAGTTAAATAAATGTAAAAATGCAAGTTTTAACTATACCATCATAGGTATTAATTATAATTGTTGGTAATCTTTTTTCGTATCTTTGCTTATTAATAAGAATAAACAAAAACGATGGAACTTCCTATTTACTTAGATAATAATGCCACTACCCCACTAGATCCCAGGGTTTTAGAAGCAATGCTACCTTATTTCACTAACAAGTTTGGTAACGCTGCCAGCCGTAATCATGCCTTTGGGTGGGTTGCTGAAGAAGCTGTTGATTACTCACGTGAACAAGTAGCCAAATTAATTGGCTGTACAGAAAAAGAAATCATTTTTACTTCGGGTGCTACAGAGGCCGACAATCTTGGAATAAAAGGTGTTTTTGAGATGTATCAGGATAAGGGTAATCATATCATTACTGCTACAACTGAACACAAAGCTGTATTAGATACTTGTAAACATCTGGAAAAATCTGGTGCAAAGGTTACTTATCTTAAGGTTAAAGAAGATGGCCTTATTGATCTTCAGGAACTTGAAGCAGCAATGACTGATCAAACGATTCTTGTAACCATTATGTATGGAAACAATGAAATAGGCGTTGTTCAACCAATAAAAGAAATATCTGCAATTGCTCATAAATATGGCGCATTATTTATGACAGATGCTACCCAGGCAGTTGGTAAAATCCCTGTTGATGTAAATGCTGATGGCATTGATCTTATGGCATTTTCTGCTCACAAAATGTATGGTCCTAAGGGAGTAGGTGTACTTTACGTACGTCGTAAAAATCCAAGGGTTAAGGTTACCGCACAAATGGATGGCGGCGGCCACGAACGTGGTATGCGTTCGGGTACATTGAACGTACCTGGTATTGTTGGTCTTGGTAAAGCTTGTGAACTTTGTCGTTTAGAGATGGATAGTGAAGCTAAACGCTTATCTGGTTTAAGAGATAAACTTGAATCCTCATTAGCTCAAATGGAAGAAAGTTATGTAAATGGTAACGTTGAACACCGCTTACCTCATGTTGCCAACATTTCATTCAAATATGTTGAAGGTGAGGGTTTAATGATGGCTATGAAAGACCTTGCCGTTTCATCTGGCTCTGCTTGTACTTCAGCGTCTTTAGAACCATCTTATGTTTTAAAAAGCCTGGGATTGTCGGATGATCTTGCTCACTCTTCTATCCGTTTTGGATTAGGTCGTTTTACAACAGAAGAAGAAATTGACTATGCAATAGAAAACACCAAAAAAGCAGTGAACCACCTTAGAGACCTTTCTCCACTTTGGGAAATGTTTAAAGATGGTATTGACTTAAGTAAAATTGAGTGGGCTGAACACTAATGATAAGTATGATTTTGGATTTACGAATTACGATTTCAATCTAAAGTCAAAATATAAAAGATAAAATTTAAAAGGTTTTGGAGATCGTAAATCTGAAATCATAAATCAAGAATAAGATGGCATATTCAGAAAAAGTAATGGAACACTATACCAACCCTAGAAATGTTGGTACTTTAGATAAAGATAGTAAATCGGTTGGAACAGGCCTTGTTGGTGCACCTGAGTGCGGCGACGTTATGCGTTTACAAATTGAGGTTGATGATAACAACGTAATCACAGATGCTAAATTCAAAACATTTGGATGTGGATCTGCAATTGCATCATCTTCACTTGCAACTGAATGGTTAAAAGGGAAAACTGTTGATGAGGCATTAGCAATTGACAATATGGATATTGTTGAAGAATTAGCGCTACCTCCGGTAAAAATCCACTGTTCAGTATTAGCTGAGGATGCTATTAAATCAGCAATTAACGATTATCGCGTTAAAAACGGGATGGAACCATTTGAGTTAGCTAAATCTCATCACTAAGTAGTGTATGGAGTACTGCAATCAGCAGAATTACTTTATACTAACTGCTAAATATTATTAAAATGATTACAATAACAGAGAAAGCAAAGAATAAAATTGATCACCTTATGCAAGATGGGCATATGGATAACAGCTATTTCTTGCGCGTTTCAGTTAAAGGTGGTGGCTGTTCAGGATTATCATATAATCTGGACTTTGATAACGAAGAACAAAAAGGAGATCAGTTTTTTGAGGACAAGGGTATTAAAATAGCCCTGGATATGAAGTCCTTCTTATATCTGGCTGGTACTGAACTTGATTTTTCTGATGGTTTAAATGGAAAAGGCTTTAATTTTAACAACCCAAATGCCAGTCGTTCTTGTGGTTGCGGAGAGAGTTTTTCTGTTTAACATACATTTCACTATATTTGTAGAGGGCGCTTTTAGCGCCCTTTTTTATTATCAAAATGTGCCTTGCAATGCTGGTTGCATTTTTAAAAGGAAAAGTTTATCATTGCTTTAACAAGCTAACCAATCATACAATATGGTATCATTCAACGAGTCTTCTACAGTTCCCAGTTTACTGCGAAATGTAGTTGAAAATATTCACAAACCGGAAGAGACCTTTCTTATAGACAAAAAGAGTTCAGAATGGGAAGAAATATCGTTCAAAGAAACTCTTGACAATGCAGATGCGGTTTCATTGTTCTTTTTAAATAAAGGAATAAAAAAAGGTGACAGAATGGGACTAATGATAGAGAACTCACCAGAATATGTTTATTATGATCAGGGAATACAACAGATTGGAGCTATCAATACATCAATATATCCTACCCTTTCTGAACATGAAGTAGAATATATCATTAATGATTCTGGTATCAAAGCTATCTTAGTTGGGAATACCTTCCTTTATAAAAAAATTCTTAAAATTTCTGGTAACTGCAGACAACTAAACTACATAATCCCTGCTTTTGCAGAATACACAAAAGTTACTGTTCCGGAAGATTTTAATGCGGAAATTATTAGCTTTGAAGAAGTACTTAATGCCAAAAAAAACCTTACAGCTGACAAACTAACGGAGATACAAGAGATAAGGAACTCGCTAACCCCTTCAGATATATCAGCATTGATTTACACCTCTGGAACTACCGGCACCCCTAAGGGAGTGATGCTTTCACACAGCAATTTTGTTGAGAATGTAAAAGTTTGCCTGCAACAGATTCCTGTTATTGATGAAACTGAAACCTTCTTATCTTTTTTGCCATTATCACATGTTTTTGAACGTACTGCAACTTACCATGTTTGCTGTGCTCAGGGATGCAAAATTGCCTTTGCTCAAAGTTTAGAGCTCCTGGCAAAAAATATGGGCGAAATAAAACCCACAGTAATGAATTGTGTTCCAAGGCTATTAGAAAGGATTCACGATAAAGCGATAAAAAGTGGGACAGCCGGCGACGGACTAAAGTCTAAAATTTTTCTTTGGGCACTTGAAACAGGGAAAAATTATCGTCACGAAAAAGAAAAAGGAAAAACTCCCGGTATATTTCTTTCTATGAAACGCTCAATCGCCGAGAAACTTGTTTTCAGCAAAATAAAAGAGAAAACAGGGGGCAGATTAAAATTTATGATTTCGGGCGGAGCAGCCTTACCTAAAAATGTTGGCGAATTCTTTGGAAACCTTGACATAAAAATACTTGAAGGATTTGGATTAACGGAGACTTCGCCAGTTATGTCGGTAACTGAATACCACCGACAGGTGTATGGAACAGTTGGACGCGTAATTCCAGGCATTGAAATTGGAATTCAGGATGTTGAAACCAAAGAAATGATTAATATCCAAACACATGAATCTTTTGATCCAAATTTTGAGTGTGCTGAAGGAGAAATTATAGTTAGAGGCCATTGTGTTATGCAGGGCTATTTTAACAAGCCAGCTGAAACCGCTGAAGCTATTGACAAACACAATTGGTTCCATACAGGTGATATTGGGAGATTTTACAAAGGGAATTTACAAATTACAGATCGATTAAAAAACATGATCGTAAATGCTTATGGGAAAAATGTTTATCCTACTCCTGTAGAGAATATATACCTTAAAAGCCTTAAAATAGATCAGCTATTTTTAATTGGGGACAAAAGAGAATACCTTACTGCTATCATTATTCCCAACAAAGAAAATCTTCAAGAAAGATTTAAACTTCCTGAATCATTTTTTCAAAAGCCTGAGCCATTTATTATAGAAAAAGAAATTATAGATTGGATAGGACAGGATATTAAAAAACTTTCTGGAGAACTTGCAAAATTCGAACGAATCAAGAATTTTAAAGTTAAGCGTAATCCTTTTAGTATTGAAGAGGGTGAAATAACACCAACTTTAAAAGCTAAAAGAAAAGTTCTTGAAAAAAAATATGCAGAAACTATTAACCAGATGTATAATGAGTCTGTTGATGCAGATTAATATACTTTCAACACCTAATTTGTTTTGCAGTGAATATTCCTATTTAATACAAGTAAAAAAATGCTGCAAATACCTATTTTTGCATAATTTCAAAATACAATACAAATAAAACTATACGGCTCAATGCCGGATATAAAAGATATATGAGTACAGGACTATCAGAATTAGAATTATTGCGCCGTAATTCACTAAATCAGTTACGTGAATTAGGGATAAACCCCTACCCTGCAGAAGCATTTGAGATAAATGCTTCTGCAGCCGATATTTTAGCAAACTACGAGCGAGACAAAACTGCATATAAGAACATTAGTATAGCTGGTAGGATAATGACACGTCGTATTATGGGAAGTGCTTCATTTGTTGAAATACAAGATTCTACAGGAAGAATACAGGTTTATATAAAGAGAGATGATATTTGTCCGGATGAAGACAAATCTCTTTACAATACTGTTTTCAAAAAACTACTTGATTTAGGAGATTTTATAGGTATTAAAGGTTACGTTTTTACCACTCAAACAGGTGAAATTTCTGTTCATGTTACAGAGTTTAAGCTACTTTCAAAAGCTTTAAAACCTTTGCCTATAGTTAAGCGCGATGAAGAGGGTAATATATATGATGGATTTACTGATCCTGAATTACGTTACAGACAACGCTATGTTGATTTAACGGTAAATCCGGGTTTTAAACAGATCTTTATCAATCGATCTAAAGTTATCAATACTATGAGAAATTATTTTGATAACCAAGGCTGGATGGAAGTAGAAACGCCAATACTACAACCTATTCATGGTGGTGCTGCTGCCCGTCCTTTCAATACGCATCATAATACTTTAGATATGCCGCTATACCTTCGTATAGCAAATGAGCTTTATTTAAAAAGACTTATTGTAGCAGGATTTGATGGAGTATATGAGTTTGGTAAGATGTTCAGAAATGAGGGTATGGACCGCACGCATAATCCAGAGTTCACCTCTATGGAAATCTATGTGGCTTATAAAGATTATATCTGGATGATGAGTATGGTAGAAGAATGCCTTGAAAAAGTAGCAGAAACTATTCATGGCTCTGCGGTTGTGAAGGTCGGCGAACATGAAATCAACTTTGAAGGACCATATGAGAAATTGACAATGTATGAGTCTATTCAAAAATATACTGGCATAGATGTTTCTAACATGACCGAAGAGGAACTGAAAGAAACTTGCAAAAGTTTAAATGTTGAAATAGATGATTCTATGGGCCGGGGAAAACTTATAGATGAACTATTTAGTGAGAAGGTTGAAGCTAACCTAATCCAACCTACTTATATTACTGACTATCCTTTAGAGATGACCCCGCTTGCTAAAAAACACAGAAGCAAAGAAGGCTTGGTAGAAAGGTTCGAATTGTTTGTAATGGGCAAAGAAATTGCAAATGCTTATTCAGAGCTTAATGACCCAATTGATCAAAGAGAACGTTTTGAAGATCAATTGAAATTAGCAGCCAGGGGTGATGATGAAGCAATGGCTATGGATGACGATTTTATCCGTGCTCTTGAGTATGGGATGCCTCCAACCTCAGGTTTAGGAATAGGAATAGACAGATTAGTAATGTTGATGACTAACCAATCTACTATCCAGGAGGTATTGTTCTTCCCTCAAATGAGGCCTGAGAAAAAAGCAAAGGTAACCACCGATGAAGATTTCGTAAGTGCAGGCGTTCCTGCTGAATGGGTTCAGGTGATTAGAAAAATGGGAATCAATACAATTGAAGAGTTAAAAGGAGCTAATCCAAACAAGGTTTTCAATGATCTTGGGGGATGCGTAAGAAACTTAAACTGGAATTAACCATGCCTTCAAAAGAAGACGTAACCGCTTGGTTTTCTTAACATAGAGATAACACAAACTTAAAGGCCTGCTACATAAAATCTTAGCAGGCCTTTTCTATTTTTAGGGCGTATTAAAATTGATAAATTATGAATAGCTCAAGCCTTGAAATAACAGAAAAAGAATACTGTATAAAGCTAAGTAAAGAAGCATTTGATTTGACTTTAATCCGTCAGCTAATTACAAGAATACAGTCAGAACAATTGTTCTTTAGCAGAAAGAAAGATTATCTTGAAGATGATATCATCAGCAGAACTTCGGAACACTATGAACCAAATGAGAACTTTGACAGATTAAGCGAAAAATAAAAAGCCACATTTGCATGTGGCTTTAAGTTTCTCTTATCTGTATCGTACCTGTTGTTGTCTATCCATCATTCCAAGCTGATCCTTCATTTGTTTTATCTGATCAGCAAGTAGCTTATTCTTATCTGCCTTCTTTGCTTCAGTCAGATACATTTGTGCTTCTCTCTTATTTCTTTTTGCCATAGATATTCCAGCTAAACTTAATTTAGCTAAGGCAATATTATGATCCATATGCAGACCTAAAGAAAGTGCTTTCTTAAAATATTTTTCTGACTGCATAGGAGCCTTTCTAGACTCAATAAGACCAATCAAAAGATTATAATAGCCCTGTTGAACCCGAATTAATTGCTTTTCATAATTGGTAATTCTTTTTAAGAAGGCTTCGGCCTTAACCATGTTGTCCTTTCTTAAAAACCACTGAGCAAGCAGCATATTCTCATTATAAAAATAGGTTACAAGAATTAGGATACCAATAAAAACACCAAGAATACCCCATCCCCAGAAACTGAAAAACATAAGTGCTATAGAAGCTCCCAACACAACAAAACCTAAAATAAGACGAACTATATTTGGCATATCCTTTTATATTTTTTTTGCAAATATCGTGTTTAAATACCAAAAAACAGATTTAAAATTATAATTTAAACAAAAAAGAAATCATGTTCCTTTCATGTTTTACCTAAAGATTTTCAAAATATGAATAGATTTACAAATCTTTAATTATGGAAACCACAGCGCCGCATATTAATAAGCAAGTAGAAGATTCCTCAACTGGCGAAATCATTCTATTAAATACCTGTACCCGTGATGCTATAACAACATTTCCATCTATGAGGAAAATGTATGACAATGGGTACTCAAAATATATTCCTGAATCTGGTGCTTTAAACGAAATAGAGCTTTTATTAAAAGGCAAAACTATTACCATTGTTTTAGGAACATGGTGCGGTGATAGCCGTGAACAATTACCCCATTTTCTAAAAACGACAGATGCATCGTCGCTTGATAAAAAAGACATAACTTTTATCTGTGTAGATAGAACAAAAAAAGCGGAAAATGGGTCATTAGAGAACTTAAATATAGATCGTGTACCAACCTTTATTATTTATGACGATGAAAAAGAGCTCGGTCGGATTATTGAAAAACCAATTATAAGTATTGAAGAAGATTTGGCACTTATATTATCAAAAAACTAAATATGTCGATTACTTTAGAGAAGAGCTGGCTTAAAGAACTAGATGCCGAATTTGAAAAGAGCTATATGAAAGATCTAAAAACTTTCTTACAGCAGGAAAAGCAAAAAGGCATCACAGTATACCCTAAGGGATCAGAGGTTTTTAATGCATTAGATCATACCCCATTTGATAAAGTTAAGGTAGTGATTTTAGGGCAAGACCCTTATCATGGACAAGGACAGGCTCATGGTTTATCTTTTTCAGTTCAAAAAGGTGTTACAGTTCCTCCTTCTTTAAAGAACATATATAAAGAACTTGTTACTGATATTGAGGGATTTTCGACTCCTTCCCATGGCAATTTAACCAAATGGGCTGATGAAGGAGTTTTGTTGCTTAATGCTACTTTAACGGTCAGAGCCCACGAAGCAGGATCTCATCAGGGTAAGGGTTGGGAAATATTTACCGACAAAATAATAAATCAACTATCTGAACATAGAAAGGGCCTAGTTTTCCTTTTATGGGGTAGATATGCCCAAAATAAATCGACATTAATTGATCAGACCAAACACACTATTTTGACGGCAGCCCATCCATCTCCTTTCTCGGCCTATAATGGATTTTTTGGGTGCAGGCATTTTTCTAAGGCCAATGCTATTTTAGAAAAACAAGGTCTTAGTGCAATTAACTGGCAAATTATCTAAAAGAAATTAGTATTCCAAAGGAACGATTGGCTCCTTTTTGGTAGTAGACATGATCATCATTGTCTGAAAAGTTTTAACTACAGATATTTTACTGATCTTATCCATAATTAAACGTTCATAAGCCTTAATGTCATTAACGTAAACCTTAAGTAAGAAATCGGCTTGTCCAGTAACGTGGTGACATTCTGTAATTTCTTTAATCTGATTTACCTCATCCAAAAAGATCTGTATGGTATTATTTTTATGAAAATCAAGTTGAACCTGAATAAAAGTTTTAATGCCTAAACCTAACTTCTCTTCGTCAACAAGGGCATGGTAGCTTTTGATAAAACCCGACATTTCTAATTTACGTACTCTTTCTAGTGTTGGCGCTGGTGAAAGGCCTATCTCCTGAGATAACAATAAGTTGGTTATCCTTCCATTTTCTTGTAGTAATTTAAGAATTTTAAAATCAGTTTTATCTAGTTCTGCTGCCATTAGTTTATCAATAATTTTCCAAAGGTAGAATAAGAATCCATTACCTACCAAATTTTATTCTAAAATTGTTACAATTATTTATAGTTTATTTTTTGATATTTTTTTTTAGATTTGCCTAAACTTATTGTTAGATAACTATAAATGCAATCGTTAACAGAGGAAAACTATCTTAAAATCATTTACCACCTTTCGCTTAATACTGAAGGTGCAATACAAACAAATGCCATAGCAGACAGAATACAGACCAAGGCTGCTTCAGTTACTGATATGATAAAGAAATTAGCTGACAAGCAATTAGTTGATTACAAAAAATATCAGGGAGTAAAACTTACAGAATCAGGAAAAACGGTTGCCATTAACATTGTAAGAAGACATAGGCTTTGGGAGGTATTTCTTGTTGAGAAGCTAAGTTTTAAGTGGGATGAGGTGCATGATATAGCAGAAGAACTTGAGCACATTAAATCTTCAGAGCTCATTGAACGATTAGATGAATTTCTGGCCTTTCCAAGAAACGATCCTCACGGCGATCCTATTCCCGATAAGAACGGGAATTTCGAAAACACAATTTTTATTAAACTAAGTAAGCTTAAAGCCGGAGATAAAGGACTAATTATGGGTGTTAGCGAGCACTCTTCTCTCTTTTTACAACATCTGGAAAAATTAGGTTTAACGCTAGGCAAACAAATAAAGATCACAGAAATCACGGATTTCGATGGCTCTGTAGAATTAAGTATCGAAAACAAACAAATTAACGTAAGCCGGGAAGTGGCAAAACACATCCTTATTAAATTGTAATATGAACAAACCTGAGACCACGACAAAGAATTCCGGCTCATTAAGTGAAGTACACCAAAGTGTTGACACCAGCAAAAGAACTGGCTGGCGGCGTATCCTTTCCTTTATAGGGCCAGCCTATCTGGTAAGCGTTGGATATATGGACCCGGGGAATTGGGCAACAGATATTGCTGGAGGTAGTAAATTCGGATATCAGCTTATCTGGATCCTGTTAATGTCGAACCTGATTGCACTACTCCTCCAATCTCTCAGCGCCCGTTTAGGAATAGTTCGAGGATTAGATCTTGCTCAAGCCTCAAGAAATGGCTATCCAAAATGGGTAAATATTCCTCTTTTTGGACTGGCACAAACTGCAATTATTGCTTGTGATCTGGCAGAAATCATAGGTATGGCAATTGGTTTAAACCTATTGTTTGGTTTACCATTAATATGGGGAATTAGCTTAACAATTTTTGACACCGTACTTCTTCTTTTTCTACTCAATAAAGGAATGCGAAAAATGGAGGCCTTTATTGTATCTATGGTATTTATTGTAGGCGTTTCATTTTTAATAGAAATGTTCATCGTAGAGCCTTCATTAAAAGAAATTGCAAAAGGTTTTGAGCCAACTATGCTGTCAGGCGAAGCTCTGTATATTGCAATTGGTATTATTGGTGCAACCGTGATGCCGCATAACTTATATCTACACTCATCACTGGTTCAAACCAGAAAATTTGAAAGAGACAATAAAGGAATCAAAGAAGCTATCAAGTTTAATTTCATTGACACTGCCATAGCTTTAAACCTTGCATTTTTTGTAAATGCTGCCATTTTAATTCTTGCAGCTGCTGCGTTCTATAAAAATGGTTTACATGAGGTTGCGGAAATTCAAGACGCACATAAACTTCTTCAAAATATTTTTGGAAATGTTGCTCCCGCTCTTTTTGCTATCGCGCTTATTGCTGCAGGACAAAGCTCTACTGTAACCGGTACCCTGGCAGGACAAATTGTAATGGAAGGCCACTTAAAGCTTCGTATAGAGCCATGGCTGCGCAGATTAATTACACGCTTACTGGCAATTATACCAGCTTTTTTTACTATATTATGGTTTGGCAATGATGCTTTAGGTGGTTTATTGATTTTAAGTCAAGTAGTATTAAGTCTTCAACTCGGCTTTGCAGTAATCCCACTAATCCACTTCACATCAGACAAGCGCACGATGAAAGGATTCGCCATCAAAACATGGGTAAAAATTCTAGCCTGGGGAAGCTCCATCGTTATTGTTTCCTTAAATGTTAAACTCGTTGTAGAAGAGATTAAAACCTGGGGTGCTGATGGTGGTTGGTACGTTTATGTTATAATAGTTCCACTAGCTATACTTATTGGATTGCTTTTATTATATGTTTTTATATATCCTTTGATCAGCAAAATTAAGCGCGAGCAAAATGTAACCCCACACGGCAGTGCTCTTAATATAGATGAGGTTGAGAAAATACACTACAAAAGAATCGGTATTACTGTCGACTTTTCTAAAAATGACAGGAACACAATAAGACATGCTTTAATCCAAGGTGGTAAACAGGCTAACTACCATCTAATTCACGTAGTTGAAACTGCTGTAGCTCGTTACCATGGAGATTCGGCCTTAGATTATGAGACGCAAAGTGACACTGAAAACCTGGAAAAATACCGAAACAATTTGGCCGAACTTGGCTACAAAGCAACTATACATATAGGTTATGGAGGTACTGTAAAAGCAATAGTAGATATTACAAATGAAAGTAATCTTGAACTGCTTGTTATGGGGGCTCATGGGCACAAAGGGTTAAAAGACCTAATACTTGGAACTACCGTGAATTCTGTACGTCATAAAGTAACCATCCCCGTGCTTATTGTAAGATAAATTTGAGATATTAGCGGATTCTTATGAAGAACGATATCCAGATTAAAAATAAAAGAGCCTATTTTGATTACCACATTATTGAAAAGTATAATGCAGGAATTGCTTTGTTAGGCACAGAAATAAAAGCCATCAGACAAGGTAAAGCTAATATGTCTGATGCATTTTGTATGTTCATAGGCAGTTCACTTTATGTAAGGAATCTGCACATCTCAGAATATAGTCACAGTTCGTTTCACCATCACGATATTAAACGAGACAGGGCACTCCTTTTACAGAAAAAAGAGCTCAAAAAACTTAGGGTTAAAGGAGAAGAAAAGGGTTACACAATTGTTCCACTTCGCATTTTCACCAACGAAAGAGGTTTTGCAAAGATTGAGATTGCATTGGCACAAGGTAAAAAAGAATTCGACAAGAGAGATAGTATTAAAGACAGAGAATCGAAAAGGGAAATGGACAGGGCTATGAAATTCTAACAGCCCTGCTAAATTACCAGGCTTGATCTCCAACCAAAGGGACAAATCTAAACGTATCTAATTCTATCCTTTCGTAGTCAGTTTCACTTACACGAATTACTGTTACCATTTTTTGAGAATGCTCATCACCCACGGGAATTACTAAAATACCACCTATTTTAAGTTGTTTAAGTAGTATCTCTGGCACAAAAGGAGCCCCCGCTGTTACAATTATCTTATGATATGGAGCATGATCAGCAATTCCCTTTGATCCATCTCCAAAAAAGAAATGTGCATTATAACCCATTCCAGGTAAAACCCTTATGGTATGCCTGTAAATACTTTCCTGACGTTCAATAGTATAAACGTTCGCTCCAAGCTCCATTAAAATACAGGTTTGATACCCAGAGCCAGTACCAATCTCAAGAACCTTATCGCCTTTTTTAATGTGAAGTAGTTCGCTTTGATAAGCAACCGTATAAGGTTGCGAAATAGTTTGTCCATCGCCAATTGGAAAAGCAATATCTTTATATGCCTGATTCCAGAAAGTTTCATCAAAAAAGAAATGGCGAGGTACTTTACCTATAGCTCTCAACACTTTTTTATCGGCAATACCCCTTGCTTCAAGGTGTTCAACCAACTTCTTTCTCGCTCCCTTTTCTCTGTAATTGTCAACAAACTTATACGCCATAGCACCCCAAAATTAGCCTTTTCAAATCTAATAAAGTTAATTATTTGGGCCAAAAAGTTAAAAAAAGGCTAATGTCCACAAAATCAATCCTAATAAAAACTAGTATGGATCCACATCCACCTGAATGTTTACTGCACGATAGTTCTTTTCTGATTGAAATTGAACAATAGTTTCTTTCAATATCGACTTTACCTTTTGAATTGAAGTATTTTTATCACTTTTAATAATTACCTGCTTAATGTAGTAATTTCTAACGCGCGAAACCATTGGTTGTTCAGGTCCAAGAACCCTACCACCAAGCTGTCCTTTAAGAATGCTTGCAAATTTCTGTGAGGCCACATTTAAAAGATCAGCATCCTTATGCCTTATATTAATAAAGATGAGCCTTGTAAATGGGGGGTAATTAAACTGTTTGCGTTCTGCTAGTTCCTCATTATACATTTCCAGGTACTTATTTTCTATAACCTGATTAATGATTCTATGGTTATCGTTATAAGCCTGAATAATTACCTTGCCCTGCTTACCTCTTCTGCCCGCCCTGCCTGCAACCTGTGCAAGTAACTGATAGCTTCTTTCAAAAGCCCTGAAATCCGGATAATTTAAAAGTGTATCGGCATTGATAACACCAATAAGAATCACGTTATCAAAGTCTAATCCTTTAGCCACCATTTGTGTACCAATCAGGATATCTGTTTTCTTCTCTTGAAAATCAGAAATGATCTGTTGCAATCCATTCTTAGTGCGAGTACTATCAACGTCCAGCCTTGAAATTTTTGCTTCAGGAAAAACCAAACTCAATTCTTCTTCAACCCTTTCGGTACCGAAACCCTTTTGCTCAATATGAACTGACCCACAGGCCGGACAAATATTAATGCTACTTTGGTGGTATCCACAATAATGGCAGTGCAACTTTCCGCTTGTTTTATGATAGGTTAAACTTACATCACAGTTCACACATTTTGGCGCATAACCACAGGTACCACAAATTAAAATAGTTGCATATCCCCTTCTATTCTGAAACAAAATCACCTGTTCCTTATTTTCCAATGCAAAAGCAATCTCATCAATCAATTTGCTAGAAAAATATGATACCATTTTCTTACGCTTTGTCTCTTCAGAAATACTGATTACCTCCTGCAAAGGCAAATCAACGCCTCCAAATCTTTCAGTAATTGTAACCAGACCATACTTACCACTAACTGCATTATAATAGCTTTCAATTGATGGCGTGGCAGAGCCAAGCATAACTTTAGCCTGATGCAAATGCCCAAGATAGACCGCAGCATCTCTTGCCTGATACCTTGGAGATGGATCATGCTGCTTATAAGAAGACTCATGTTCTTCATCAACAACAATCAATTTTAGTTCCTTAAAAGGCAGGAATACAGCAGAACGGGCACCCAAAACCACGCGATACTTGCCATTTAACACACTGTTCCAGATCTCTACTCTTTCATTATTATTAAATTTAGAATGATAAACGCCTATAGCATCTCCAAAATAGCGTTGTATGCGATCCACTATTTGTGTTGTTAATGCAATTTCGGGTAATAAGAATAGTACCTGACCTCCATTTTCAATCGCTTTTTCAATTAGCTTAATGTAGATCTGCGTTTTCCCCGAAGCAGTTACACCGTGCAACAACATAACATCCCTGGTCAAAAATCCATCTTCTATTTGTTGCAAAGCTCTATTTTGAGCCTCACTTAGTTCAAAATTCAAGACAAAATCTTCTGTATTTTCTAATAACCTGCTAACTGGTCGTTTGTACACTGCAAAAATCTCTTTATCAACAAGTGTTTTAAGGGCTCCAGTACCACAAGCACTTTCCTCGAGTAATTGTTGCTTCGAAATTGTAGTTTGTTGCTTAGATAGTTTTAAATAAGCCAAAAGCGCATTTAATTGCTTAGGCGCGCGCTCTAAAATAGAAAACAGCTGTTTTAAGTTCTCTCCCTCATTATAAAATGGCTGTAAAGCAACAAATGATTTTAACAAAGGTTTATATTTCTCTATTACCTCTTCAGCAATATAAACCATCCCTTTGCTAAGTAAGGAGTTAATTATTGGGTAAACAGTTTTCTGACCTAATAATGCCGATACATCATCAATAGTTAATCTCGGCCTACTTGTTAGGGCATTTAATATAATCTGCTCCTTATCAGTAAAAACAATTTCCTGAATAACACCGTCTTCATCAGAAAGAGGACTTTCTTCCTTTAATACAATAATTGTTTCACTTGCCAGCTTTAAGCCAGTTGGCAATGCTGCTGATAAAACATCTCCCTCATTACATAGGTAATAAGAAGTCATCCAATCCCACAATTTTAACTGTTCAGTGGTAATAATTGGATAAGCATCAACAACATCAATAATGTATTTAGCTTCGTAAGCTTCAGGGGCTTCGTTGCTTATAGTTTTTACTAAAGCTGTATAAATTTTATTTTTACCGAACTGAACTACTACACGCTTGCCAATCGCTACCTGATCGTTTAATTCAAAGGGAATGCGATACATGTAATTTTTAGATAGAGAAAGCGGCAAAATAACTTCCACAAAAAGTGTTTCCCTTTCCACAAATTCCCGATCAAGAAAATCCAGCATTATTTACTTTTTAAAGCTGCTAAAAGTAAAGACACCCAGCCAAGAATTAACAGCAAACCACCAATTGGAGTTACCGGGCCAATGTAATTTACAAATCCAATGTTTGTTATACTGCGTATTGCAAGTAAATATAGTGATCCTGAAAACAGCAATACACCGAAGGTAAAAAAGCTGTAAGTCATATTTATTAATTTGCCCTGCCCAGTTTCTTTACCTTTAAATTGAGAAAGGAAAAGTAACGCAAAGGCATGATAGAACTGATACTCCACTCCCTTTGCCCAGATCTCGATAGATCCGGCATCTACTAAATTCTTTAAACCGTGTGCACCAAAGGCCCCAAGCATTACTGCAATAGCTCCTAATAATGATGCAGTTATCAATATACGTCTATCCATTATATTCTAAACCGACAATTTTAGATAACAAACTTAACAAACTTGAAGCATTTATTATTAATCCCAACTATTAAAATTAAATTTGTAGTAACAGCAAATGAAAAAAATTCTTGTCATTATAATAACCCTATTTACAGCCATATTAACCTTGGCTTATGTCTATTTTTCTGGTTTAAACACTGATCAGAAAAGTAATGAAAGCAGTTTGTATGCAGCTACATCAAATTCAGCTTTCATCTTCTCATTCCAAAATGACAGGAGCATCTTTGAGATTCTTAAAGGTCAGGATATTTTAAAAGAGATTATTGGAGAGGACAATTTCAAACAACTGCAATCCATAAATGATTATATACTTTCAATTCCAGACATCAACCGCATTATTGGCAAACAAAATGTGTACGTTAGCTTAATTCCAGGAAAAGAAAAACATATTGATTTGCTGTATAGTACCCAGATTAATCCATCATCCAATATAAATCAATTGTTGATTTCACTAAAATCTGCCAGATTACAATTAGATACTTCAAAAAAAATAACTACTATAATTTTACCTGATAGTTCAGTTTTTTATCTCGGCACAAAAGATAATCTTCTGCTGTTATCCACCTCTGTTCAACAAGTTTTAAAAACCTTATCAACAAGTATTAACAACAATAGCTCATTTTCTCAGCATATCAAATCAACCAGCAGATTAACAAAAAGTAGCCTTGCAGAAGTATATATTAACTTTAAAGAGCTCCCTGCATTGTTGAAATCAACTATGCCCGGCAAACTTAGCGGTGAGCTATCTGTATTGGAAAATTGTGATGCATTTGCATCCCTGGTATACAATTTTAGCAAAGAGAAAATATTACTCACCGGAGTAACACAAAACAATGACCCAAATGACTACTTTGAGTTATTCTCCAATTCTAATGCTCAAAAAATTAACATAACCAATATGTTACCCGAAAATACGGCCAATTATACTGTTTTTGCCATTGAAAATTATCTTGATTGGAAAAAAAAGCTACAAAACTGGTTCACTGTTAAGAAGGAATCTAATAGAACAAGTAGTATCTTAAAAAATGTAAACCAAAAATATCATATAGATGCAAATCAGATATTTCCTAAATATTTCAAAGATCAACTCATTACCTTCCAATTAAGTACCACAGAAAAAATCGGAGCCATTAATCTTAGTAACGGCGAAAAAGTTGATCAGCTATTACTAGACCTCAGTACAGATTATGGTGATGGCATAAAATTACTTAAAGAGGATGACCTATTGTATGTTTATTTTGGAGAACCATTTAAGAAGTTTAAAAGGCCTTATTACATTATTATAGATAACTACATGGTTTTCGCTAATAATGCAAGTACAATACAATCTTTTCTAAACAATTATAAAAACAATAGGCTTTTCATTAACAAAGAGAGCTATGCCAATAGCGTTAATCAACTTCCAAATACTTCCAGTATTGGTTTCTTTATTGACTTTAATAATTCCTCTGACATATTTCTTAAAAATATATACCTGCCATACTTTAAACACATCACATCGCAAAAAGGGTTAAAAAATTATCAGTCATTTATATACCAACTTAGCGGAGATAATGGTAAATTTCAGACAAATGTTTTGATGAGCAGGAAACAACAACCTTTAACGCAAGATTCTGTAATATTAGAAAATGACTCATTATGAGAAAATATCTAATCATCATCTCCTTTCTCTTTCTTTTAAATCAGGTCAAAGCTCAGCAATATGGCCTTTTCAATACTAAAACCATGTTTGACGGATTTGAGAATCCAGCGCAAAAAACATTTGTTTTGGATTCTTCCCGTAAGTATGCCTCAAACTTCTTCCTACCCTATTTTGGATTAAATGCCATAAACAAAGGCAATGAAGATATAATGCATAACTTAATTAGCACCGGAAATCTTTCTGTAAGAGATATCCCAATAGGAACAAATAAACTAAATAACATTTATCAAAATACTAATATCTACCTGTTCAACTTCAAAATATTCAAATCTTATAAATACCACAAAGAGATTGGTTTTTCATGGCAACTTCGAACAGACCTTCATGCAAAATATACAAACGAATCACTTGCGGTACTGGACGACTACAATCGCTTTATTAACAACTCTCCCATAAATCCATTTAACAATAGCGGTTACGGTCAGTCTTATCACCAATTCAGTTTAGCTTATAGAGAAAATTATACAAAAAAACTTGCCTTTGGAATTAAACTTAGCTTGCTAAGTGGAATTTCATATAACAATTTAAAAATTACTAATTCTGCTATTCGAACAGAGCCAGGTAATGACAGAGTAGCTTTATCACTAAGAGGCACATATAAAGCAAGTTTCCTTGAAGCCAAAAACTTAGAAACAAACGACTTGATTCCAACATTTAAAAATCCAGGGGTCGCCCTTAGTTTTGGCACAACCTATACATCAAAAAATGGGATAATTATTATAGCGAACATAAAAGACCTGGGTGTAATAAGATGGAGCAAAAGCTCCTATACAAGCAATTTCGATAACATGCTTAACCCTGCTATAATTCCTGAATATAATAATCCCGATGCTCCTCCTCTTACTCCAAAACAACAAGATCAAAAGATAAAGAACCAAATCACTGATATTGTAAAAAATAATGTAGTAAATAAAAGCTTCTATACGCTAATTAACGCAAAAGCAGATTTCCTAATTTCTAAAACATACAGTTTCTACACACCTAGTATTATAGCATCAAAAAATTTGTTTTACAACGGGGGCGATGTAGCCATTGTAAATAAGTTCCATTATAGTGATTTCTCCATAAGTGCAATTCCAATATATAATTTCAACAATCTATTTCTTTTTGGAATGCAAGGAATGTATCAAACACCAAACTTTGAATTCTTTATGGGATCAGATAACCTGCTTAAAACAACCCGAACTGCTTACGCAGCAATTAAAACTGATTCATCTCCGAAATCAGGCTATAACGGGGCATCCTTTTACATGGGGCTAGGCATTAAGTTTGGCTATACAGTAGAACATCCTCAAAATAGTAGCTATATACCTGGATTAGACGATCAGGATAGCAGTTTCTTTAAACGCATTTTTAGCATATTCTCTAAAAAGAGATAGATTTTACTTTTTTTTAGGTGTGGTTAAAACAAAATCCTTCAGGTAAAAAGGCTCAAAATAAGCAACATCTTCAAACCTTGAAGACGAATAAGCTGTGTGGGCAAGTTTACTCATATACGAAGCTGAATTAAAATTCAGTTCAGAAAATCGGGCATTTTCATGTTGCAATACCGGCGCACATTTTGCAGCACCATTACCAATAAAAGTCACTATACCATTATCTAATTCCTTAGAAAAACTATATTCACTTATTATCTTGGCAGAAACTGGGGACAACATTTTAAGGTCACTATCGTAAAGAGAAGTAAAAACTTCCATTCTTCTGGCATCAATCATTGAACAAATCGAATCCGCGTACTCTGGATTTTGACGCATAAACCCTTCGGCCATCATTTGAAGTGTAGGAACTGCAATTAACGGCTTATCTAGCGCATAACATAATCCCTTTGCAGTAGAAACGCCAATGCGAAGCCCAGTATAAGAGCCTGGCCCCATACTAACTGCTATGGCGTCAAGATCTTCAAATTGGAACCCGGTTGAATCCATTGCCTCCTTAATAAACAAAGTTAAGCTACCTGCATGAATATTATTGGCCATCATCTCTTTTAGAGCGATTGTTTTACCATCATGTGCTATTGCAGCAGAGCAAACTTGTGTTGCTGTTTCAATTTGAAGTATAGTAGCCATCAGCTTAAATTAAAATATTATTATGGAACCGGATCATGACCATGCCCCCCCCAAGGATGGCATCTGCCAATACGTTTCAAAGTTAGCCATCCTCCTTTAAATGGACCATGTTTTTTAATTGCTTCGATCCCATATTGAGAACATGTGGGTGTATATCGGCAACTTGCACCCAATAAAGGAGATAATAGCCACTGATAAAGCTTTATGAGGCCTAAAAAAAAACAACCAACAATCTGCTTAATTATCCCCATTAGCTTCTTCTACTTGGCTGATTCCAATTAACGGAACTAATTTCTTAAAAACTCCGGTCATTCTTTTCTCAAAAAAAGAGTAATCATAAATCTGCTTGCCTATAAACTGAACTGAAAGCAGTAATAATTTACTAGAATCTGTAAGAGAGGAATAAAGCTGTAATTGCTTTTGTAGGCGATAGACTTCTCGGGTACGACGCTTAATCACATTTCTATCAACAGCTCTTTTAAAGCGTTTCTTAGAAACATTAATTACCACCTGCACAGGATATTTATGTTCTGTTTCTACAAATAAATAAGAAACACGGAAGGGGTATAATAAAAAAGAAGAACCGTCTTTAAATAGCAAGTCAATTAACCTCTTGCTACATAACCGTTCTTCTTTGTTAAATGTGTTCATGTTTTTTGATCGCAACTTTGCAGATGTTCTGATCTGCTAACACTTAAAGTGCTGCAATCAAAAATTATGCTTTATGACGACGCTCGTCAGAAACTGATAATCTTTTTCTTCCTTTTGCACGACGTGAAGCTAATACTCTTCTACCGTTTGCTGTAGCCATTCTTTCGCGGAAGCCATGCTTATTTCTTCTCTTTCTTTGCGAAGGTTGGAATGTTCTTTTCATAACTGTATATATCTTTGACTATTTTTTTTAATTAAGAGGTGCAAATATAGTGCGATTTTTTTCTAATTGCAAATAGAATTGGATTTTTCTATAAGCCCAGTGCTGCTTTCAGTTTAATGTATCCTGTTTTGCTTACTGGCAACCATATATCTGTTTTTAAAAGAACAATATAACTATCCTTTTCTTTCAGTTCAATTTTTGTAACCTGAGCCAAGTTTATGATATAAGAACGGTGTATTCTTATAAACTGTGCAGATTCCAGTGTTTGCTCAAAAAAACTCATTGTTTTATTCTTATGGAATATACCTTCTGCGGTACTCATCTTCACATAATCATCATCTGCTTCCAGATAATGAATATCAGAAACTGCAATAATCTTAATTACACCATTCTTTTTAACAACAACTCTGTTATTTTGTGTTGGACTAAGTGCGGCAGAATCCAACAATTCCTTGGTTGATTCATCTGAACTACTATTTAATCGGGCAGGCAATTTATTTATTGCTAGATCAAACCTGCTTTTTTCAATAGGTTTTAATAAATAATCAACGGCATTAACCTCAAAAGCTTTAATAGCGTATTCATCAAATGCCGTAGTAAATATCACAGCCGGTGGTTTTTCAACCAATTCTAGCATTTCAAAACCATTAATCTTTGGCATCTGTATATCTAGAAAAATGAAATCGGGCTGATGTTGTGTAATCGCTTTAATCCCTTCAAACCCATCGTTACACTCTGCTACTACCTCAATATATGGAAAGTCAGTCAAATAATGTTTTACTATATCTCTGGCCAGAGGTTCGTCATCAATTAATATTGTTCTTATCATTTACCTGAGGTATTTTAAGCGTGGTTATAAATATATTATCTTCTGTAGCCTTTGTTTTTAGCAACTTCTCGTCAGCGAACAACAAATATAGCCTTCTTTTAATAGCTGACAAGCCAAAACCAGTTCCACCTGTTGCCTTCATTTCAGGGTCATAAGGATTTTGCACTACAATTACCAGCACATTGTTTTGAACCCTCACTTGCATAGAAATTGTAATTGCAGCCGAGGTATTGTATAGGCCAAATTTTATAGCATTTTCTACTATAGGCTGCAACAAGGTACCCGGCAAACATAAATTCAATGTATTTTCGTCAATATTAATATCTATGTTTAATCTATGACTAAACCTCACCTTTTCAATATCCAGATAAAGCTGAATATATTCCATCTCTTCCCCTACACTAACCCAAACCTCATCATCGCGTTTTAAAGTCCCTCTTAAAAAGGAAGCAAGCTTGGTAATCATGGTGCCGGCTTCTTTCGGATTTACTATTGTAAGCGCATAAACAGAATTCAAACTATTAAACAAAAAATGTGGCTGCAACTGATGCCTTAATTTATTTAATTCAGCTTCCTTTGATAAATTTTGAGCAGTTAGCAGCCGTTCCTGAGTAGCAGACTGTTCTTCGAGTCTATACCATAATATATTAGCCAAAGCGCACCAAGCTAAAAATATAAAGACAATTATAAAACGAACTAACAGAGAAAGATTTAAAAAACTTTGGTACGTAGTATTATCAATAAACAAAAAGTTCAAAGCAAATTTACTGGCTATAGTAATAATCAGTGCCAGCATTAAGGTTAACACCAGTATAAACAATATCGTTTCATTTTTAGGCTGGTAATAGCCTAATAAATTACTCAAAATGATACAGGCAACAGCAAGCAAGGTATTAGTTACTAAACTATCAGCAACGGAAACTTGCAAACTAAAATTCAGTGTATAATAAAACAAGAATATAAAAATTGCAACCCATGCTAAAAATATAACAAGGGCAAATTTTTGGATCTGAGGAATTGATAGTGGTCTAGTTGTCAAAACAATCTAATTCTGAAGTTATAAATTGTATATGCTCTTTTAAAAAAGTCTGTCTCTTTTCTACCTGATCTAAAAAAGCAGGTACATCAATTGGCTCATGCATTATTGATGCAATTTCAGCTCCATCATCAGGTGTCTGAATTTCATGCAAATCGGCAATGCATATAAATTTCCAGGTTACCAGTTCTCCACTACAGTTCTTAAATGGTGGGTGGAAACTATCAGCAGATTCTTCTGCCTTTTCAAGTGCTTCAGCTGAATTTAATGCCAGCATCAATCTTAATTGTTCATCAAACTGCGATTTGTAATTACCATCGCCACAAACTATTTCATAAATATATCTTACTAAAAACCATTTCATAACATAGGGTTTTAAAAGTTCCTGATATCCACCCCACCAAATAATGCCACCCCTTTAATAATTATTATTTTTCTTGGCCCGTCTATCACTGGCCCCATTGCTCTCTTATCATCCATACCACCGAAAATAGCTGTAACTTCTGATTTCACTTCCCAGCTTGGTGGAATTACAATTTTTAATCCTCCAAATATTGCTACCACATCCAGAACTATCGTACCCTCAAAATCTGCTTGCGTTAAGTTAATGTCTGAGCCACCAAAAATCGCAATCACATCTCCACCTTTAAAATTCTTTGAGTATACATTTTGATGGCTTCCTCCAAATACATTTACTGAATCAAGAATATCATCTTTATTTATATCACTATATTCTGTTGGTTCATCTGCATTTATTGGCTCATTAAAGTTTCTGAAACGCGGATGTCTTTTGTTCCACCTTTTTTCCCATCTCTCTTTATCCCATTCACTTCTTTTTGGTTTAAAAATCATATACAATCCAAGAATAATAAATGCAATAGCAAAATAGTATTTAGACAGATCAAACTCTCCTATGTCTTCAAGCGTAAAGAATCCTCCTACCAATACCATAATCATCCATCCGCCACCGTTGAAATTCCGCTTATAGCCAACCAGCAAACCGATTACAATCAATAAGGTATGCCAGCTTATAACCCAATGGGGGATATCGATACCAAAATTCCTTAAAAAGAACACCAGACCAACACCTAATATTACCAATCCACTCCATAATCTACTGGAACTGTTGTTATTTGTAAATTTTTCCATTCCTTAACTTTTAATGTAATGTACTAAGTCAAATTTATACAGAACAATACCATTAGCCAAGATTAATGATTTATATCTATGCTAAAGATCGGTAAACGTGTATTTTTAATCGGTGAAAATATCCCTTACTTTTGAGTCATGAAACATCTCCTTATAATTATTTGTACATGTCTGCCCTTATTTATTGTCGCCCAAACTTCCCATCAGTATAAAATTTATGATGTTAAAAATCAAAAAGTAATATCTGTTAATGAATTAATTAAAGACTTAAACAAAACAGATGTATTATTTTTTGGAGAGGAACATAATGACTCTTTAGGCCATATACTGGAGTTGGAAATCTTTAAACAAATGCACATAGCATATCCCAAAACAGCTCTTTCCATGGAAATGTTTCATACTGATGTACAACCTGTTATAAACGAATACCTTGGCAACTATATTTCTGAAAAAAACTTCATAAAAGAAGCAAGGGCCTGGAATAACTACAATGACTACAAACCTCTTATTGAGTATGCAAAAGCCAATAAAATAGACGTAATTGGAGCCAATGGAGCTGCAAGATATAGCAATATGGTGAGTAAACAGGGGCTTAATGCATTAAACACCCTCCCTAAAGAATCAAAATCTTTTTTACCCCCGCTTCCAATAGATACAGCAACAGGAGCTTATTATAATAAATTCACAAAAGAACTTGGAAGCCATAATATGGGCACTATGAAAATATATCAGACTCAAAATTTCTGGGATGCTACTATGGCGTGGTCAATTGCCAGATATATAAAGAAACACAAACACACAAAAATAATTCAGCTTAATGGCCGCTTCCACAGTGATGAAAAACTAGGGACACTTGCAAAATTAAAAAGTATTTCAAAGAGACTTACCATTTCAAGCATTTCATGTTTCCCATCGGCAGACTATAATAATCCGGAGTGGGAAAAACACAAACACCTGGGTGATTATATAATAATAACCAACCCAGGTGTTAAAAAAAGTTTTTAGTTTACTTTTTAAGTAAATCTCTGATTTCTGTAAGTAGAACTTCCTCTTTAGTAGGACCCGCAGGGGCTGCAGCAGCCACCTCTTGCTTGCGTTTCATTGAATTAATTCCTTTCACAAGCATAAATACCGCTAAAGCAAGTAACAGGAAATTAATGGCTACAGTAATAAAATTACCGTAAGCAAAAACAACGGCTCCAGGTACTTTTCTGGCATCAACAAGAGCCATCCCCTCCGTTACACTTCCCTTTAGAACAACATACATATTACTAAAATCGACCGATCCAACTATTGCTGAAATTAATGGCATAATAAGATCATTTACAACGCTATCGATGATCTTGCCAAAAGCACCTCCAATAATTACACCGACAGCCAGATCCATTACACTGCCTTTAATGGCAAACTCTTTAAATTCTTTTACAAATCCCATAGTAGTTAAGTTTAGTTTTATCTAAAATTAGAAAATTAAACATTCATATCAAAGAATTGTTTCTGAGGAAATCTAAAAAAATGGCCGCCCATCCAAGCTAAGCCATTTTTAACCTAAATTTAACCTGTTATTGGCATCCCTATGACAGACATCTACCATGGGTCCGCTTGAACCAGGTGCAAAGTTGTTACTTACAAAATCACATATCAATACCATCATTTACCTTCAGTAAATATTATTGTACAAACACCGATTTACCATCTTTAATTTCGCGATGAATTAGAAAAAAAACAAAACACAAAATCTTATTTGAAAAAAAAACGCCAATTACATTCAATTCCCAGAAATCAGGATTTTAAAATTATTTTATTATGTTTGCCGCAACCTAATTCTGTTATTTAATCGTAAACAGTAAAAAAAGTATTGAATAAACTATGTTTAAAATACAAGGATTAGACCCAATTAATAATGAGATATTGAATGTTCTGCAAAGAAATGCAGAGATCTCCGTAAAACAAATTGCATATAAAATTCATAAGTCGGAATCGGCAACACACGAAAGAATTAAATTTTTAAAAAAAGGAGGCTTTGTAAAAAGATCAGTACTATTGCTTGATTATACAAAATTCCATAAAGTAGAAATGGCTTATGTCCTTGTTAGGCTCAATGATCATTCATCACTGGCAGCTGCCAATTTCTATCAGAAAGTAAAAACTTTTGATGAGGTAATGGAATGTTCTCAGATTACCGGCCATTTTGGTTTTCAGCTTAAAATCGTAACCACATGCTCCAGAGCATTTTATATTTTTTTTGAAACAAAACTGAAAGCAATAGATATTGTAGGCGAAACCTGTACCAATTATGTATTAGCAGAGCACAAGTATGAAACGGCGTTCAAACTTTCGTGATTTTCAGGTGTTATTTTAAAATCGTGTAAAGCGTGAAATACGTTTTATCGATTTTAAGGGCTAGTAAAAGTACAAACCTTATCTTTTATGTATGTATCGCGTGACAATAACAAGACGAATATCAGGCATTTTCTATAATATAATTGTGGCAATTGCTATTATATGAACGAAATGCGTATTTTTGAAGCAGGTATATAAATTACCGGGCCATTTACCCTATGCTTAAACAACATTTACAACAAAAACTCCTTCAAAAATTATCGCCTCAGCAAATTCAATTTATAAAGTTGCTGCAGGTACCAACAGTTGCTTTAGATACGCGCATTAAAGAGGAATTGGAAGAAAACCCTGCATTGGAAGACCCAAGTCTAATGATCGCAGAAGAACCTAAAAGCGAATATGATGATTTAAATGATGCCCCTGAGGATTTCGAGGGCGGCTCAAAGGAAGAGAGTGTTGATGAATTTAATGTTGATGATTACCTGCAGGATGACAGTGTAAATGATTATAGTACATCGTACAATAACAATGACGATGATGAAGAAAAAAAGGAAACTCCAATTGCCATTGAGAGTACCTTTTTTGAAAGTCTGCAAGAACAATTGGATCTTGTTCCACTGTCGGATCAGGATTTCATTATTGGAAAACAGATTATAGGTAGTTTAGACGACGATGGTTATTTACGAAGACCTATCACATCTATGATTGACGACCTTGCATTTTCTCAGAATGTAATGGTTGAAGAAGAAGACGTTTTTGAAATGCTCAAGGTTATTCAGGCATTTGACCCACCGGGTATTGCAGCCAGAGATTTGCAAGAATGCTTAACCTTACAATTGAGGCGGAAGGATCCTAATAATCCCATTATTTTAAAAGCTATTGAAATTGTTGAGAATTATCTTGACGAGTTTACTAAAAAACATTACGATAAACTTGAAAAATCTTTAGGCTTAAGCAGTGAAGATCTGAAAGAAATTATCGCTGAAATATTAAGACTCAATCCTAAGCCCGGAGATTCTAATCAAGTAACAACAAAACAGTTACAAGTTATCCCTGATTTTCATGTATCGAATAATGACGGTGTTTTAATACTTACTCTTAACTCTAAAAACGCGCCTGAATTAAGGGTGAGCCGTTCTTACATCGATATGTTTGATCATTATGACAAGGCTGCTCAGAAGGATAAAAAAATGAAGGAGGCAGTTCAGTTTGTAAAACAGAAACTGGATTCTGCAAAGTGGTTTATAGATGCTATTAAACAAAGGCAACAAACCTTACTTAAAACCATGAATGCCATTATGCAATATCAGTATGAGTATCTTCTTACAGGCGATGAACGTAAAATGCGTCCAATGATCTTAAAAGATATTGCAGACAAGATAGATATGGACATATCTACAGTTTCTAGAGTTGCAAACTCCAAATATGTTCAAACAGAATTTGGTACTTTTCTATTAAAATCATTCTTTTCCGAAGCTATACAAACCGAAAGTGGAGAAGAAGTTTCAAATAAAGAGGTTAAAAAAATCCTTGAAGATTGCATCGGTAATGAAGATAAACGCAAACCCCTTGCCGATGAAAAGTTAACAGAAATATTAAAAGACCGGGGATATAATATTGCCCGTAGAACAGTTGCAAAGTATAGGGAACAAATGAATATCCCAGTGGCCCGTCTTAGAAAAGAGCTTTAATATTTTACTAACTATTACCACATTTTTGTAGTGCTAAATACTTCGTATACGTTATTAAGTTGGAATCCTAAAACTATTTCATGGCTTCCATTCGTAACCCGGTTCAGATCTGAGGTAATAAAATCATAGGAATAAGTAAGATTAATTAATTTACTGATATTAACCCCTGCCAGTGCAGCAAATGAGTCATCCTTGCGATAACTCCCACCTAACCAAAACCGATCTTTAAAGCTCATTTTCATATTAATGTCTATAGATACCGGTGTAGGACTTACCTTTTTTAACATAATTGAAGGAGTTGCCGAGATTTCCTCTGAAACAAAAAACCTATAACCGGTTGTCACAAAATAATGAGGGACTTCCTTTCCAAGATTAAATCCCGGATCATTTATAAATTTTAATTTCTGAGATAAGATCTGTTGAACTGAGGCGCCAGCAAAAAATCTCGCTCCATACAACCATACCCCAAGCCCCAGATCTGGCTTTATCTGACTTTCGAAAGCATTCTTAGTTGCAGGTTCTGTTTCATTATCTTGAAATTGCAATGAACCAGAATCAAACCCTATCCTTGTTAATCCTGCTGCAACACCTACTGAAAGGTTTAACTGATTTGCCATCTGTAAGTGATAGGCATAAGTAATATTTGCATCCAATCTGGATATTGGCCCTACTTCATCTAATACCGCAATTACCCCCATACCATGATGTGAGGGAGAAGCAGTGTAATTCTGCATATAATTCCTGCTCATCGGGTTATCTCCCTTATCTGGCAACGATAGTGGATTTTTCCATAAATAATCATCACCAAGTTTCCAATTTGCAGAAATAAATGAAGTTTGGGGAGCATCATTTATACCCACCCATTGTTTTCTATACCCTACTTTTATATCGGTATAGTTTTCCATTCCACTTAAGGCAGGGTTTAACAGGTAATTATTAAAAATATATTGAGTGTATTGAGGCCTTTGCTGCGCATGTACTTCAATACCTATTAATACAAATACCAGAATAATATATGTATATATTTTCATGTTCTTTCAATAATGAAGATAACAAAGCATTTCCCTACTTAATTATTGAATATACATAAAATATACTTCTAAAGAGCATTAGAAGTATCTATGATAGCAAATTTTGCCTTAGCAAAAATTCCAATTGTTTATTAGCAAGCAATAACTGCTCAGTAAGTTCTCTATTTTCTTTTCTTAATGAATATATTTCGAAAGCCTTCTCAATATTAATCCTTAAATCTTCATCCATCCAGGGTTTTTGAATGTATTTATATACCTGACCTTTATTAATTGCATCAATAACGGCATTAATATCAGCATAGCCAGTAAGGAGTATTCTTATAGGATCAGGGAAATCTGGTATGATGGACTCCAGAAATTCAATCCCTGTCATTACCGGCATCCTTTGGTCGGTTATAATAATGTGAATATTTTCCGATTCCAGCACCTTTCTACCTTCTAAAGCAGATTCAGCTGTAAAAACGTTAAATAACCTCCTAAATCCAGCCTTAAAAGAGTTCAAGTTATGAACCTCATCATCTACATACAAAACGTTAATCATTACATCAGAACTCATCTTATTTAGATTTTTTTGATAAATATATTGCTTTTATAAATTCCAATGAACTATTAGAGTGAAAAAATTATTTAAACATTAAATCGTTAGTGTTAAAATAAAAAAAATAATTATAAGCTTTCATTGTAATGCTTAAAAGCATATTTTTAGTAGAAATTTAGTGAGGGCTAAATTTAACTCCCAAATGGAGGAATAATTTGATATTTCTAAAAAAATGCACCTGAATAACGAAATAAGTAAGTCTATAAAAGATTTTATCACACGAAGCCAGCAATACAGAGACAGCTATACTCCGGTATTTTACAGAATAAACAATCCTGAAGAAGAAACTAAATTAAAGAATTTACTTATTGAGAAACCATTTATTCAGGTTTTCGACACTATTAACAATCAACTTAAAGATTTAGTAAAAGGTTTAAACCCTTCAGTCATACATAATGAAACAACCATTAATGAGGCGATTAACAGGTACTTACAAAATAAAGAAATACTTAAATATGGGGTATGGGTTTATTACCCATGGCTAGAAAAATTAGTCCACATTTTGGATGAGGAAGAATATATCCTTGTTAGAACCAATAGAAATAAACATAAGATTACCCAGGAAGAACAAGATTTGCTTAGGCAGAAGAAAATTGGTGTAATAGGACTTTCAGTAGGACAATCTGTTTCATTGACGCTTGCAATTGAAAGAGGTTGTGGTGAGTTAAGAATTGCTGATTTTGATGTTCTTGATTTAACAAACCTTAACCGTATCCGCTCTGGCGTACAAAATGTTGACTTAAAGAAAACTGTAATCGTTGCCAGAGAAATAGCAGAGCTTGATCCTTTCTTAAAAGTTACATGTTTTGATGATGGGATAACAGAGGCTAATATTGATCGCTTTCTTTCAGAAAATGGTCAACTGGATTTATTGATTGATGAATGTGATAGTTTTGACATTAAGATAAGTGCAAGAAAAAAAGCTAAAGAGTTAAAAATTCCAGTACTAATGGAAGGAAGCGACAGATGCACAATTGACATTGAACGCTTTGATCTGGAACCCGACAGGCCTGTGCTTCATGGTTTTGTTGACCACATGGACATGAGTGTCTATAAGTCTCTAAAAACCATGGACGAAAGAATACCATACATAGCTCCGGTAACAGGTATTGAAACTTTATCGCCAAGGATGAAAGCTTCTGCAATAGAAATAATGACCACTATTAGCACATGGCCTCAACTTGCCAGTGCAGTTACTTATGGTGGTGGTATAACCGCTGATATCTCCAGAAAGATTCTTCTTGGAGAATTAAACATATCCGGAAGATTCTTTATTGATATGGATGAGCTTATTTCAGACAAAAAGAATGAATCAACTAAAATTGAGGAAGTTACGGAGCAAAAAATGACCGTAACAGAAATTGAAGCATACATACACAACAATAACCTTGGTGATGATAATGGAGAAATTATTGATGAAAGCATTATAGAAACCTTAATAAAAAGTGCCAGTAAAGCTCCTTCAGGAGGAAATAATCAACCATGGCATTGGCACTATCAAAATAACACACTCCACCTGTTAATGGATAGAAGTGCTGTAGGTGCTTACCTGGATCCTGATTATATTTCATCTTATATATCTTTAGGGGCTGCAATAGAAAACCTACTGCTAGAAGCATCTGCGAACGGTTTAGAAGTTAAATGGAAGTTCACCCCTGAACATCTTCCAAATCACGTTGCCTTGTTTAGATTTAAAACAGGATATAATGCCGATGAGCTTGATAAAAAACTTGCAGCGCAAATTAACTCTCGACATACCAACAGAAAACATGGCTTACCTGTTGAATTGAATAACGATGACCTTTTACAATTAAAAAATCTTGCAGAAACTATTGAGGGCGTAAACCTACAATGGCTTATTGATGATGAGCAAAAGAAAGCATTAGGTGATATCTCAGGAAGCACTGATCTTTTGAGAATATTTACACCTAAAGCACATCAGGATTTCATTTCCAGAGAAATGAGGTGGACTCAGGAAGAAATAGAAAATAGTGAAGACGGCATAGGAATTAATACGCTAGACATGAGCAATAATGACCAAATAGGTTTAAGGCTGATAAAAGACGAGCGTGCTGTAACTTTTTTAAATAAAATTAATGGTGGATCTGCATTTAGAAAAACAGCGATACGTCAATTTCAATCGTCAACCTCAATAGGCCTTATAACCTTACCAGATGCATCCTCATTGAATTATTTAAAAGGTGGAATGGCTGCTGAGAAACTATGGCTTGCTGCTGCAGATCTTGGTTACCAAATACATCCGGTAAATGTTCCCGTGATATTTTTTTACAAGCAAAATTTCCAAAAAGAAAATGACCTTTCATTAGCAAACAATCGTCATATTTCAGAATTACATGAAAAATTTAAGGAATTGTTCAATATTACTAATAATATTGCCGAGGTATTCCTTTTTAGATTATTCAAAGCAGATAAATCTGAGCGTCGTACCATTAGAAAACCTATTATAAAAACACTGTCCTTTGGAAACAAATAAGCAAATAGATAAATTATACTTCAAAGCTTTCAGAGCAATTGATAACCGCGCCGACTGTATGAAGTTTATAGAAGGCCATACACATGTTTTGGAGGTATTTGGTATTACGCAGATTACCTCCGCAAAAATAGATTGGGTACTTAACCCTGATGTTTATGTAGTATTAGTTAGTGAAACTCCCGATGGCCCTGCTCTGGGTGGTGGAAGAATTCATATAGCGAATGGAATAAATCCTTTACCAATTGAAGATGCCGTAGGACATATGGACGAAAGAATCTATAAAATGGTTGAGGAAAGAACAGAAGCTGGTACAGGTGAATTCTGTGCTTTATGGAACTCATGGGAAATTGCTGGCCTAGGTATTGGAAGTATATACCTGGGACGTACGTTTATAGCACTTGCTTACAGACTAAAGTTAAAAACCCTTTTTGGGTTATGTGCCCCTGCAACTTACAGAAACTCTGTAAAAATAGGATTCAGAATATTACGTGAGATTGGTATTGATGGGAAATTCTATTACCCTAAAGAACAGCTTACCGCTACTTCCCTTTTGGTTGAGGATATTGAAGGGCTACCATTAGCACCCGAAGATGAACGCAATGAAATTTTCCGATTGAGAAGTGAGAAAATAACTAAAACTGAAATTGTAACCAGTAAGGGTGCAAAGATTGAATTGACAACAGATTTTTATATTTAAGGCTTTGTTTAAGAATTTAATATTATTACTATTATTTACAGCTACCTTTTTAAACGCCAAGGCGTTTGAAACTCCAAATGCCCCTACCCTTTATACCCTTGACAATAGTATTACCAAAAAAAATATACAAGAGGTTATAGGTAGCCATGACTTTAAAAAATATACTTCTAATATATTGAATCTGGGCTTTGGGAACAAGAACTATTGGGTTAAGACCTCGATTCCTCAAAATCTTATAAATTATAATAATCTAATTTTATTTATAGATCAATCAAGGCTTTCATTTGTTAACATTTTTTATGTTAAGGACAGCAAAGTTTTGCTTAATCAGCATTTAAGGAATTTCAATCTGATATCACCCAGCAATTTAATCGGAAATGTGGCTTACAACAATATTCCCGATTCAATTATCAATACTGATCCGGACATTTATATAAATATTGTTTCCAAAGAGTTATTTGTTGCCCCTGTCATGATCCAGACCAAACAGGAAACAACTACACAATTAATTAGAAGAGACTTAATATTTGGCTTGTACTCAGGCGCTTTGCTGATCATGTTCTTGTACAATCTGTTCCTATTTTTTAGCGTAAGGGATAAGAGCTATGTTTTTTACGTTTTCTACATTCTATTTACCTGGCTTTCTCAAATATCAGTTCAGGGTTTTGCTACAAAATACTTTTGGTCAGATAATTTATGGTTGCACGAACATAGTGTTACCATTTTCTCATTAATTGCCCTAATATCCGGACTGAGTTTTTCTATTTCATTTTTAAACACTCAAAAATTAGTTCCAAGGTGTCATAAAATTCTGCAAACATTAGTTGGGCTTTCTGCTATAACCCTAATCCTGGCACTAACCAACTATGTCTCCTTTGCCTTTGCATTAATGCAACTGTTCACTGCACTTAGTTGCATTATTGCATTAATTATTGCTGCCTATGGCTATTTTAAAGAAAATGTAAAGCCGGCAGGCTATTATTTACTTGCATGGACCGTATTAACAATAGGCATATGTATGTTTATAGCCAAAGACTACAGGATAATCCCTTATAATATATTTACAATTTATATCCTACAAATTGCATCTGTTATAGAGGTAACCCTTTTATCTTTTGCCCTTGCAGATAAGATAAATCTCTTCAAAAAAGAAAAAGAACAATCTCAGGCAGAGGCATTAAGAGTTCTTATCGAAAATGAAAAATTAGTACGTGAACAAAACGTATTATTAGAAATAAAAGTTAAAGAGCGTACAGAAGCGTTAGAAAACACTAACCAAAATTTAAATGAGGTACTTGTCAATTTAAAAGAAGCCCAATCTCAACTTGTTGATGCCGAGAAGATGGCAGGACTTGGACAACTTACCGCCGGTATTGCCCACGAAATAAATAACCCAATTAACTTTGTTACTTCAAACATAAAGCCTCTTGAACTGGATATAAATGAGTTGGATGATGTAATTCATATGTATGAGAAGCTGGATCTAACCGGAAATGTTGAAGAACAACTTAGCGCGATTGAGAACTTTAAAAAACGGATTGACATTAATTTTGTTAGAAGTGAAATAAAGTCACTATTAACAGGAATTGGTGATGGAGCCAGAAGAACAGCAGAAATCATTAGAAGTTTAAAAAACTTTAGCCGTCTAGATGAAAATGATACCAAACCTGTCGACTTAAATGAAGGATTAGACTCTACACTGGTTTTAATTAGAAGCACTTTTCCTTCTAACTTAAAAATTATAAAAGACTATGAGGTTCTTCCTCTTGTTGAATGTATGCCAGGCAAGATCAACCAGGTATTTATGAATTTAATTACCAATGCTATCTACGCCATTAAGGCTAAATCAGAACAAAATGAAGAAGAGTCTGTAACTATAAAAACCTGGCAAGAAGAAAACCATGTAAAAATAAGCATAAAAGATAGTGGAACAGGGATGCCTGAAGAGGTAAAACAAAAAATATTTGAACCATTCTTTACTACCAAGGATGTCGGAGAAGGAACAGGATTAGGTTTATCAATAGTTTTTAGAATTATTGAAAATCATCATGGAACTATTGATGTTGTAACAAAAGTGAATCAAGGTACAGAATTTATTATTACCTTGCCTGTAAAGTGAAATTAACATTTATCTATGAATACGCCAACAGTACGGGTACTTTATATTGACGACGAAGAGAACAACTTACATGCTTTTAAAGCTGGCTTTAGAAGACAATATGAGATCTATACTGCTATTTCCGCAGCAGAGGGCTTAAAGATATTGGAGAATGTTCCGGTTCATGTAATTATTGCCGACCAAAAGATGCCACAAACTACAGGTGTGGAATTTTTTAAAAGCATAATTGAAACCTATCCCGATCCCATAAGAATCTTACTTACTGGTTATACTGATATCGAAGCATTGGCAGATGCTATTAATCATGGTGATATTTACAGATACATCACTAAGCCATGGAATGACTTAGAACTTCATAATTCAATAAAAAACGCCTACGATGCCTACAAATCTAAAATAGATTTAAGGAATAAAATTATTGAATTAGAGAAAACCAATGATGAACTAAACAGGTTCATCTATAGTATTTCTCATGAACTCAGGGCTCCACTTGTTTCAGCAATGGGGATAGTAAATCTGGTAAAAATGGAAGGGCTTTTTAACTCAAGCGGAGAATACTGGGGCTTAATAGAAACCTGCTCCAATAAACTGGACTACTACATTCAAAAGACATTACAATACTATAAAAACAACAAAACTGTTGCGAAGCACACACCCGTTGATTTCACAAAACTTATAAATGAACTGATTGAACTTTATTCTTATACTGATAGAGACACGCATTTCCATGTAAATATTAAACAAAACATTCCTTTTTATGGAGATGTTTTCAGGATAGAAGTGATATTAGGTAATCTGATATCCAATGCCATTAAATATCAGAAAGAAGACGAAAAGAATAAAAAAGTTGACATAAATGTAGACGTTAACCAAGCCTCTGTAGAAATTACCATTGCCGACAATGGAATGGGTATTTTAAATGAACATCTTGAAAAGATTTTCACACAGTTCTTTAAAAGTAAAATTAATCACGGTAGTGGTCTGGGTTTATTTATTGTTAAAGAAGCGCTCAACAAGATTAATGGAAAGATATCTGTAAGTTCAGATACTGCAGTTGGTACAACTTTTAAAATTACAATCCCTAATGTTAAGTAAGTACAAAAAAGTAATGTTGGTTGATGACAATGAGGTTGATCTTAAAATAAATTCTAAAATCATTTCAATCTCTAAATTGTTTGACGAGACCATTTTATGCCATTCTGGTGAGGAAGCCTTGTCTTATTTAAGCAAGCATATTAATGATGTAAATAACCTTCCTGATTTTATTCTTTTAGACATCCAAATGCCTGAGATGGATGGATTTGAATTTCTGGAAATCTATAAAAAGTTCCCGGCAGCAGTAAAGGATAAATGCCTAATTGCCATACTTTCATCAACCTTAGATTTTGGCGATATTAAAAAAGCAGAGGCCAATCCATATGTCATTAAGCTTTTAAAGAAGCCTCTCTTCCCTCAGGAGTTAGAAAAGTTATTACAAAAGTACTTCATTTAAATAGGTAACCATAAGGGCAAGTAACTAAGAAACATTTTCCGGCTGCCCTAAAAGAGCAATTGGAAAATGTTTCTTAATTATGCCCAATCCTATCTCCCCTGAACTATAGGGAATTGAGAAATTCGTAAACTGGTACACCCATAAGGCACCAAGGTAATTTCTTCTTCAGGAGAAGTTTCAATACCATAAACAAAACTGTAAGGAATCGGCCCTGCCATTTCATTATACAATTGCCACGAAGGGATTCTTTTACCCTTTGTTTTAATTGCAATTGGAGAACTCTGAAGATTCCATGGGTAATTAGAAACCACACCCGTTTTCTCTACCTTATATTGCTCACTAAGCTTGTTATCGGGCGTTTCAATTAAACCATAATTCCATGCCGAAGATGATCTGATCTCGTCATAATAATTTCCATATTCTATTGGATCTTTATCATTCTTAACCCTTGTTACTTCTTCCTTCATTTTTAAAGCATAAGTAATTGGGCCACGCTCAACAGACACTGAATTTTCATACCATCTGTTTTTATAAATATGCATTGGCAATTCCAGTTCAACCACATCACCAGATTTCCATTCACGCTCTATTATCACTATCTGATTACCTGCAGCTTCTTTAAACGTTTGTCCATTGATCTTTACAGAACCTTTTTTACACCATTCAGGTATTCGAAGATGAAAAGGGAAAGAAGCCGATTTAACCTTTTTCCCCATGCTAAGTGTAAACCTGATGTTCTCTTCAAAAGGGTAATTTGTTTCTTCTTTAAAGTTCACTTCAACCCCATTGGCAACAGTAGTTTTAACTTCACTAGCCGAATACACCAAAGCTGCCACCCCTTTATCTGCTGTCTTATACCAAAGATTTTGTGCAAACTTAGGCCATCCCTGATGCATATTTGAGGTACAGCAAGGGTAGCCGGTAAGTAAACCATAACAAATATCAGTGCCACCATGATCCTGATTAAAATTACGGGTATGCCTGGTAACCATTACCTGATTGGCTTGCTGATAATATTGACGATCCATGAAATCATCCGACACCTGAGCAGGTAAGGCATTAAATGCAATCCTTTCCAAATGATCAGCATAATTAATTTTGCCTGTAATTTCAAGCATGCTTTCCAGACTGAACATCATTTCAACGGCACTACAAAGTTCAGAACCCTGAGTTGGATTGTTACCATGCAAATCTTCATCCCCACCATATAATCCGTGCGCCATACCATTTTGTATCCGAATATCTTTAAAACCTTTATCTGTTGCTTCCAGATATTTATTATCACGATGGTGCTGATAATAAACAATAGGTTCCTTTATGCCCTGAGCCAGATTCACACAGTGAATGCTTCCAAAATCGGATAACATATCTGAGTTCAAAAAAGCATTAGTATAATCAAAAGTCTGTTTATGCACTAACTCGCCAAGATCTAGAAGAAATTTATCGCCAGTAATATCATATAACCAATATATTACCTGAAGGTTGTCGCCACCCCTATAGCGCGCCCAAAAAGACCAATGGTCAAGCGGTTTTGATGGGAGTTCTTTCAATTGATACTTAAAGTAATTGGTCATTAATTCAATTACTCTTTTGTCACCTGTGGCCGAATAATACTGCTTAAGTACTTTCAGCATTACCATTTTTGGCCACCAGTCTCTGCTATTGTCACGTTGCATACCACGTTCATAACTATAGTCCTTGGTTGGTCCAAAATAACCGTCGGGCTGCTGGCTTTTAATAGCCCACTCTACCCATGGTTTTGTTTTAGCAATAAGCGCCTTATCATCCAAAAGGTAAGCAAGTGGTAAAAGACCATCTATCCAATACGGGCCACGCTCCCATTGGTCGCCGTCTCCACCAAGCCATCCATTTCTCTCGTTCATCACAATAGGATAAAGCTTATCCAGATTTCCTGTAGCCCCATTCTTCTGCCGAATCAGCATCTCTCTTAACCAGCCTTGTGGCTTAATTGCACCTAAGGGTAATTCTTTATATGGGTTTTGATTAGAGTTTACTTGTGCATTGGTATGTAGTGCCAAGCCAGTTAGCATGGCTACTCCAAAAAAGCATACAGTAAAAAACAAATTGTTAATTCGCATACAAGGTTTATTTATTGTGCAACTTATAATCCAATAATTTTATAGCATAGCCACCAACAACACTGCGTGCCTGGAAGCCTACCTGTTTACCATTAGTAGTTTCATGCCAATCACTTAATGGCACCCTACTGGTTGTTTCAAGAGAGAATTTACCAATAGGCTTAATGAACTTCTCAAAATCAGCCTGATTATCAGCCAAAGTTGCAGTCCACATAATCCAATCAGATTTAGTATAAGTTTTACGACTATCTAATGGCAGGCCAAATGTGTTTTGCTTGTTCAGGTAAAAGTTGATTTCTTTTTTATACACCTCTTTAGGAAAAATCCCAAGATCCAATACTTTATCCCATACCAGGTTATACTTTTGGCTCCAGGTATTCTTCAAATCAAATGTTAAAGCAAAATGATCTCCAGCGTCAGCCATTTCCATCCATTTCTTTGCCATCTCCTTAGCCATTGGTGTATACTTTGCTGCCTCTTCCTTTTCTCCCAATTGTGCAGCAAGCATTCCATAGCCACCTAAAGCTACAATCGCCTTTACCGATAAATTCGTATTTCGCGCAAGGTGACCCGCAAAATCGTCAGTACATAACTGATTGGCAGGATCAAAACCATCCTTGCTTAAATAGTCAGCCCATACAGAAAGCGTTTTCCAATGCTTTTTCGCGTATTCGGCATTGCCCTCAGCTTTAGCAATTGCAGCAGTAAGAATTACCATATTACCAGCTTCCTCTACTGGCATATCTTCGCCATATGTTTGGCCATTAGCTAAGGGGTAAGTACCTAAGTCATGAGCGGGAAAAGGCTTTTTCCATTTTCCACTTTCACTATAATAAAATATTCCATTTAACATTCCTTTTAACAGATCAGGATTGTATACCAAAAACAATGGTGCCGACGGATAAGTAACATCAACAGTATTGATAGAACCATTACTAAAGTTTTCTTTTGAAAGGAATAAGATATCTCCCTGTGGGCTTTCTACTAATTTATGCGCAGAAATTGCCTGACGATAGGAAATATTAGAAAGATCAGCATATGCGGCTCCACCAGCTTTTAAGTTTGCTGCATAGTACTGTTTATTAAATGCAATACATTTTTGCAGAACAGCCGCATATTCATTATTTGCAAGGGTAAGCTGCTTATCTATGGTCTGATTATTTTTGCGGTTCCACCACGGCTTTAAATTCTCGCCGAAATACTGAACAGATTCAATATCATCATACCCAACCAAAACAGTTTTTTCAATTGCTGCATCACCAACGTTAAATGGCAATACAGTAACTAATGTTAAACTTTTTCCTTTAGCATCAGATGAACCCGCTTTTCCACTAATAAAAGATGAAACAGCATTTGCTGATGAAGCTATATATTGTTTACCGCTATTTTGAGGAACACCAACGTACATATATCCCCAATCTATCCTGATATCATCCCCTCTTTTTTTCAATACAGGTTGCTCAGTAGTACCAGCTTTAAGTACCGAAAGTGAACCATTTTTATAAACGGATGCCTCAATTTCTTGAGTAGGACTATTGGTAGCAATATCAGTTGATGCACCAAAGAATATCTGGGCATTGTGTTTTTGCCCATCGTTAGCTTTCAACTTAAATGAGACATAAGAAACTGGTCTGGCCAGCAGATCAAGATTATCCATAAGCAATGGCGATGTAAAGGCAACCTCCAGGTCTACTTTACCGGCACTAAACTTATAAATAGTCTGTGTAGCATTAATAGTTACACTGCTCTGTTTTGCAGTTATTACTGATTTTAACTCAGCTGCTGGTTTTTCAAATGATAAACCAACATCTAACCATTGGCCACCCGCGGTATTTTTAATATGTGCAGCGATAACATTTTTACCTTTTTTCAATACCCCTTTTATCTTCTCATCAATTGGGATATAAACATACTTTCCAGTCCAGCAATTGCAATTATAAATTTTAACACCGTTTAAAAACAGGTCTATATTATCATCATGATTAATTCTTAGGTTTAAACCTTTTACATCAACGCTTTCAATATTAAACTCACGGCGCATCCAAAGGTTGTCACTTTTCCATTGGGTTTTCGCATCTCCGTCACCAAATGGAGCATTTCCGCTTTTCCAATCAGCATCATTGTAAACAGTTTTTTCCCAACCTGCCGCAGGTGCTGTTTCGGTATATTTCGCCGTGTAGCTTTTCTCTTCGGCAGTCGGCACAAGCGTTTCGAAGCTTTTTGCAGGTTTGCCTAAAAAATTGTAAACTTTTCCATCAACCTTAATTAATCCCGTTAATGCGTGATTTGTACCTGTCCAGTGTTTTGTTGGTGCCACGTTGAGGTTATCAGAGAACGACCAGATACTAAAATAAGGATCGTGTGTAATAAGTGGATAGGCAGGTGCTTTCCGTTCCTGAGCGGATACGCTAAGTATGGTAACGGCCAAACCTAATGAAAGAAATAAACGTTTCATGTTTGTGTATAAGTGGTTAATTGTTTTCTATGTAGAAAGATTGACTAAAAGCTCCATTTGCAGCAATATCCCATGCCTCTACCCTTACCCATGTCCTATTACTGAGTTTAGTTTTAAGCTGCAATAACTTAGACCCAAAGGCTTGCGTTTTAGTAAGATCAACCTTTTCTCTGTATACCTTGTTGCCATCACCCGATATGATTTCTACAAAATTCATTGGAAAGGTCCAGTTTAGTTTAAGTTTTATATTTGCAAAACCAGATTTATCCAGCGTTATCGTTTCTCCAGAATGCTTTCCATTTATGGTCAGTTCAGGAATCAGTACCTCTCCTGTACTTGCAAAAAACTTACCCTGCTGCATTACATCCAAAACAGGTTGCCAGCCCTTATCAAATTCAGGCAAATCATCCATCATCAGGTAATTAACATTTAAGTGAGCATACATCTCATTTTCAGGAGTTATAGTAAAAAGATCAGCTTCTGTAATCACAGATTTTTTCAGCTTCCAATTGTTCATATCATCCATCAGATCTAACACCCTCTTCCCCAATCTTGGTTCCGATAAATCTGCAGGCATTGCTTTCCATGCTGCTCCCATAAAATGATCTGATTTAAAAAATGTTTCATCTTTGTATACATCAGGCGCATTTACAGATCCCTTTGTACGGGCATGGGCTGTCCAGGCCAATCCCTTTTCATCTTCAAGAAGCTTCAACATATCATCTTTATCACCAATATGATATATTTTACCATACTGAGGATGATTCTCTCTATAAGGAGCCTCTTTCTTGCGCGACATGATCCAATAAACCGGTTTAGGAAAAAGTGCTAACCAATGGCCACCAAAAAACTCATTAGGCTCTTCACCCGGTAACAAAAGAAGTTTGTTATCAGAAAGACGCTTGCATTGTTCAAAAAGCGCATGCAATTCTTTTAATCTTGTCTCATCCGGACCCTTAGGATGCGCCGTATAATGAAACTCTGCCAGGTGTACAATATCTATCCCCGTTTTCTTAAATACATTAACAAAATCAGGCACTTCAGGTATTGGTTTATTTGCCAGCACCACTTTCATAATAAACTCGTTATGAAAATGACTCGACATTGTTTTATAACCCGGTAACTTAACATAGCTGTCGTTATGTGTAAACTTCTTTATCTCAGTAAAGGCAGCATTTTCATCATCTGCGCTAAGCAGACAAAAGAAATTTAGGCGCTGCTTGGTATCAGGAGGTGAGTTAAACCACGGAACAAATCTTCTGTCGCCTTCCAAATCCTGACGAATCCCAATACCATATCCATTAGTCATTTTTCTGTAGTTCTTCCCATACCAGGTAAATTTCAGATTAAAGGCTTCATCTAAAGGATAAAAATATTGATGAGGCGCTGGGAATATCGCCAAAGTCCCCTCCTTTCCCTTTGCAGCTATGGTTCTATATTTTACGGCTATATTTTTCGAACTGTCAGTATCAATAGCCTTAACATTCTGCAAGGTATCTCCGGTATTTATCCATGATATGTTTTTCCAACTTGCCGATCTGTTAATTAAGCCCGCATCATATACAATCGCAGTCGAGTCGATTTTGGTAGCCATCACAGCCGCTATGTTAAACAACGGACTCCCATTGTAAAAAGTAATCTCCAGGTTACCCGAAAAACGATCTGCCTTTAAAGATGAAATGGTAACCACGGTCCTGCTTCCTATGGTCTTTACAGCCGCAGTTGATTTCTCTAACTCTACATTATAGGTCTTGTACTTCTTCTGAGGAACCTTATCAAAAAATATATTCCATCCGTTTTGCGATATCAAATCCCGTTTACCAATAGTCAGCAAAAAGGCAGGATCAAGATCTGTTGAAACCAGTTTTGCTTTTTTAGCTTCGCCAATAAGCAATCGGCTAAATAACGGTTTTCCCTTTTCCATATTCAGGTCAACCTGCCCATAGTTATTATTCCCGGCTGGCCATGTTATCTTTAAAATATTTTTGCTGTATGTTGCTGTAACTCCAGACTTACGATCAAATTTCTGAGTATTTACCTGAGAAACCTGAGCTAAACTAATGCCTGTGCTGCACCAAAAAATGAATACAACTGTTATTAATTGTTTACGCATCTTCTTAATTTATATTTGGTTATAAACAAAGAAAGAGAATATGAGCCTGATAAAGTAAAGAATCCGTCTCAAAGTTTCGCCAATGCGTATCAAAATTACCAAAGTATCTTGCTCAGCTCTTCAATAAATAAATTTGCAGCCTTCTTTTGATAGATTCCCTTTTGTCTTAATATAAATGCTCTCTTGTACTGTTCCTTTCCCGCTATTGGAATAGCAACTAACGTATCCCAGCTGATGATGGCTTTTTCATTTAAAATAGTTACCCACGAAGTACTTTCTACCAAAGTAAGCAATGAATTTACTTCATTCATTTCAATCTTGATCTTAGGTGTAATCTTACGCTTACGGAAAAGCTCATTTACATAATCTCTTGAGCTAAAACCCTTACCCGGTAAAATAAGCTCCAACTCGCCAAGTTCAGCTACTGTTATCTTTTTTAATGATGCCAACGAATGCTTTCGCGAAACTACCATCACAATTTTAGAATAAAACAAAGGCTGCATTTCCAGCCCCTGGTTATCAGACTCCTCGTGGAAACTAAGAATAATATCTAGTTCGGCAGCCTTCAACTTAATTTCCAACGATTCCGGAGTACCATATTCAATAAATATTTTAATCCCCGGATATTTTGATGAAAAAGGGGCCAATGCTGGCAATACCATAGAACTAAATGCATAAGTAACCCCAATCCTAAGATCACCAATCGCAAGATTGTTCAATTCAGATATCGCTGCTTTAGATTTTTGTACATCCAGCAATATCTGTTTTGCATGAACCAGAAATACACCACCCGCCTCTGTTAGCCGTACATGCTTACCAACCCTATCAAACAATAACATACCCAGTTCTTCTTCCAATTGCTTTATCTGTTGTGATAAAGTCGATTGTGTTACAAAAGATTCAGCTGCAGCTTCAGTAAAATGAAGATGTTCAGCAGCTTTTACAAAATAATTGAGTTGTCTAAGTTCCATAATCAATCGTTAAAACTAATCAATATCATTAAAACAATCAATTTTACAACTCAATAACTTATGCCGAAATTTGTAATGTCTTCAAGACATCTACTACACATGAATATATTTAGATCATTAAAATATCGCAATTTCAAACTTTTCTTTTATGGCCAAAGTATCTCTTTAATAGGAACATGGATGCAAAAAACTGCTGTAAGCTGGTTAGTTTACCGACTAACAGGATCAGCACTTTTATTAGGCCTCGTTGCTTTTGCCAGTCTAATCCCCTCACTCATACTATCCCCTTATGCAGGTAGCTTAATCGACAGGCACAACCGTTATAAAATCCTTGTCATTACCCAAATCATATCTATGATGCAGGCAGGCGCACTTGCAGCAATAATCTTTTTCAAGTTCTACAACATTCCAGCCATCATCTTCTTAAGTCTGGTACAGGGTATCATAAATGCTTTTGATGTAACCTGCCGACAATCGTTAATGGTAGAAATGGTAGACCAAAAAGAAGATCTGCCCAATGCAATAGCACTGAATTCTACTATGGCCAACCTTGCGCGAATTGTGGGACCCGCTATGGCAGGAGTAATACTGAGTACTTTTGGCGAAGACTTTTGTTTTGTCGGAAACTTTTTAAGTTACATCCCTGTGCTACTATGTCTGTTCTTAATGAAACTAAACCTTGGCGTTACACAAAGATCAGAAAAAAGCATTTGGATTGAGCTGGAAGAAGGCTTCAAATACGTATCAAGCGACAGAGAACTTAGCAGCATGATCCTTATGATAGGTATTAGCAGTTTATTCGTAATTCCATTTAATACATTAATGCCAATTTTTGCTAAAGATCTATTTCATGGCGATGCAGGAACGTTTAGTTGGTTCGAAAGTGCTGCCGGCCTGGGCTCGGTAATTAGCGCAATGTATTTAGCTAATTTAAGGTCTGCTAAACCATTAAAAAGAATTATAGTCTTGGCAAGCACCATATTTGGGGTAAGTTTAATAATGCTGGCTTATTCAGGCATACTATCTTTAGCCCTTGTATTTATGGCCTTTGGTGGTATAGGTATGATGGCCCAAACATCTGCCATAAACACTTACATTCAAACACATACTATTCCTGAAATGAGAGCCCGCGCCATCAGTTATTACATTATGGCTTATCAGGGAATGATCCCTATAGGCAGTCTGCTTATCGGCTGGACAGCTCAAGCCTTTGGTCCGCGATTAGCCGTTTGTTTAGCGGGGATAATTGGTTTATGTGCTACCGCGATGTTCGTTGTCTATCAAAACAAACGCTCCGGCCGACAACTTTCTTTCCAAACAATACTGCATTTAAGATAAAGTGAGAAATTGCCTTCACACAATATCATATTACTGTCATACCTCCAAAAAAACACAGAAACGATTAAACCATTTACTCATTTCTTCGTTTATATTTATGAGAGCGTTAATTTAGATGGCGGGGGTAAATCTTATGATTTATCTCCGCTTTTCTTTTTACGAACCACCAGGTAACAAACATAAAGTAATAAGATCCATCCAGGAATAAGCTCAACAGACATTTTTAATCCTGTTATCCACATAATAACTAAAATACCTACCAGAAATATCAGACATAGGTAATTCGACAAAGGATAAATAAAAGAAGGGAACTTAGTCTTAACCCGCTCAGCTTCTTTACTTCTTCTAAATTTCAAATGAGTAATGCTAATCATTAGCCAGTTGATAATTAGAGAAGACACCACCAGCGACATTAAAACTTCTAACGCCTTCTCGGGCATTAGCTTATTAACTATAATACATATTGCTGCAAATAGGCTCGATATTAAGATTGCGTTAATCGGTACCGAATTCTTATTCAACTTCGATAAAAAAGAAGGTGCATTCCCTTGTTCCGTCAGGCCAAATAGCATCCGGCTGTTACTGTAAACACAACTATTATAAACAGACAAAGCAGCAGTTAGTACAATAACATTAAGCACATTAGCAATTACACTGGTAAAATAAATAGTTTTACCTAAAAGCGTAAACTGAAAACCTTTTAAACTCTCAAACACCATTACAAATGGGCTACTATCAGTAGTAATATTTTTCCATGGAGATAAAGAGAATAAAATCACCAATGCCCCTACATAAAAAATCAGAATCCTGTAAATTACTTGATTCGTAGCTTTAGGAATGGTTTTTTCAGGTTGCTCTGCCTCCGCAGCCGTTATCCCAATTAGCTCCAGCCCACCAAAAGAAAACATAATCAATGCAATAGCGGCAAGCAAACCCTGGTAACCTCCTTTACCATCAGCGCTAAACAAACCTTTGGCAAAAAAACCACGATCGTTCCATAAATTTTCAATACCCGCTTGTTCGCCCCCACTACCGCTAAAAAGTAAATATCCGCCAAAAATGATCATTGCAATAATGGCTACTACCTTTATTATTGAAAACCAGAATTCCACCTCGCCATATACTTTTACAGAGGTAAGATTTAGGGCATTAATTACAATAAAAAAGAAAAGACTTGAGGACCACAGGGGAATTTCAGGCCACCAGAAGTGCACATATATACCTATGGCGGTCAACTCCGACATACTTACAAGTATATACAAAACCCAATAGTTCCAGCCAGAGGCAAAACCGGCAAAAGAGCCCCAGTACTTATATGCAAAATGGCTAAAGCTTCCCGAAACAGGTTCTTCAACTACCATTTCGCCCAACTGCCTCATAATAAAAAACGCAATAATACCGGCCAGCGCATAACCTAAAATTACAGAAGGCCCAGCTAATACAGCTGCCGGACCAATGCCTAAAAATAATCCTGTTCCTATGGCTCCGCCAAGGGCAATTAACTGAATATGCCTGTTTTGCAATCCTCTTTTAAGTTTTTGCTCAGCAGGCTTTTCGTTCGCTTGTTTCAATTTTTATGGTATTTATTCAATTACAGTATGAGTATCACTCAAAATTTCAACAAAAGTGGGAACTTATATTGATTTGAACGATTAAAAGAATAAATATTATCTAAACTGTTTTGGTTTCAGCTTTTGGGCCGCAAGCTCTGCTATTTCAGCAATTCTCTTTTGTCTGGTTTCTGGCCGTTTGGCAAGAGCAACCCATTGCAGTATCATCTTTTTAACAGACTTGCTCAAACTACCAAAATAATCACCAGTACCAGGCTGTAACCGGAATGCTTCCTGTAAATCTTTTGGAACAACCAACTCTTCTACATCATCCAGAATAGACCATGAACCATTTTTCTTTGCAACTTCAATACTGTGTAAACCTGCTTCTGTCATCAGCCCCTCTTCTATTAGACGTTCAACTTTAGCCTTGTTAATTTTCGACCAGTTACTTGTTGGCTTACGCTTAGTAAAAAACTGCACAAAACTTTCTTCATCAATCGTTTTCCTCGTACTGTCAATCCAGCCAAAACACAGCGCTTCGTCCACTGAATCGCTCCAGGGTATACTTGGCTTAGCCGATTTCTGTTTATATTGAACAAGCCAAACAGATTGGCGTGAGCTATGATTTTCTTTTAGCCATTGCCTCCATTCTTCCCTGCTTGCCGGACAAAAAGTTTCCATTTCCTTTTTCTGCATACTGCCAAAATACACAATTCAACTTACAACCAACCACATACAAATGATCATCCTAAAAAAATATCAAAAAAATTTGCGTAGCTATTTGACTACACATATATTTGTAGTCAAATAGCTACATAATGAATTTAAGAAGAGATGTATTTCAAGCCATTGCAGACCCAACAAGAAGGGCAATACTTCTGCTGGTGGCATCACAAGCTATGACAGCTGGTGCAATAGCCTCAAATTTCGACACAGCAAGGCCAACTGTCTCAAAGCACTTGCAAATCCTAACTGAGTGCGAATTACTTGAACAAAAACAAAACGGCAGAGAAATTCACTATTACATAAATGCAAAAGGAATGAAAGACGTAGCCGACTTTATAGAGCCGTTCCGCAAAATGTGGGATGATCGGTTCAACAAATTGGAAACCATAATGAAAAACTACCAATCAAAAAAATAAACCCTATGGAACAAAAAACAAAAATCCACGCCGAAAATGGCAAGCAGGAATTAATAATTACCAGAGAATTTGATTTACCACTAGAATTGCTCTTTACGGCATATACAGAAGCCGAAATTGTTGAGCAATGGATGGGAACAAAAGTGCTGAAACTAGAAAACAAAAACCATGGCAGTTATCAGTTCCAAACAAGTGATCCTAAAGGGAATATAGCATTTATAGCTAATGGTGTAATTCATGAGTTTATTCCAAACCAGAAAATTACCCGGACATTTGAAATGGACAATGCCCCTTTCGATGCCCAGCTTGAGTTCCTGCAATTTGAAAAACTTACTGATGGCACTAGCAAACTCACGATGCATATTATATACAAATCGGGCGAAATAAGAGATAAAGTACTACAGTTACCATTTGCACTGGGTATAAATATGGCACATAACAAACTGCAAAACATTGTAAGCAAACTAAAATAATACATCATGACAAAGAGAAATAAAATCATCTATTGGATAGCCACACTCTGGCTCGCATTAGGAATGTTATCAACCGGCATAGTACAATTAATTAAAATGGACAATGAGGTTACAATGATGAAAAACTTAGGTTACCCATTATACATCCTGACAATACTGGGGATTTGGAAAATACTGGGAGTCATAGCAACACTTCTTCCTAAACTCCCCCTATTAAAGGAATGGGCTTATGCAGGTTTTTTCTTTGCCATGTCAGGAGCTGTATTCTCTCACCTGGCTAATGGTGATGGAGGAAAAGATCTTTTTGGTCCAATATTATTACTAGTGCTGACTTTTGTATCTTGGTATTTCAGACCAGCAGACAGGAAGCTCATTTCAGTTAATCTATAAAAAGCTATGAAAACCACTAAAAAAGAATTGTCACCCGAACAACGCGAAGAATTAATCAAAACCTTGAAAGAGCGTTTTGAAAAAAACAGAAACCGCCATAAGGAGATTGAATGGGAAAAAGTAGAAACCAAACTCCAGGCTAATCCAGAAAAACTTTGGTCGCTTGATGATATGGAAATAACCGGCGGTGAACCAGATGTTGTTGCTTACGATAAAACAACCGATGAATACATTTTTTATGACTGTTCAGCAGAAAGTCCAAAAGGACGGAGAAGCTTTTGTTACGACCGCGCAGCTTTAGATGCAAGAAAAGAACATAAGCCACAAAACAGCGCTATTGATGCGGCTGCCAGCATGGGTATTGAAATACTAACAGAAGAACAATACCGCGAGCTACAGCAATTTGGTAAGTTCGATACTAAAACATCGAGCTGGCTAAAAACACCAGCAGACATTAGAAAACATGGCGGAGCCATTTTTGGGGATTACCGATACGAAACTATCTTCATATATCACAACGGTGCCGAATCTTACTATGCCGCCAGAGGCTTCAGAGGTGTGCTGAGGATCTAATTTCTCACAGATATTCAAGAAGGCTAACAACTAAAAAACTTTAATTGTTTGCCTTCTTGTTCCATTTGTAAGTGCCCATAACTTATCATTATCATCTTTTGCTACAGTTGCCTTCACTTTTCTTTCAGCAAGTATATGAGCCTCAAAACCTGATGATTTTCCATACTCAATACTTATGCGCTTGCCTGCATAAGGCAACAGATCATAAGTATACATCGTCCAGGGTCTGGCTTTTTCCAGAATCATACCTGACTTTGCATAGCTAGCAAAATTGTTCAAATCCGCTTTACTGCTACGTTTTGGACTCACAGCAACTCCATCAATCTTAATTACAGCTGCCTCTGGCCAGCCAATTATCATCAAATCACACCTTCCCTCAACATCTTCCGGAATCATTAAATTAGTTAATGGCAGTCCTTCTTTTTTTGTCAAAAACTCTAATTGTTGTGGTTTAGGCAATGCTACCCCCGGATTACCCTTCTCCAGTTCAAATGCCATGGTAGCGTACCCTGCAAGTTCAATTTCTATATTCTTACCCGATGTAAACTTTGCAGGCCAGGCATCCTGATACGGAAAAACAACATTAGCATGATATACCTGTCCGGGAGCCCCTTTAAAATTAACCGACTGATCAAATGGTATAATCAGCTTTTGTGTGTTTGCATTAGTATTTCGAACTACCAATACACCCTTTTCTCCGCTCCAGCCAACATAACCATAAGCATGGCCCTCATCTGGCCTACCACCTACATATACAGTATTGGTTAGTGCATCGCGATGACTTTTGGCCCAATTATCTTGTTTACATAACACCTTCCAATCTTCCGGCTTCATTACCGATGGCGAAATATACCACTCCTTTAATAACGTGCCACGGCCATAATGCATCAATACATACTCTGCCCAGTCCTGCAAATTATCCTCTTTGCTTTCCATTCTGCCGGTGGTACTTTTAATGATCCCATGAGTCATTAAACGTGATATAGGAACAAGTGGTCTGTCATTTGGATTTCCAAACATTCGCCATATATATGCATCTCTATCAGTAGAGCCCATTGCACGTGTCGAAATTTCGGGCCAGTTACCATTTGTCCCATCATCCCCGGCAAGCATCCATAAATAATCTGCATACATTAGCCACCATGGCGAAAACCATACCCAATTGGTCATATTCTGATGTATATCAGGGTTTAGTTTTCTTGTTGTCTCCAGAATTTCGATAGATGCATTCAATGTAGCTTCGTGACCATGCCTGTCGGTTGCAGGATGGTTATTACCCTCATCCATATCACTCAACACATTAAAATCATGTTTATAATAGTTTAGGTTCAGTAACTTGGCAATTTCTGGGATTTTTTTGAGTACCTCTTCTTTATATTTTGTTGCAGATAAACTGTAATTACGGCCATATTGACTAAAGTATGCATTACGCTTAGCTTCCCTATAACCATTCTCCTTTCCCCAATCAATATTATTGGTATACCCATTTAATGAAAGCCATAAACCAAAACCAACTCCTTCATTTTTCAGTTTATCACTCAAAATCCTTACATCATCATAACCATTCGGGAAGTAAGCTTTTGAAGGCTCCCAAATAGACTTTCTATCCTGCCACCCATCATCAGCTACCATTGCATCCATTTTTACGCCATACGGGCTGATAGCTGCCTTGTAATCACGCCAAATACTTACTAATCCATCTCCTTTTAAATCCTTGGCCTTTGGCTCAAACCAATTATTAAAATGAAGAAAAGAGCGTGGCGCTTTCCAAAGTGTTGCCAAATACTTCATAAAAGCAGTTTGCAAGGTTTCCTGCTTCAATACAACTCCTGCCACTGCCGTTTTGCTAATAATACTAAACCCTGCAGCACTTTGCTTTGCATATCCCGGAAAATGCATCAGCCTAATTAGTCCTTTTTCCGATTTAGGTTCAATATCCCTTCTATCAAGATTTATATTACTATAATTACCTACGCTATCATAGCTGCGTGTATAGTTTTGAGGTGTATTGCCATTAGTATGTCTTGTATAACCCCCCGGATACTCCAATCCAAAGAACCACTGACCATTTACAAAAATCGGTTCACCACGCCCCCCTCCTTTTGCGGGCTTAAGAGTAGTAAAACGCTCGGCTTCCAAACGATCAACAGTAGCAAACTTATTGTAGTTTAGCGTAACTACTTTACGGGTATAAGGCTCACCTTTTACCAGAAAGTATTTAATATTCATTGCATCAGGAACTGCATCTTTACCTTTTATTGCCGGCAACGGGCGGTAACTGATACTGATGAAACTAGTATCTCCATGACTGTACACAGATGGTTTTTCGTTTGCCACAAAGTCAGTAATCCCATAAGTTTTACCGGTATTCATAGGCAATATATTTACCTCCTCACTTTTTACAATCAGGCTCTTATCTCCCTTTAAATTTGAAAATCGCGTACTGCGCCAAACTTTCCCATCGAACTGTAGAACCCTTTGCACAAGATCATTTTTTAATACAATTTGCTGGGCATTCAGCGCCAATGGCGCAGTAAGAAAACAGGAGATTATAATTCTTTTCATATACATTACTTAAAAGGGAGCCAGACAGAACTTTTTCTCATCCTCTACTAACTCATATTTGGTAAATCAAAGGACGCGTTTTACAATCCTCTTTATTTTACATTTTCAACAAACTATTCAGCGTTTTTGGCATAATATGGACATATAGTTCACCTTTCTGATGCCAGACATACCCTCTTAATAACAAACCAGCTTCTTGAAATTAAGCAATCGCATATCACCCAAATTTGTTACATTAAAACAACTTACAAAAGGTTCTTTCTTATACTATTTTTACTAATTTAGAATGTTGCCAAATAAAGTAAGGGAAATAAAATAATGACATTTCACCGCACAATTATTAAAGGCAGCTAACGTTTAGACTGATAATTAATGGGGAAACCCTATTTAATAACTTACCAAAATCAGAATTCAATGAAAAAACTGAGATCAAAAGTAGTAAAAGCACTCAAAAGAGAATTTACCTTCGAATGCACAATTTCAGCAAGAATGAATCAGGTCATTTTAAATGTTAAAAACATTGATTTTGAACAACATCTTGGACAGTTAATACAACAGACTCAGCAAATCATTGATAAATATTTTCCTCAAAGAGAGGAACACCTTTGCCTTGTTATCAGGCAAATTGACGGGACCAATCAGAATACCTTTAAAATCTGGAAGTCAGTTTATTAAAAACCTTTATCCCCTTAAAATTTTCATCCGAAATTTCAGCTTTTATACATAGAAACTAAAATCTTGATGCGGAAGAAAGAGAACAAGAACGGACCACGGAAAGCACACTGCTTCGACAATGCTTCGGAAAAAGGTACCTTTTTTCCGAAGAAACCCTAACTCAGTCTGCTTCCAGTGTGCTCGTTGGTCATAATCAGCAGGCACTTAAAATACTCCAAAGCATTACCCATTTTGATTATTACCACATGACATTAATCAAATTCACACTCGTCTTATAACTTAACCTGAAGGGTTAAATAAAATGTTCTATTATCAGACGGCAAAATTCCTGGCCCAGGATAACCGGTTGCCCTACGCGTAAAGTAATAAGCATTTGCAAGATTATTTACACTTCCCTCCAATTTGTATCTTTTGTATTCATACGATATGCTTGCATCCATTATAGTATAAGCCGGAATTAAACCCACAACTGCAGATGCATCTCCTTTAATTGCATTAGTTGCATCAGAATATTGATCAGAGAGATGGGTAAATTGAAATGACCCCTTTAAGTTTTTATATCCAAGCCTTAAACCGCCTTTAAAATTTAATGCAGGAACAAACTCAACCTCATTTCCTTTAATAGCCGTAATTTCACTCTTTCTATATTCCGATTTAATAAATGCTGTATTTGCAAACAAAACCGTGCTCCAATCTTCTTCCTCTGGTTTTAACAAGCGTAGAAAATCAACTTCAGCATAAGATTCAACCCCAATAATTACTGCCTGGCCAATATTAGTCCGTAATCGAATGATGCGTTCCGAGGCATCGTAGGTCTGAACCTCTCCTATCCGATTATTGTAATTTAAATAGAATCCGCTTACATCATACGCGTAAAACTTAGTTTGCTGACTACGTATACCTACATCAAATGAGTACCCCTTTTCGTCCTGCAAATTAGGATCAATTTCTGCTGATGGATTTGCTATACGCATATCACTGAAAGTAATAGAGCGGTAATTTTGTGATAGGTTAGCATAAACATTTACACTTTCAATTGGCTTATAACTCAAGCCTAGTCCTGCAATAACAAATTGACGTTGATTACTTCTAGGTTCATAAGTTCTTTCACCCAATTCAATATCAGTAGGAATATTGCTTGGTATCTTTCCTGCATAGAAACCGTTTGCTTTGGTATTTATATATTCAAAACGAATCCCTGGTATGACTGAAAACTTCTCATTTATATGAAGTATATGCTCCGCAAAAACCGAAACATTCCTGTTTGGAAAACGATAATCGTTTAAAATTAATTTGTCTGGATCCAAGAAATTAAAATCGGCATCTTTGCCCAAACTACCAAAGCCTTGTACGCTATGGTTAAGACCATGATAATAACGCACCCCCACTAATAATACGGAAGGTTTATTAAACAAGTTATAACGCTTAAGGTACCTTCCTTCAGCTCCCCAGTTTTCAAAATCTCCCTTAATCAGATCTCTAGGCTCTGACCCATCATCAACCGTAGCCACACGATTTGGTCTGAACCCAACAGTATACCTGTTTGCCGACAAGCCAAACAACCGCAGGTTAAACTCGTTATTTGCATTAAATTTATGATCAAAATGTAGTGCAAATAAATTCCAGTTTACCTTAAACCAGTTCCTCTCCCTATTACTTTGTGTAGGGTTTTCAGCAAACATATCATCAGTTAAACCGCCCGGCTGATGAGCCAGATAGTTCATATGTGTAAAATCTAATCCTAATTTTGTTTTTTCATTAAATTGATAGTTTATATTGGCATATCCGGTGTAACTGTTAAAATCAGAATTACCTCTAAAACCATCCCCCTTTTTATATTGAAAAAATGTGTAGTAACTCACCTTTCCAACGGTTCCGCTGGCACTGGTAAAAGAATTATAAAATTTATACGATCCAACACTTTGGCGTACAGTAAGTTCAAAAGGCTTATCCTTTACTGGTTTCTTCATAATAAAGTTCAGAAGACCTCCAAACTGTGTTCCGTATTGTAAAGATGCTGCGCCTCTTACAATCTGAATTTGTTCAAGCGCTTCAGTAGGGGTTGTATAATAGCTTTCAGGATATCCGAGGGCATCAGCACTGATATCATATCCATTTTGTCTTGTATTAAAATTAGAAGTGCGATTCGGATCTAAGCCTCTGCCTCCAATACTTAGCTGAATTCC